>JBCCSK010000338.1:0-6791 GCA_039200205.1 Planctomycetota bacterium
AAGTTGCTGACGTTCGCAAGTCCATCGCCGGCGATGAGCGTGTCGCCGCGCACCGTGTAGAAGAGCCCGAGCTGGGTCCCGACGTCCGGGACGTCGTAGGTGAAGTAGATGTTGTAGAGATACTCAGGCGCGTTCGTGGCATCCCGCGACGTGATCGGGAACCCCTGGTCGGCGAGTGCCTGGGACTGGGACGCCGGAAGGTCGACCTCGGAGTCGATGAAGGTCGCGTTCGCGCCGAAGTTGAGCCCCTCGAATCCGCTCCACAGGGGCTCGAGCCCCTGGCGCACCTCGAACTCGACGCCGCTCAGCGTGCCCGTTTCGAAGTTGAACGGCTGCGTGAAGCTGAAGTCGAAGCCCACCTGGACGTTCTCGATCGGGTTCTCGATGTCCTTGTAGAAGTAGGAGAACGAGAGCAGCGACGTCTCCGTCGGTCGGTAGTCGATTCGGAGGTCGTAGTTCTCGAGCTCGGCGAGAACGAGGTCGGGGTTGCCGACGAAGATGGGACCGCCGAGGAACTCCTGCTGGAGGATCGGGACGAGCTCCTTGAAGGTGGGACGCGCGACGGTCTCGCTGTAGGCGGCGCGAACGGTCCACGCCGGACTCACCTCGTAGACCATCGACAGCGCGGGGAGCACGTCCTCTTCGGTGTAGGGCTCGGCGATGCGCGCGAGGTCCTCCGGCGTGAACGGGCCCGGCTGTTCCGAGGAGTTCGGGTCGAAGAAGTCCGCGTCCTCGCCGGGATCGAGAACGGTGATGATCTCCGTGTTCTCGAGGCGCGCGCCGCCGATGAGCTTGAGCTTCGACGTGATGGGCAGATCCATCATCGCGTAGAACGCGTCGACGTTGAACTCACCGAAGTAGTCGACGTCGATCGCCAGGCCCTGGGTGATCGGGTGGTCCTCGTTCTGCCAGTTGGCGCTCCAGGAGTCCTCGAAGAAGTTGCCGAAGAACGTGAGGTCCTCGGTCGAACTGTTCGTGAAGTTGCCGAAGCTCTCCTGGTCGAACGTCCGCGTGACGTCGTCGTCGAAGTAGCCGACCTTGAAGTAGCCCTCGTCACCGTTCCACTGATCGAACGGAAGAGTCGTCGCGAGCTGGATCTGACTGCTGTCCTCTTCGATCGTCTTGTAGATCCGCTGGAGGTTGCCGAGGTTGATGTTCGCCGCGGGCCGGAAGGCCTCGAACCGCTCGTCCCGAATCGAGGGCGGCAGGCCGAACGCCGGATTGCCGGGGTCGAAGCTGTTCGCGGTCCAGCGCGCGCCGAAGAACCGCTTATCGGGCTGATCGAGGTCCGCGAAGCTGGTCGCGAGCGTCCAGTCGAACTCGGGGTCACGGAAGACCATGAACCCGTCGGCACCGAACTGGGGAACTTCGAACTTGTGATTGCCCGAGAACTGAAGAGTCCCGGTCGTTCTCTCGGTGTAGGTGAGCGACTCGGTTCGCAGGTAGGGCGCAATTCGGATGTCCTGGATGACGTTGCCCGGACCCGCCGGGTCGTTCACGTCATAGCCCTGGATGAAGAACTCCTTGCCGCGCGTGTCCTCGGCGAGCGTCGCAACGTCCTCGGCCGTGTGCGAGTAGAGGTACTGGAGACCGACCCGGTTGTTGTCCCACTCGATCCCTCCCGACACGAGTCCGCCCCACTGGACGAACTGCTGGCTCTCTGTGATGTCGAACAGCCGGGTGAAGAACTCGTCGGCCCCCTGCTGCTGAGGAAGCTGGGGCGTCAGTCCCGGACCGGCGGCTTCGTTCACCCAGTACTGGTCGTTCACCGCTCCCTCGACGTGGCTCGAGTCCTTCTCGTAGAAGAGGCTGAAGAAGCCGCCGACACGAACCCCGTTGTCGAGCTCGCGCCCGCCGCCGAGCGCCGTCGAGAACTTGTACTGCGCAGGCGCGTCGGTCTCCGAGACGCCGACGTCCCCGGTCCAGTTCTCACCCTCCGTCTGGATCGGCCTCTCGCTCGACTCGCGACCGAACGGTCCAACGCCGCCGTCGTCGTACGACAGGAAGTCGTCGATGCCGGACGCCTGCGAGTTGTAGCTCGTCTGGGCGCTGAAGTTGAAGATCGGCTCGTCCGGGATGCTGTTGAGCACGATGTTCACCGCGCCGCCGGACGCATCGCCCTGCTGGTCGGGGGTGAACGTCTTCGAAACCTGGACGCTCTCGATGATCGCGCTCGGGAACTGGTCGAGCTCGACGGCGCGCTTGTCCTCGTTCGCAGAGGGAAGTCGGACGCCGTTCACCTGCGAGCTGACGTAGCGGTCGGGAAGGCCACGGATGACGGCGGTCGCGTCGGCGGCGACCGTCGCACCCGAGATCAGGTTCAGCGCCTCGTCCGCACTGCCGACGCTGGCGCGGCTCAAGAGGTCGCGGCCGACGGAGTCGATCAGCGATGGCGCCTCGAACCGGAGGTTCAGGAGGCCGACCTCGTCGCTGCCGCCGATCAGCGTCTGCTCGGTGACCGTGAACGCGTCCATGTCGTCGAACTTGCCGCTCAGGTCGACGTCGAGGTCGGTCAGCTCGCCGGCCGAGACGAGGACGTTGGGTGCGAGCTCGTTGTTGTAGCCGTCCTTTCGGAACAGAACGGAGTACGTGCCGGGTGCGACGTCGCCGAAGAAGTAGTTCCCTCGAGCGTCGGTCTGGACGACGGCGCCGGTGTCCGTGATCTCGACCACGACGGCCCCCATTGGAGCGTCGAAGTCGGCGTCACGGACCGACCCTCGGATGGAACCGGACTGCTGGCCGATGGCGGTAGCAGCGGTCAGCTGCATCATCGCGAGGGCCACAATCCGACGGATTGCGCGGCGGGGGACCACGTGAGGCGGGGCTGTCGCGCGGGGCGACACTGTTGGGGGGCGGCGTGTCCCGCGGGGACGGGAGCGGGCCTTGCGGTGAAAGAGGACCTGTAGGCGCGGTTGACGTGCGCGGCACGCTATGGGCCGATCATCAAGGGCGCGTCAAAGAGCCCCCGCCATCGAGTCAAGGGGCGGCGAACGGCCTCAGGCGGCAGGACTGCGCGCGCCGCCCGCGCTGCGAGGCGCGGCAGCGCCCTCCGCCCGCGATCGGCCGACCAGAGCGTCCGCGATCCGCGCCCCACCGGCGGCGCAGGCGAGCGTGCTCTGCCCGGGGAAGACGCTGTCCCCGACGAGGTGGAAGCCCGCGGGGAGTCGTCGCCCGAACACCTCCGCATATTGCGCGAGGCCCGCGCGCCGCGGGATCCCCCCCACGAGCCCCTCGGAGCGCCCGGTCCAGCGCGCGAACGTCCTCGCAGACGCGGTGAACTCGCGCGCGACGACGTCCCACTCGGGGGCGAGCTCGCGGATCGTCTCCCGCATGCGGCCCTGGACCGACTCGACGTAGTGCCGCCGGGCGTCGTCGGTCGCATCGCGGAGGGTCTCGACCGAGATGTGGGTCGAGACCGTCACGCGCCGGAGCGAGGGGTTCGCGACGCCCTCCCCCGCGGCCCCGATGGACAGGAAGACGTGGTTCCCCTCGATGAACGGCGCGCTCGTGTCGGCGACGAGCTCGAGGTGACGCGCCGACGGACCGCAGCCGCTCGGCGGCCGGACGGTCCGGTAGAGCATCGCGGCACTCCAGCCGCTCTCCACGCGCTTCGCGGTGCGCGCGAGGCGCGGATCGTCGAGTCCGGCGATGCGCGCGGCGTCCTGGGGAAGCGCGTTGAACAGGACGTGGGGCGCGGTCCACTCGGCGCCGCGTGCCCGCACGGTCCAGCGCCCGTCGGTGCCGCGCGACGCGCGCTTGACCGGAGCGCCGAAGTGCACGTCCGCGCCGAGCGACTCAAGCGCGCGAACGAGTCCCCACGCGAGCTCCCCGATCCCGCCGCGCACGTGCGTCGCGCCGCGGTGGTGGTAGTCGAGCGCCGAGAGCGCGAACGGCGCCTCGGCCTCGCGGACGCCGCACTGCACGGTGATCCGACACTGCGAATCGAGCCACGAGACGAGCGGCTCGAAGTCCTCCAGACCGTACCGCTGCAGCACGCTCCAGAGCGGCCGGCCGACGAGGCGCGCGAGCGGCACGTAGCGCGGGAGGCGCGCGGCGTGGCGCAGGACGCGCGAAGGGGTCAGGGGCGGAAGCAGCCCGATGTCGTCCAGGACGGGCCACAGCGCCGCGGCGACGCGCTCCTGCAGACGGAAGAACTGCCGGAGGGCGTCCACGGGCGCGCCGTCGATCGACTCGAACTGCGCGCGAAGCTCGTTCCGATCGCGGGAGGCGCGGATCACGCCGCGCGGCGTGCGAAGCTCGAGCGCCGGGTCGAGGCGCTCGACCTCGACGTCGATCCCGTGGCGATCGATCCAGCGCTGGAAGATCTGTCCCTCGTCGAAGCCCGAGAAGAGCGTCGCCCCGCCTTCGAAGTGGTCGCCGTCGTGCTCGAAGGTGCAGGCGCAGCCGCCGGGGTAGGTGAGCCGCTCGAAGACGCCGACGCGCGCCCCCCTCTCGGCGAGGGTCAGCGCCGCGCCGAGCCCGCCGAAGCCGGTGCCGACCACGATCGCGTCGTACGCCGTCAAAGCGAGGCCCCTCCGGCGGCGGCGCTCTCGAGCCAGCGGACCGTGATCCACGCGACGAGGACCCCGCGCGCCGTCCAGGCGAGCGTGCGCACGAGGTTGCCCGCCATCAGCGCGCGGTGGGTCGCCTCGTCGAACCCCGCCTCGAGGCGGCCGTGCTGGGGAACGGCGAAGAGGCCGGTCTCCAGCCAGACGACGCCGAGCAGGACGAGCCCGATGAGCCACTGGCGCGCTTCGGTCCCGGGCGGCGGCTCCAGCCAGAGCCAGACGGCCGTGGCGAGCTCGACGAGCATCAGCGGAGCGACGACGATCGTCATCCGCTCCATGTGCGACGTGTGGTAGGCGCGGAAGCCCTTTCCCACCGCGGCGAAGAGCGGGTAGTGGACGACATGGACCGTCCAGATGAGGCCGACGAGAGCCCACGTCGCCGCCGCGTGCGCGACGATCGTCCAGGTGGGACTCACCGTGGGCATGGCGCGGCCGGAGATCGCCCCCTCAGCGGGTGCGGACGGTTCCGAGCCCGCCGTCGACGCCGAGGATCTGCCCGGTCACCCAGCCCTGCGCGGGGTCGAGGAGCCACTCGATCGCGCTCGCGACCTCGTCCGCCTCGCCGATCCTCCCGAGGGGGTGCATCGCGCGCGAGGTCTCCAGCGCCTTCTCGGACGACGTGATCCCGGAGGCGAGCGGCGTGTCGACGAGCCCGGGGGCGACGACGTTGACCCGGATCCCCTGGGCCGCGTACGTGGCGGCGGCGGAGAGCGCGAGACCCTGGACGCCGCCCTTCGCGGCCGCGATCGCCTCGTGGTTCGGCAGTCCGGTCCGGGAGGCGGCCGTGCTGAGGAGGACGATCGCGCCGCCGCCCTTGCGCAGCGCGGGGGCCGCCGCGTGGATCGTCGCGAACGCCGTCCGCAGGTTCGCCCGCACGGTCGCATCGAAGTCCTCGATCTTCGTCATGTGCGCCGGCCGCAGGAGGATCGACCCGACGCTGTTCACGATCCCGTCGAACCGACCGTGCGCGGACTGGCAGGCCTTGACCGCCCGGGCGACGTCGGCGGGCTCGGCCGCGTCGACGCTCTCGGACGGCATGTCGAGCTCGCCGGCCAGGGTCTCCAGCTTCGTCTCGTCGCGCGCCGCCAGGAGCAGCCGGCCGCCGCGGGCCGCGATCCTGCGGCAGAGGCTGCTGCCGATGCCTCCGGTCGCGCCGAGGATCACGTAGGCATGTCCGTCCATAGGGCGGAATTCGCGAGCCTCGCGCGCGGGGATGCGGCCCCCCCGGCGTCGCCGCGGCACGTTTTCGGGACGAGGCACCGTTGCGGCCCCGGGCCTCCTGCCTTCCAGTGCGGTCTCCAGGTCGGGAGGCGACCTCCCGGCCCCAACCCCATCCTCAACGCAAGAATCGACCGAACGCGATGGCCATTCTCCTGGGCGACGACGCCCCCAACTTCCAAGCCGACACGACCGAGGGTCCGATCGACTTCCACGAGTACCTCGGGGGCGGGTGGGGCGTCCTCTTCTCGCATCCGAAGGACTTCACGCCCGTGTGCACGACCGAGCTGGGTCGCGTCTCCGCGCTCGCCGGCGAGTTCGCGAAGCGCAATACGAAGGTGGTCGGCCTGAGCGTCGACCCGATCGAGGATCACCGCGCCTGGGCCGGCGACATCGAGGAGACCCAGGGCGTCGCCCTGAACTTCCCGCTGGTCGCGGACCCCGAGCGGAAGGTCGCGGAGGCCTACGGGATGATCCACCCGAACGAGCTGGCGACGCTGACCGTGCGGTCGGTCTTCGTGATCGACCCGAGCCGGAAGGTCCGGCTGATGATCACGTACCCGGCGAGCACGGGCCGGAACTTCGACGAGCTCCTGCGCGTGATCGACTCGCTCCAGCTCACGGCCGAGCACTCGGTCGCGACGCCGGCCGACTGGCGCGACGGCGACGACGTGATCATCGTTCCGGCGGTGTCGAACGAGGACGCGAAGAAGAAGTTCCCCAAGGGCTTCCAGGAGCTGAAGCCGTACCTGCGAACGACGCCGCAGCCGAATCGCTGACGGGGCCTACGGCGAGCGACCGCAACCCGGTTTGGACCGTCCGCGCCTGCCCCGCGACTTCGTCGCGGAGCAAGCGCCGACGGTCCGAACCGGGGTGCGGTCTCTCGCCTGTACGGCTCGCTCCAACTCACGAACGACGACAGGTGAAGCTCTGCGAGTGCTTCGAAGGGCCTGAGCTCAAACCCTGACGTGGTTCGCGGCGAGCGACCGCAACCCGGTTTGGGCC
>JBCCSK010000339.1:0-6768 GCA_039200205.1 Planctomycetota bacterium
CCGGCGAGCGGCCCCGCGCCGACGAACGCGAGCCGAGCGCCGGCGCGGCCCGCGCGCTCGAAGGCGGTCAGCGTGAGGAGCGGGTCCTTGCGCTCGATCAGGTGCCCCACGGCGAGCACCAGCTCGCCCTCGAACGCCAGTCCGAGGCGCGCCCGAGCCTCGGCGCGCGGTCCAGGACGGAAGTGATCCGCGTCGACGCCGTTGGGCGTGAGCGCCGCGAGCGTTCGGGCGCCCCCGAGCTCGACCATCGCGTCGAGCAGGTCCTGGCTGACCGCGGTCACGGCGGCCGCGTCGGTGAGGCCGGCGGCGAGGAGGCCGCCCGCGAGCGCGGGCTCTCCGAGCGCGTCCAGCTCATGGGGGAGCGGCCTCCGGAGGAGCTCGTCGACTGGTACCGCGCGGCGGACGTCCTCGTCCTGACCAGCTCGCGCGAGGGACGCCCGAACGTCGTCCTGGAGGCGCTCAGCGCGGGCTGTCCCGTCCTCGCGACGAACGCGGGAGGTACGGGGGAGCTCCTGACCGATCCGTCGATGCTCGCGACGACGCGCGATCCGGAGGTCCTCGGAGCGATGCTCTCGGCGCTTCTCGACGACCCTCCGCCGCCCGAGCGACTGCGCAGCAGCGTGTCGCGCCTGACGTGGGAGAGGAGCCTCGACGCCCTCGAGGGGGTGCTCGACGCCGTCGCGCGGGGAGACTCCGGCGACCCGGACGACGGAATCGCTTGCCGCCGGCCCGAAGCGGGCCATGATTCGGAGCGATGAGCGACAGTCCCCGGCACGCGATCTCGTTCGACGTCGAGGAGTTCTTCCAGGTCGCCAACCTCCAGGCGGCCTTCCCGAAGGAGTCGTGGGACGACGTCCCGTCCCGCCTGGACGTCGGCATGGACGCGCTGCTGGAGCTGCTGGAGCGCCGAGGGGCGCGCGCGACGATGTTCTTCCTCGGCTGGGTCGCTGCGCGACGCCCCGACCTCGTCCGGCGCTGCCACGAGGCGGGCCACGAGATCGCGAGCCACGGCTGGGAGCACGAGTTCCTCTGGGACCTCGACGGACCCGACGGATTCCGCGAGCACCTCGCGCGCACCGAGGAGGCGATCGAGGCCGCCGGCGTCCCGCGCCCGTTGGGCTTCCGCGCCTCGACCTTCACTCTGACCCGCCGCACGTTCTGGGCGTTCGACGTGCTCGCGGAGCGCGGCTACCTGTACGACTCCAGCGTGCACCCGGTGCGGCACCCGACGTACGGCATCCCGGACTTCGAGCCGGGCATCTCGACCGTCGATACGCCGCACGGGAGCGTCGTGGAGTTCCCGGTGACGACGTTCCCCGTCGGCTCCAAGAACCTGCCGATCGGCGGTGGGGGCTACTTCCGCCTCCTGCCGGGCCGCGTCCACCGAGCCGCGATCTCACGCGTGACGAAGCTCGGTCGGCCCGTCGCGCTCTACCTGCACCCCTGGGAGTTCGACCCGGGCCAGCCGCGAATCGACGCGCCGGCGCTCAAGAAGTTCCGTCACTACGTCGGACTCGAGCGAAGCCTGGAGCGACTCGACCGCCTCCTCGCGACCTGGAGCTTCGGGACGATGCGGGAAGTGCTCGAGGGACAGGGGGCGCTGTCCCGCGCCTGACGGCGTCGAGGGCGAGCGTCACTCGGCGCCGTTGTCGGCGCCCTGGTCGGTCGCATCTTCCGAGGCTTCAGCGGCAGCCCTTGCGGCGCTCCTCCGCTCCTCGGCGGCACGCGTGGCGCGGATGCCCTCCAACGCGCTCACGAGACCGCCCGCGTAGGGGCGCTCGTTCGCGATGGGCGCGAGATCGGAGAGGACCTTTCCGAGCTTCGCCAGATCCTCTCGCGTCCCTCGCAGGAAGAGCGCATCGACGTACAGGAGGCCGACGGCGAGGGGGTCGACCTCGCCGCGCGCTCGCGAGTTCCAGAGAGTCTTCGTGCGCTCGACGACGATGTCGAGCTTCTGTGGATTGTCCGTGCTCGGCCCGTGCAGATCCGCGAGGGCTCGCAGGTAGATCGAACGAAGAGTCCCGCCGCCGCGCGACGTGTCGGCCGTCCTGAGGATCCCCTCGAGTGTGTTGCGCGGAGCACCGTCGGTGATCAGGAGCTCGGCCAGCGCGTATCCGGTCTCCGGCTGAGGATCGATGGCCAGGAGCGTCTCGTAGGCGATCCGCGCTTCCTCTCGATCGCCGGCCGCCTCGGCAGCCTGGCCGGAGAGCTGCCACAGCTCCAGGCTGCCCGGGTCCAGCGCCAGGTCGCGGGAGACGACCTCCTGGGCGACGTCTGGCGCGACGGGAGAGAGGTACCTGACCCATGCCGCCGTGCTGCCGGAGCGGAGGTCTTCGAGCGTCCGACGGCCCGACCGTCGGAACATCGTGTCGAGGATGCCGCGAGCGCGGGGACCGCGTTCGCCCTCGGCGAGATCCTGGAGCCGGAGCTGGGCCAGCGCAACGACGGGATCGAGCGGGTAGCGCGCCGCGAGCTGGTCGAGCATCTCCAGTGCGTCCTCGCGACCGAGTCCGCCGCGCTGCGGGATCCCTTCCTCCATCGCTCTCAGCGAGGCCTCGATCGACAGGAGGAGCGAGTCGATCACGATCGTCCGGAAGATCCCCGGATCGCCCATCGCGGCATCGAAGAGATACTGCGCAGCGAGGGCCGGCTGGAGCGCTCGAATCTGAAGCAGGCCCTGAATGAAGCGCGCCTTCGTGTCGGTCACGCCCTCCTGCTTGAGGATCTGCTGAAGCTGCACGATGGCCTCGTCGTTCCGACCGAGGCGCGCGAGCTCGCCCGCCTCGGCGATGGCCACCTCGACCGGATCATCGATGAGATCCGCCCCGAGGCTCTCGAGCCTGCGGCGACGGATGCGCACGATCTGTGGATGCAGCGGTTCGGTCGGAAACACCTCCGACGCAAGCTCGAGCGCGAGCCCGTGGGCGGGTCCGAACTGTGGTTCCGTCTCGATGATTCGCTCGACGAGCCTGCGAATCTCGTCGTCTTCACGCGTCTCGCGAATGCGGATCTCCAGCCACGGCGCCCAGATCGTGCTCTTCGTGTTCTCGCCGACGGCGGTGACGATCGGCAGGAGCCAAGGAGCCCAGCCCGGGACGTCCGAGAGCAGGAAGATCACGAGCGCTTCGCGCGGATCGCGTGCGAAGCGGAGCGTGGGGCCGTTGAGCAGGCGCAGAGCATCGTCCGCAGCGCGCGGTCCGAACCAGTCCGGGAGCACGATGTCCTCGTCGACGAGCGCACTCGCCGTGGCGTCGAGGAACGCCCAGGCGGGGTCGCGCGGAGCGGCCGCGAGACCGGCCTCGGCCGCACGGCCGCCGGCCTCGAGCCTCTCTTCGAGAAGCATCAGCGCGACCTCTTGCTCGTCCGACAGGACGAGGTCGCTCTCGCGGACTCGCTCGACGAGATCGGGGAGCTCCGTCCACTGTCGCGTCGCGACGGCGAACAGGATGGCTGCGAGCTCCGGCGTGCCGTCGCCGAGGTAGGCCTCGGCGCGGATGATCGACTCGCGCGCAGGCAGGGGGCCGCGGTTCTGGACCAGCAGGACGTCGACGAGAACGCGGCGACGGTAGAACTCGGGCGTACGCGTCTCGGGGGACGCGTCGAGGAGGTCGACCAGCACCAGCGCGAGGTCGGGGCGCCCGCTCTCCATGAGGACGTCGGCCATCTCGAGCGCGACCGACGGGCTTGGATTCCCCGCGAGCATCTCTCGAACGATGGGGTCCAGGCGCTCCGGTCGACCGCTCCGCACCATGGCCCGTGCGCGGAGAACGAGGGCCTCCGACCCGAGCTGCGGGTCACTGCCGAGCGTCTCCAGCGAATCGATCGCCTTGTCGTAGAGCCCCTCGTCGAAGAGCGTCTGGGCGCGGAGGAGGCGCAGCGACGCCGGCGCTTCCTCCCCTTCGAGACTCTGAATGGACTCCAGGGCCTCGCCCGCCTTCCCCGGTTCACCGCGCTTGCGGTACCAGCGCGCGACCTCCGGGGGGCCGAAGCGCTCCGGCGCGGCTCGAATGGCGCGTACGAGTGAGTCGCCCTTGAGGCTCCCCTCGGGGAGCTGGCTCAGGAACCCCTCGACTCGCTCGTCGATTCCGGCGGCCTCGATTCGTTCCACGATGTCGCGGTCGACGTCGTACCGGCTCGGCTCGCGCAGCTTCGCCGCGATGATGACGTCCACGGGCGGGACGAGATTCGGGTGGTCCTGGAGCGCGCGCCGCGCGGACTGGAGCGCGGCGAAGTTCTGGCCCTTCGCCAGGTGATCCTGGGCGAGCATCGTGTGCACGGCCGGAGAGACCTCGCGCAGCGGCGAACCGAAGCGTGCGACCTCACCGATCACGGCCTGGACGGTGAGTCCGCGGCCCGCGAGATTCCTGCGCGCGGCCTCGTACCAGGCAGGTGCGATATCCGCGGTTCGAGATGGATCGAGATCGAGAGCATTGGTGTACGCCTCTTCGACGTCGCGCCACGGCGTGGGCTTGCTCGCCGCGAGAGCTTCCGCGAATCGGATCCAGGCGTCGACCGAGCCGTCAGGGCGGCGGCGCAGTCCTTCCTGCAGCGCAGCGCGCTCCTTGCCTGGCTGTTCGAGGAAGTTGTAGAGCTCGGCGAGATAGAACCACGCGTCGATCTTCGCGCCGGGGAAGGGCTCGACGGCGCTGCTGCTCTCCCTCGCGAAGTCTCTGAGCGACTTCGCCGTGTCCTCGAGGGCCTTCAGGTTCGCCCTGCCTTTTTCCCTTTGGACGGTTCGATCGATGACCGCGACGTCGCGAAGAAAGCGGCCCCATTCGTTCCCGAGTTCGCCGCCGACGTCGATGAGCGCAGATCCAAGGTCTCTCAGCGGGCCGAGATTCCCGGAGCGATAGACGATCTCCGCCGCCGAACGGTAGAACTCCAGCGTGCCGCCGGCATCGCCCTTCCAGGTCTTGAGCGATCTCTGCGCCTCGCTCATTCGGTCCGCGCTCGAGAGATCGACGAGGAGCGCAGCGAGGGCATCAGGATCGGTGCGGACCGATTCGATCGGCTGAGCGGCCTGCTGCAGCGAGATCGCGTAGTCCAGCTGACCAGCCGTACGAAGCGCACTGCCGTACTCGACGACTCGACGCGCATTCGGCTCCAGCTCGATCGAGCGAGCGAACGCCTCGCGCGAACGACCGAACGCGGGGCGCGCGTCGAGAATGGTCGAGAGCGCGTCGTACAGCTCGGACTGGGTCGCCGTCGAGTACTTGTCACCGAACTCGAAGATCCGCTCGAGCTCGGCGCGTAGGTTGCTGTTCTGAGCGTCGCGTTCGTCCCGCGCGGCGAGCTCGGTCAAGAGCTCCTTGGCGCGTTGGGCCTGCTTGGCGGTGAGCATCTCATCGACGGCCTCGTGTGCCTCGACGAAGAACCCCAGCGCGACTGCGGCTTCCAGCTCTCCCGCGAACGCCCATGCAGCGGCGAACTCACCGTCGCGCTCGAGGATCGCGCGGACTCGCTGGAGGGCCTCCTCTTCCTCGCCGTTGATCGTCTCGAGACGCGCCAGTTCGAGTTCGAGCCCGAGTTGGAATTCGCGGTCGGGCTCGGGCACATCCGCGTAGACGGCGAGCATCGTCGCAATGTCGTCCTGCGCGTTGCGGAACTGCCCCAGGTCACCGTGGATCTCGGCCCGGGTTCCCAGGACGTCGATCCTGGTCTGCGTCAGCTTCTTCGCCCGCTCCTCGCCGACGCCAGCTTCGTCGTTGAGCTCGCCATCGATCTGTCGCAGGGCCTGGTCGAGGTTCCTCAGCGCCTCCGGCGGGTCGAAAAGCACGCTGTCCATCTGCGAGCGCACCTCCTCGAGGATCGCACGCGGACCCTCGGGTGGGCGGGTCGCGACGTACCAGAGTCCCGCTCCCGCGGCGGAGAGCGTCGTGGCCAGGAGAGTTGCCGTCGTCCACTTCATCTGTGGCGAAGAGAGACTACGCGCCCTCGTCCGCGAAGTTGACGTCGAGCAGCCCGTACTTGCGCATCTTGTTGAAGAGGGTCGAGCGGTTGATCTCGAGGTCCTCGGCCGCGCGGTCGCGGCGCCCGCCGTGGCGCGCGAGTGCGCGCTCGATGAGGAGCTTCTCCGGACCTTCCAGTGCCTCTTTCAGAGGCACGACGCGGGTGAGGTCGGCCAGCCACTCGATGCCCAGCGGCAGGTGAACCGTCGTTCCCGCCGGCGCGGACGCGGCCGCCTCCTCGATCAGCTGCGTCCCCAGGTCGCCGATGTCCAGCGACCGTCGGGCCGCGCCGGGTCCCGGCTCGGAGCGCGAGAGCAGCACGGCGCGCTCGATCGCGTGCTCGAGCTGGCGGACGTTGCCGGGCCACGGTACCGCGGCGAGGACGCCCAGCGCCGCGGGCGTGATGCCGCGCAGGGGCTTTGCGTACTCGTCGGCGAAGCGGTCGACGAACGCCGACGCGAGGGGCGCCAGGTCGCGGGGCCGATCGCGCAGCGGCGGCAGGTCGACCTCGACGACGCGCAGGCGCCACAGGAGGTCCTCGCGGAACGAGCCCGCGATGACGCGGCTCGCCAGGTCGGCGTTCGTGGCGGCGACGATGCGGACGTCGGCCGTCCGGGTGCGGGTCTCGCCGACCCGCTCGAAGGCGCGGTCCTGGACGAAGCGGAGGAGCTTGACCTGGAGCTCGAGCGGGGCGGAGTCGATCTCGTCGAGGAAGATCGTCCCGCCGTCGGCCGCCTCGAAGCGCCCCGCGCGCTCCTGGGCCGCTCCGGTGAAGGCGCCCTTCGCGTGACCGAACAGCTCCGACTCCAGGAGGCCGGCG
>JBCCSK010000340.1:0-6743 GCA_039200205.1 Planctomycetota bacterium
CATCGGGTGGAGGACGTTGCACCCCTCCATCCGCTTGCGGCGGGCGACGATATCGCTGCCGATGTAGCCCATCGGGTGCCCGACGTGCAGCCCCGCCCCGGAGGGGTACGGGAACATGTCGAGCACGTAGTACTTCGGGCGCGACGGGTCGAAGTCGGGGTCGCCGGGGTTTGCGGCCCGGTAGGTCCGCTCGTCCTCCCAGCGAGCCTGCCAGCGCGGCTCGATCTCGTTCGGACGGTACGCGTTCGAGGTCATGGCGGGCACGCCGCGCGCGGCGACGGCGGAAGGGGCCAACGAACGACCAGACCCGACCGCCCGGCGCGCGGACGATCGGGTCTGGTGGAGGATAGGGGACTTGAACCCCTGACCTCCTGCATGCCATGCAGGCGCTCTACCAGCTGAGCTAATCCCCCGGGTTCGCGGTCGAGCCGGAGAGAATGCGAGCCCAAGCTCACCCAGTCAAGACCGTCGCACCGGTTCCGCCGGCGGCTGGACCGGCCGATTCGTTGCTCCCGGCCTTGCCCTATCACCCCCCTACACCTGAGCCTCTCACGGCATGACCGACCTCGCCCACCCCGACCGACTCGCAAAGCTCGAGGCCATGCGAGCCGAGGGCGTCGACCCCTACCCCGCCCGCGGGGTCGAGGCGACGTCGATCGAAGACGTGCTCGTGGGCGCGGGGACCGCGGACGATCCGGGCCCTCTCGTCGGCCAGACGGTGACCGTCGCCGGCCGCCTCCTCGGCCTGCGCGACTTCGGGAAGCTGATCTTCGCCCCCGTCCGCGACCGGACGGGCCGCCTGCAGATCGGCCTCCAGAAGGGGCGACTCGGAGACTGGTGGCCGCGGCGCAAGTGGCTCGACGGCGGCGACCTCGTCGGCGTCACGGGCGAGCTGGCCTTCACCCAGAAGGGCGAGCCCACGATCTGGGCCGACGAGGCCCGGGTCCTCGCGAAGGCGGTCGCGCCGCCGCCGGAGAAGTGGCACGGATTGACCGACGTCGAGGCCCGCTACCGTCGCCGCTACGTCGATCTGTGGGCCTCGGAAGGGGTCGCAGAGGTCTTCCGGAAGCGGAGCCGGGCCCTGTCGATGATCCGCCGCTACCTGGAGGACCGGGGCTACCTGGAGGTCGAGACCCCCACCCTCCACCCGATCATGGGCGGAGCGACGGCGCGGCCCTTCGTCACGCACCACAACGCCCTCGACTCCGACCTCTACCTCCGCATCGCACCGGAGCTCTACCTGAAGCGCCTGATCGTCGGCGGGCTGGAGCGCGTGTTCGAGGTGAGCAGGAACTTCCGAAACGAAGGCCTGTCCACGCGCCACAATCCGGAGTTCACCATGCTGGAGCTCTACGAGGCGCAGGCCGACTTCCGGCGGATGATGGAATTGACGGAGGGGATGTTCGAGCTCCTGGCCACCGAGCTGGGCGGGTCCACGAAAGTGACGTTTCGGGGCGTGGAGTACGACTTCGCGGCGCCCTTCGAGCGTGCGCGCTACACCGACCTGTTCCAGGAGCACGCCGGCTGCGCCTACGACGACGAGCCCGCCGTGCGGGCCAAGGCCCGCGAGCTCGGCCTCGACCACGACTCGGACGAGTACTGGAAGCTCATGAACGACGTCTTCGAGGCGACCGTCGAGCCCCACCTCTCCGGGCCGATCTTCGTGACCCACTACCCGGTCCCGATCTGTCCGCTCGCCAAGCAGTCGCCGGAGGACCCGCGACTCGCCGAGCGCTTCGAGGTGTTCGTCGCCGCGATGGAGCTCGGCAACGCCTTCACCGAGCTCAACGACCCCGCGGAGCAGGAGCGGCGCTTCGCCGAGCAGGTCGAGTCGAAGGACCCCGAGACCCCGGGTGAGGTCGACGTGGACTACGTCCAGGCGCTGGAGTACGGCATGCCCCCCGCGGGCGGCCTCGGGATCGGCATCGACCGACTCATGATGGTGCTGACGGGCCAGGACTCGATCCGCGACGTGCTGCTGTTCCCCGCGATGCGGAAGATCGAGGACGCCGCGCCGTCCGAAGACGCGGGCGACGAGGCGCCCGAGACGAAGACGGCGTCACGAGGCGCCTGAACCTCCAGTGTTCCGCACGTTCCTCAGCCTGCGCTACCTCCGGGCGCGCAAGACCAGCTGGATCGGCATGGCCGGCATCTTCGTCGCCGTGGCGGCGCTGGTGCTGATCCTGTCGATCATGGCGGGGTTCCTCGCCGAGAGCCGACGCACGCTGCGCGGCAACCTCGCGGACCTCCAGGTCATGCCGGCGTTCCAGTCGAGCGTGCTGCAGGACAACGGGAACTGGGTGCCGATGGCCGACGACATCGAGCGGATGCTCGAGATCATCGAGGCGCATCCCAAGGTCGTCGCCGCGACGCCCCAGCTCCAGTGGGTCGGCATCCTTGCGCCCGACGGCGGCGAGCAGGCGCTCGAGAAGCCGATGCAGGACGCGATCCAGCTGATCGACATCGTCGGGATCGACGTCGAGCGCGAGGCGGACGCCACGGACTTCGCCGCCTCCCTGGAGGCGCTTCCGAGCAAGAAGAAGGGCCTGGGCGAGATCTGCCTCGTCGGCCGGCCCGAGTCGCACGAGGACCCGTTCCAGAACGTCCCGACGCCGTTCCAGGACGGACCGCGCGCGCGGCCGAGGACGCCGATCCTCGTCGGGGAACAGCTCGCCTACCTGTGGGGACTTCGTCGCGGCCAGGAGATCGCGATCGTCACCGCGACGTACGACGAGTCGACGTCGAAGCTGAACGAGACACCCGCGAACGCCCGCTTCCAGGTCGTCGGTTCGTTCCGCAGCATGGACAACGAGACCGACTCGCGGCGGATCTACATGGATCGCCGCGACCTCGCGGACTTCCTGCAGCGTGAGCGCATGTGGTCGTCGGTGCTGATCAAGCTGGAGGACTACGAGCGCGACAAGGACGACGTACGGCTGGAGCTCTGGGAGCAGCTCCACGCCGAGAACTTCGTCAGCGCTCCGGGGATCCGCCCGTCCGAGCTCCGCACGTGGGAGGACTTCCGCGCCACGCTCCTGGCCGCGATC
This sequence comes from Planctomycetota bacterium, assembly GCA_039200205.1. Taxonomy (GTDB): domain Bacteria; phylum Planctomycetota; class UBA1135; order UBA1135; genus Saltatorellus. Next base: position 3,048 of record JBCCSK010000340.1, read on the forward strand.
GAGAACGAGAAGTCGCTGATGGGCATCATGCTCAGCCTCGTCCTCGTCGTCGCGGGCTTCACGGTCTTCGCGCTCCTCTCGATGATGGTGACCGAGAAGCGCCGCGACATCGGGATCCTGTGCGCGCTCGGCGCCACGTCGCGCGGCGTGCTCGCGCTGTTCCTGATGATCGGACTCTGGGAGGCCGTGATCGGCGCCTTCTTCGGCGCCCTCGCCGGCGTCTGGGGCGCGATCAACATCGACGCGATCGAGCGGAATCTGTCGAAGACGTTCGGCTTCGAGATCTTCAACCGCGACATCTACCTTTTCGATCACATCCCGGCCGAGGTGACGCCCTCGGGCGTCGCTTGGATCGTCGGCGGCGCGGTCGTCTGCACGCTGCTCTTCGCTGCGATCCCCGCCTGGCGCGCCTCGCGACTCGACCCGGTGGAGGCGCTGCGACACGAATGAACCCGCCGCCCGCCGAGAAGATCCCGCGCGAGATCGCGCTCTCGTGCGCCGACGTCCGTCGCTCGTTCCCGGTGGGCGATCGACGACTGGAGGTGCTGCACGGGGTGAACCTGGAGCTCCGGTCCGGCGAGCGCCTGGCACTGATGGGCACGTCGGGCGCTGGCAAGACCACGCTCCTCAACATCCTCGGCCTGCTCGACCGTCCGAGCGAGGGGATCGTCCGCGTCGAAGGCCTCGACACCTGGACGCTGGGAGCGCGCAAGCGCGCCGAGATCCGCAATCAGCGCATCGGGTTCATCTTCCAGTTCTACCACCTGCTGCCGGAGCTCTCCGCGCTCGAGAACGCGATCCTTCCGGCGATGATCCTGCACAGCCGCGGCGCGTTCATGCGCCAGCGCAAGGAGGTCGAGGATCGCGCGCGCGACATGCTCGTTCGCTTCGGTCTCGCCGATCGCCTGAAGCACCGCCCGGCGCAGCTGTCGGGCGGCGAGCAGCAGCGCGTCGCGATCGCGCGCGCACTGATCCTCGATCCGCCGATCCTCATCGCCGACGAGCCGACCGGGAACCTCGACCGCGGAACGGGCGAGAAGGTCCTGGAGATCCTTCTCGACGAACAGCAGGAGCGCGGCGTCTCGCTGCTCCTGGTCACGCACGACGAGCGCCTCGCCCACCGCTGCGACCGCGTCCTCTACATGGAGGACGGGCTGATCCAGGCGGACTCGTCCGCGCCGATCCCCACCTGAACGCGCGCTCGTGAAGAACCTGCGGACGACGCCGGTGGCGATCGGCGCCACGTGCGCGGTCGTGTGGTCCCTGTGGCTCACGGGGATGATCGCGGGCGACCGGTTCGGCCTGTTCGCGACGAACTGGTTCATGAGCGTCACGATGGCGTTCGGCTCGTTCATCGCCGGCGCGACGAGCGAGGGCGGCGGCGCCGTCGCGTTCCCGGTGATGACGCTCGGCTTCGGGATCGCCCCGAACGTCGCGCGCGACTTCTCGCTCCTGATCCAGGCCGTCGGGATGACGGCCGCGTCGTTCACGATCCTGTGGACGCGCGTGCCGGTGGTGATGCCCGCGCTCTTCTTCTCGACGGTCGGCGGCGCGGTCGGGATCGTCCTCGGGCTCGAGTTCATCGTCCCCCACGTCGCGCCGGCCTACGCGAAGATGCTGTTCACGGCGACGTGGCTGGCCTTCGCGTTCGCGCTGTTCTGGATCAACCGCTACCACGACCGCGAGGTGCACGACGAGATCGAGCACTTCGGCGGCCGGCACGGCGTGCTGCTCGCGGGCTACGGCGTCGTCGGCGGCGTCATCAGCTCGATCACGGGCAGCGGCCTCGACATCGTCACCTTCTCGCTGCTCGTCCTGCGCCTGCGCATCTCCGAGAAGATCGCGACGCCGACGTCGGTCGTCCTCATGGCCGGCAACGCAGTCGTCGGTGCGCTCTACCGCGGCCAGGTCCAGGAGATGCTGGCGCCGCGCGCCTGGGACTTCTGGTGGGTCTGCGTCCCGATCGTGGTCGTCGGCGCGCCCTTCGGCGCCTGGTTCATCAAGCGCCGCAGCCGCCTCTTCGTCGCGCGCCTCCTGTACGCGTCGATCGCGATCCAGTTCGTCGCGGCGGTCCTGATCGTCCCGCAAACGCCGCGCCTGCTCCTCTTCACCGCTGTCACGTTCGGGGCCGGCGTCGCCCTGTTCCGAACGATGGCCAACCGCGGCGTCCGGCGGCTGGAGTGGCTTCGGAGCAAGAAGGCCTCGGAATGACCCCACGCTTCTTCGCGGATCGGTTGGATGGGCTCGATCGACCCCGCCACCGACTCGAATGAACGCAGTGCGCCTCGCCCTCCCGTCCCTCGCCATCGGCCTCGCGATCGGAGGCGGCGTCGGCTTTCTGATCGGCCAGGGCTCGACGAGCGCGGTGCGTGACATGGGACCGGACGTCGAGCCCGAGACGACGCTCCGCCGCGACGGACGCAGCGAGACCGAGTCACCGGCTCTGCCCGCCGTGAGCGCGCCGGCCCCCCCGAGCAACCTGAGGCTCGACGACGGGATCGAGAGCGCAGCTCGCGCGGCGGGCGTCGCCGTCGGCGCGCGCGTCGCTGCGACGCTCGAGGGCGACGCGAGCGCGGCATGGACGGCGAGCGTCGAGGGCACCGTCGTGGGCCCCCACGGCGCGCCGATGATCGGGGTGACGGTCGCTGCGGAGGCCGGCGAATGGAGTCGCGCCAGCGCGGCCTTCGCCGAGTCCACGAACTCCGTCGGACGCGCCTACGCGGGTCCTGACTCGATCGAGGACTCGTTGACGGACCGAGCCGAGGACCTTCTCCGTTCGCGCCGCGGCCTGCGTACCGCGACGACCGACGCGGACGGAGCCTTCGTCCTCGAGGGACTGCCGCCGGGCAAGTGCAGCCTCCGCGCCTACGCCGACGGCTTCGTCTTCGACCGCGTCGACGTCTACGCGGGCGAGACGGTGCGCCTCAAGGGTCGGCCAGTGGGCGTCTTCCTCCTCGACGTTCGGCTGCCCGACGGCAGCGCTGCCGAGAACGCGGTCGTCCAGGTGATCGCCGAGAATCGCTCGAGGTCGTACGAGTGGACCCGGGTCGAGCCCGAGGTGCGACTGGAGGAACGCTCCGCCAACCTGCTCGTCCTCGCGGGCGACGTCGAACAGCTCGACTGGCGAACGTACTCGAGCGACTACGCATCGGAGCAGGTGCGAATCGAGCTGGCCCGCGACGGAGAGGGCCCACACGTCATCCAACTCCACGCGCGAAGCCCGCTCCACGTCTTCGTCGAGGACGAATCCGGGCTGGAGCCCTCCCTCAGCGCCTGGGTCAAGGTGATCCCCGCGGCGCGCGCGGCGGCGGACCTCGACAGCGCGCTCCAGAACGCCCGGGGCCTCGTGCGCGGCCGCTCGGCCGCGTTCATGGCGCCCGATCTGTCCGAGGGAACGTACGTCGTCGCCGTCGGCCGCGGGCCCGGCGCGCCGGAGGTGACCGACGCCGTTGCCGTCGTCTCGGGTGGTACCGAGCATCGCGTCGTCCTCGGGGCGGTCGACCTGGATCGCTTCCTCGTCGCGCGCTGCGTCGGGCCTGACGGGCGCCCTCTCGAAGACGTCCGCTTCACGTCGGTCATCCTGCGCGGACCGGGGTCCTGGTCCGAGTCGCCCAGGTCGATCGAGCGGGGACCGGGTCAGTACTGGCTGACGTTCGGTCCGGAGGTCGCGCGCAAGCGCGAGACCGACGGGACGAG
>JBCCSK010000341.1:0-6739 GCA_039200205.1 Planctomycetota bacterium
CTCGAAGTACGTGCTCGCCCGCACCGACACGGCGACCGACGCCGACTACGAGTCGGTCGAGGCGGTGATCGCCCACGAGTACTTCCACAACTGGACGGGCAACCGCGTCACCTGCCGCGACTGGTTCCAGCTGACTCTCAAGGAGGGTCTGACGGTCTACCGCGATACGCGCTTCACCGCGGACATGACCTCTGCGGCGGTCAAGCGGATCGACGACGTCGCGGCGCTGCGCGCGTACCAGTTCGCCGAGGACGCCGGGCCGATGGCGCATCCGATCCGGCCCGAGCAGTACATCGAGATGAACAACTTCTACACCACGACGGTGTACGAGAAGGGCGCCGAGGTCATCCGGATGTACGAGACGCTCCTTGGGCGCGACGGGTTCCGGAGGGGGATGGACCTTTACTTCGAGCGTCACGACGGCCAGGCGGTGACGTGTGACGACTTCCGCGCTGCGATGGCGGACGCGAGCGGCCGGGACCTCGACCAGTTCGAGCGCTGGTACCTGCAGAAGGGGACGCCGACGCTGCGCGCGTCTGGCCGCTACGACGCGGCCGCGCGGACCTACGCGCTGGACGTGTCCCAGGTCGCGCCGACGAACGAGCCGGACTTCCGACCGCTGCACGTTCCGATCGCGCTCGGCCTCGTGGGGCCGGACGGGAGCGATCTCCCGCTCGTTCTCGAAGGCGAGGACGCGGCGAACGGACCGACCGAGCGCGTGCTCGAGCTGAAGGACGAGACCGCCACGTGGACGTTCCACGGCGTCGACGCGGAGCCGGTTCCTTCCGTCCTGCGCGGTTTTTCGGCTCCGGTGAAGCTCGAGATGGAGCGGCCGCTCGAGCAGCTCGCGTTCCTGTTCGGGAACGACTCCGACGCCTTCAACCGGTGGGACGCGGGGCAGACCCTGTTCACGCGCGTCCTGCTCGATCTCGCGGGCGCGGCGGAGGGAGGGCAGACGCTCATGCTCTCTTCGTCGGTCGTCGACGCCTACCGCGCCGTACTGCGGGACGAGAGCCTCGACGGATCGCTCAAGGCCCAGGCGATGTCGCTCCCGAGCGCGAGCGTCCTCAGCCAGGCGCGGACGCCCGCGCACCCCTCGAGCCTCGTCGCCGCGCGCGACTTCGTGCGAGAGACCCTCGCGCTGGAGCTTCGCGACGAGCTCCTCGCCGCGCACGAGACGGCGCGGCCGAAGGGCCCGTACTCGGCGGACCGTGAGTCCATCGACGGGCGTCGGCTCTCGAACGCGGTGCTCGGACTCCTCGCCGCGACCGGCGACGACGACGTCCTCCAGCTTGCCCTGCAGCAGTTCGAGTCGGCCGACAACATGACCGACTCGCAGGCGGCACTCAGCGTTCTCGTCCAGCACGCCGGCGCGCGTCGAGACGCCGCGCTGAGCGCGTTCTACGAGCGCTGGAAGGACGACGCGCTCGTCCTCGACAAGTGGTTCTCGCTGCAGGCGACCTCGCGCGTCCTCGACGTCGCGGCGGCGACGGAGCTGCGCGCGCATCCCGCGTTCCTGCTGGAGAACCCGAATCGCGTGCGCTCGCTGATCGGCGCGTTCGCCAACGGCAACTTCAGGCACTTCCACGCGCGCGACGGGTCCGGCTACGCGTTCGTCGCGGACGCCGTCATCGCGCTCGACGTCAAGAACCCGCAGATCGCGTCGTCGCTCGCGCGCTCGCTCGACTCGTGGCGGCGCTTCTCCTCGCCCTGGAGCGACGGCATGAAGGCGGAGCTCGAGCGCGTCGCGGCGACGCCCCACCTGTCGCCCGACACCTACGAGATCGTCAGCCGGGCCCTCGCCCCGTCGTCCTAGTCGATGATCCCCGTCACTTCGGGACGTCCATCCCGAGGTGGTGCGCGAGGAACGCCCACCAGTCCGCGACCTCTTCGATCGCCTGTTCGCGCGACTTGCCCGCGCCGTGACCGGCGCGCGTCTCGATCCGGATGAGGATCGGCTCGTCGCCGCCCTGTGCGTGCTGGACCGCGGCCGCGTACTTGAAGCTGTGCGCGGGGACCACGCGGTCGTCGCGCTCGGCCGTCGTCACGAGGATCGCGGGGTACTCCGTGCCCGGCGCGGCGTTGTGGTACGGCGAGTAGGCGTAGAGGTACGGGAACATCGTCGGGTCGTCGGACCTCCCGTAGTCGCTCGCCCACGCGGCGCCGACCGTGAACTCGTGGTAGCGCAGCATGTCCATGACGCCGACGGCGGGGATCGCCGCCGCGTAGAGATCGGGGCGCTGATTCACGCAGGCGCCGACCAGGAGCCCGCCGTTCGAGCCGCCGAAGATCGCCAGGCGCTCCGGTCGCGTGTAGCGCTCGGCCACGAGGTACTCGGCGGCGGCGATGAAGTCGTCGAAGACGTTCTGCTTGCGCTCCTTCGTCCCCGCCATGTGCCACTCGCGCCCGTACTCGCCGCCGCCGCGCAGGCACGCGACGGCGTAGATGCCGCCGAGGTCCAGCCAGGCGGCGGTCGCAGGGCTGAACGACGGCCGCATCGCGATGTTGAAGCCGCCGTATCCGTAGAGGAGCGTCGGCTGATCGCCGTCGAGTTCCAGCCCCTTGCGATGCGTCACGAACATCGGGACGCGCGTTCCATCCTTGCTCCGATAGAAGACCTGCTTCGTCTCGTAGGCGTCCGAGTCGAACGGCACGTCGGGCCGCCGGACGAGCGAGACGCTTCCGTCCTCCAGATCGAACCGGTAGGTGCTCGTCGGTGACGTGTAGGCGCTGAACGAGAAGAACGTCTCGGTGTCGCCGATGTCACCGCCGAAGCCGCTCGCCGTCCCGATGCCAGGCAGCGGGACGTCGCCGATCGGAGTGCCGTCCGGCTTCACCATCGCGACGCGAGTGAGCGCGTCCTCGAGGTACGTCAGGAACAGGCGATCGCCCACGTACGAGGCGGTGCTCAGCACACTCCGTGACTCCGGGACCACCTCGACCAGCGGCGCCGTGGGATCGGACGCGTCGACGGTCACGATCCGTCCGCGCGGCGCGCCCTGGTCCGTGCGCAGCCAGAAGGTCGAGCCGACGTTCCCGAGCGGCACGTACTGGGCGTCGAAGTCGTCGAAGCGCCGGTTCCAGTCCGCGCGGTCGCCGGCGCCGAGGTCCTTGAACCAGAGCCTGTTCTTGCGCGCCGTTCCCTCGCGCCCGTACAGCGCGAGCCAGCGCCCGTCCTCGCTCGGCAGGACCGCGAAAGAACGCTCCGGATGATCGGGGTCGTCGTGGACGAGGACGTCCTCGGACTGGGGCGTCCCCAGCGCGTGGTAGTGAACCGACTGATAGAGAGCCTGGGCAGTCAGCCGCTCTTCGGTCTCGGGGTAGCGGCCGTAGTAGAAGCCGCTGTCGTCCGCCGTCCACGCGGGTGTCGAGAAGCGAGACCAGTCGATGACGTCGGCGAGGTCGCTGCCGCTCTCGATGTCGCGGACGCGCCACAGCCGCCAGTCCGAGCCGCCGTCGGAGATGCCGTACGCGAGGTAGCGGCCGTCGTGGCTGAAGGACGTTCCGCCGAGCGAGACCGTGCCGTCCGCCGAGAACGTGTTCGGGTCCAGGACGACCGTGCGAGAGCCGTCGGGCGAGGCCGCGCCGACGAGCTGGCTCTGGTTCATCGTCCCGTCGTCGTAGGTGAAGTAGTAGCGGCCGCCGTGCTCCGAGGGGACGCCGAAGCGCTCGTAGGTCCAGAGCGCTGCGACGCGCGCCTCGATCGCATCGCGCCCGTCGATCGAGTCGAGGTGCGCCCGCGTGATCACGTTCTGCGCCGCGATCCACGTTCGCGTCGCCGGATCGTCCGGCTCCTCGAGCCAGCGGTACGGGTCGCTGACCTGCGTCCCGTGGTAGTCGTCGACGACGTCGAGACGAGGCGCGATGTCCTCGGCGACGACGGCGGTCTGCGCACCGTCAGTGCGAGGCTCGTCGTTGGGGGAGGCGCAGGCGGCGAGGAGGAGAAACGCGAGAGCGGAGATCTTCGGCATGGGCGTACGAGGTCGAGGCCTCGTCGCGGAGCATACGCCACCGCGCGCCCCGCCGCGTCACTCCGCGGCTAGCGAAGTGACGCGCACTCCGTAGGCGTTGTCGATCGTCACGACCTCTCCGCGCGCGATGACCTTGCCGTTCACGAGCACGTCCGCCGGCTCATGGGCCTCTCGGTCGAGCGGCACGAGGCTGCCCGGAGCGAGCTCGACGAGCTCCCCGAGCGAGAGGGTCGCACGACCGATGCGCACTGTGACGTGCACGGGGACCTCGAGCAGTGCGTCGAGGCCGATCGGGTTGCCGTCGGCGTCGGTGCCAGGCTCGAGGTCGGCGATCTCGGCCGCCTGGACGGCGATCGCCTCGGTCGCCTCGTCGATGGCACTCTCGAGATCGGCGTCCAGCGGGGGCTGCGGGCCATTGGCCGTCATGGTTCAGTCCTTCGAAGGGGTGTGCGGGGGATTCGTATCGATCTCCTCGATGCGCACGGCGAGGAGTCCGTCGTGGGATCCAAAGCGTCCGCGAGCGCAGAGCGTCTCTTCGACGACCAGGTCGACCGAGTCGCCGACGCGGGCCTCGAGTGGGATCACGTCGCCGATCTCGACGGCGAGCAGTTCGGAGAGCGGGACGTCCGCGCCCCCGAGGATTGCGGCGACGTCCATCTGGACCGCACCGAGGTGAGCGGGCGCCTCGCGCGCCGATGCGTCGTCGTTCTCCTCGTCGACGTCGGCGACTCCGGGGAGGTAGATCCGGAGGTTGCTCGTCGCCCCGCGCTCGTCGTCGAACGTGAGGTGGACGAAGAGACGACGCGTGTCCGCGTCGGGGCCGAGGTCCTCGAGGGTCGTGAGCTCCTCGGGCTCCTGCCAGATCACGCCCGGCTCGCAGTCGAGCCCGAACGAGCCGGCGATCTCGCGGACGAAGACGTCGAGCATCGCCCCGACGACTCGCCGCTCGGTCCGAGTCAGCATCAGCGGTCGATCCGCTCGTTCCGGTTCGCTCGCCTGCGCCGCCGCGTCGTCTGGCTCCGCGGGCTCTTCGGGGCCCGACAGGATCGTGTCGCACGCGACGCGCGCCGCCTCCGGATCCCAGAGGATCCAGCACTGCTGGCCACCGCAGATGAAGCCGTGGACCAGGAACGGTCGGACGAAGCCGTCGAAGAGGCTCTGTGCGTTCACCTCGCCGACGTCGCCGAGGGTGACGGAGGGATGACCGCGGAGCGGACCCGCGAGCGCATTCACGATCGGGTGCAGGCGAGAGGAGATCGTCTTCCGGATGCGCGCAATCCGGTCGGAGGACAGGGTCCGTGGCTCCGCGAAGTCACGTGGAACCACCACGCCGTGGCGGCGCTCGCTGTCGCCGTCCACCTCGCGCACGGCGTGCGCGATCGCGGCTGCCTCTTCGGGATCGACCAGTCCAGCCATCGGGTGCGTCCTACTGGGCGATCAGGCCCTCGACGATGAAGCGCCGGATGCGGCCCTTGGCACCGACGTGGACCTGTCCGTCGAAGCCGGGCACGAGCTTCGTCACGTCGAGGTAGAGGGTCGCGCCGCCGCCGTCCTCGACGGCGAGATCGAACTCGTTCCCTTCGAAGGGGACCAGCGGTCCATCGTCGAGTCGGACCGTGCGCGCATCCGCGTCGACCTCCAGGACGTGATCGTGGAAGTACCCGCGGAAGGTCCCGCGCTGATCCTGGCTGTCGCCGGGGCGGAGTCCGCTCCGCGGGTCCGGGTCGAACGGCTGGATCGTGTCGCCGATGTGCACGGGGAACAGGATCGGCTCCGCGGCCTCCTCGAGCTCGCTCGCGAAGACGTCCCGGCCGGTACCCGCCATCACTTCGTCGATCCGGAAGCGCGAGATCGTGTGCTGCATCGCCTCCCGCAGGAGCGTCGCGTAGTGCGGGTCGTCCCGACGGATCTCGGGGTACGAGAGGTCGTAGGAGAAGTAGGAGCAGCTCGGCCGGAACTTGAGGTAGCGCGAGTAGTTGTCGTCGAGCGGATTGCCGACGATCTCGCCATCGGGGAAGAACTGGTGCAGCGCCGGCCCCTGCAGCGTGCGGCCGGTGCGTCGCTCCGGCATCGCGACGAGCGCGAGCACGAGTCCCGTCGCGATCAGTCCGAACGCGCCGCCGATGATGCGGAGCGGCCCGCGCTGCGCGTCCGTCGCGCCGGAGTCGACCTCCTCGGGCGACTCGAACTGTTCGTCTCGCTCTTGATCGGCCATCGTGGGTGCCATGGGCTCTGTCGAGGGATCAGTGGGCTGGGGGGATCAGCGGCCACCGGCCGCGGGAACGATGAGTCGGGCGTCGACGCCGCGCGTCGTCCTGTCGGTCGCGACCTCGGACAGCCAGGCCTTCGGACGAATGCGCCCCTCGTCGAAGCCGTGCTCGCGCACGAGGTAGTCCGACACCGCGCGCGCGCGAGCGAAAGCGAGTCGCGCGTCGTCGAAGCCGAATCGCGGGCCGGCGTCCGTCGCGTGCCCTTCGAGGCTGAGGACCTGGCCCGACCGCGGACGCAGCGAGTCCGCGAGCGCGTCGATGTACTCGCGAGATGCCTCGTCGATGAGGTCGGAGTCGCTCTCGAACGTGGCGATCCGCGGCTGCCGGATCTCGTCGTGCGGAGAGAGGCGCGCGATCTCCTCCGCGCGCACGAGCTCCGTCAGCGCGGCCGTCTCGTGCGTCGCGCGCCACTCGGGGTCGTCCATGTCCATGCAGGTCGAGCGGAAGACCGATAGCGCGGCGTCGTGATCGTCTTCGGCCCAGCCGTCCAGCGTGTCA
>JBCCSK010000342.1:0-6723 GCA_039200205.1 Planctomycetota bacterium
CGTCATCCAGAAGAACGGGAAGATCAAGCGGATCGTCCTCGACCCCGTGGCCGCGCCCACTCTCTAGCTCGATGGCGAAGGACTACACGGCCGATCAGCTGACCGTCCTCCAGGGCCTGGAGGCGGTGCGCAAGCGCCCCGGGATGTACATCGGCGGCGTCGGAAGCTCCGGCTTGCATCACCTGGTGTGGGAGGTGCTCGACAACTCCGTCGACGAGGCGATGAACGGGCACGCGTCCGAGATCGTCATGACGCTGCACGCGTCCGGCGAGACCGTCACCGTCTCGGACAACGGACGCGGCATTCCCGTCGACCGGAACAAGAAGACGGGCAAGTCGGGATTGGAGCTCGTCCTGACCGAGCTGCACGCCGGCGGCAAGTTCCAGAACGACGGCGAGGGCAACTACAAGACGTCCGGCGGCCTCCACGGCGTCGGCGCCTCGGTCGTCAACGCGCTGTCGAAGTCTCTTGTCGCCGTCGTCAAGCGGGACGGCGGGCAGTTCAAGATGGAGTTCGCGCGCGGCATCCCGACGTCGCGGCTCCTGAAGGCCAAGTCCGCCGACGTACGCGGCAGCGGGACGTCGATCACGTTCACGCCGGACCCGAAGGTCTTCCCGAAGACGACGTTCAACCCGGAGACCCTGCGCCAGCGCATGGAGACCGCGGCGTTCCTGCACCGGAACGTCAAGATGGTCTTCGTCGACGAGACGTCGGGCAAGCGCACCGTCTTCCGCCACGAGAACGGCGTCCGCGACTACCTCGATCACGTCTCCTCGGAGCGCTCGGCGCGGCCGATCCACGACGAGCCGTTCTTCGTCGACAAGGAGACGGGCGACGCGCGGATGGAGGCCGTCTTCCACTGGACGGAGTCCACGGACGAGCACGTCCGCAGCTACGTCAACGGCATCACGACCGGAGCCGGCGGAAGCCACGAGAACGGGCTGCGCGCGGGCCTGAACAAGGCGGTCCGGAACTACCTGGAGACGCACAAGCTCACTCCGCGCGGCGTGAAGATCACGCACGAGGACATCCGCGAGGGCATCGTCGGAATCCTCTCGGTCTTCATCACGGATCCCCAGTTCCAGGGCCAGACGAAGGACCGGCTCAACAACCCCGAGGTCCAGAACCTCATCGAGAGCACGCTGCGGCCTGCGCTGGAGCAGTGGCTGAACTCCAACCGCTCGACGGCGGATCAGATCGTCGCGCGGATCATCGCGGCGAGCCGCGCGCGGGCCGCGAGTCGCGCCGCGTCGGCGTCGGTCTCGCGCAAGTCGGCGACGAGCAAGCTCACGCTGCCCGGCAAGCTGTCCGACTGCTCCAGCAAGGACCGCGAGGACAGCGAGCTCTTCATCGTCGAGGGTGACTCCGCAGGTGGCTCAGCGAAGCAGGGACGGGACCGAACCACCCAGGCGATCCTCCCCCTGCGCGGCAAGGTCTTGAACACCGAGGAAGCCGGCCTCAAGAAGGTGCTCGACAACAAGGAGCTGTCCGACCTCGTCACCGCGCTCGGCTGCGGCATCGGACCGAGCTTCGACCTCTCGAAGCTCCGCTACCAGCGCGTGATCCTGCTGGCCGACGCCGACTCGGACGGGCACCACATCACGACGCTCCTCTTGACGTTCTTCTACCGGCACCTCAAGCAGCTGATCGACGCCGGGCGTCTGTACATCGCCGTGCCGCCGCTCTATCGGGTCGACATCGGTAAGGAGACGTTCTGGGCCGCCGACGACGCGGACCGCGACCGGATCCTGAGCGAGAACGGCAACAGCCGCTCGAACCCGCAGATCACGCGCTTCAAGGGCCTCGGCGAGATGATGCCGAGGACGCTCTGGGAGACGACGCTCGACCCGGAGACGCGCCGGCTGCTGCGCGTCGAGATCGCCGACGGGCTCATGACGGACCGCGTGATGAGCGATCTGATGGGCAAGGACCCGTCCGCCCGCTTCCGCTTCATCATGGAGCGGGCCGAAGAGGCCGAAGAGGTCGACGTCTAACGGCAAGCGGACGCTCCAAGCCAGTGGGTTGAGGTCGCTCGCCGCGCACGGCCGATAGGAGAAAGACCGAAAGCGGCCCGGGCCTGCCACCCGAACCGCTTTCGGAAAAAATGAGCAGCGCTGCGCCGGCAAGACCCGGCGCATCCCTTGGCCACTCAGCTAGCAGCGAGCGTCCGGTCCGTCACCACGTCGTTCCGGTGCTCGTCCGCTTGCTCCCCGAGCCACATACGCCAAAGGAGCCTGCCACCGTCCGGCACGGCGTCGTACGCATCGCGTCCGTGCACGAGCCGACGGTTATCGACGAAGAGCATGTCTCCCCCCTCGAGTCGGAACGAGGCCCCGAACTCCGGCCGCGCCAGCGCTCGATCGAGCGCGTCCATCGCCTCGAGCACCTCGGGGGCCAAGGGCTCCCCCGCGCGCTCGTGGCCCTTCTCGACCCAGTAGCGCATGTAGCGCAGCTGGAAGTCGTCGCCCCGACTCACGATCGGGAAACGGTTCTTCTTCAGAGTCTCGAGATCCTTGCCCATACCCGGCGTCACCACGTCGCGCAGGTAGGGCTGTTCGAGCAGGCGCAGGGCCTCGGGCTCGTTCTCGGCGAGCCAGTCGCACGCGGCCCGTGCGTCCGCGATCCGGGACGTTCCGCCGGAGAGGCTCGGGCGTTCACAGAGGAGCGCCACGACGCCCGGCACGCAGTCGCGCGCGCTGCTGTCGGTGTGCATCCCCGTGTTCGCACGCGTCATGCTGACGGGAATCTGCTTCTCCAGGTACGACTCGCCACGGTCGGCGACGGCGTAGAGCAGCCCGTAGCGCAGGATCGGCTCGCCGACGAACATCCCGATCGCCGCATACGCAAGGCGGTGCAGCTCCCCCGGGAGCCCCGCCGCCGAGACGACGTCGAACCCAGCGCCCTTCTCGATCGAGACCCGCACGCTCTGCGCGAGCGCCCGCGTCGCGGGGAGCTCGGGGCGCAGCTCGAGGATCCGATCGACGTCCTCGACCGCGCCCGGGTGCGCCTCGGCGAGGCGCGTGATCTCCAGGGCCACGTCGGCGGGGAGCGGCCGCGCGACGGCGGCCTCCTGCAGGGTGCTCGTCGTCATCTCTCAGCGCTCCAGTCGGAAGGCGAGGTGCAGCGGCGTCTCGCGCAGAGGCTCGAAGAACTCAGGGTCGTAGGCGAGGTGCTCGTCGGTGACGTGGAGCTCCTCGACCTCGGGCAGCGTCCGGAAGCCGGCTTCGCGCAGCCCGTTGAAGTAGTCGGCGAGCGTCTTGTGGACGCAGCGCACGGGGACGCTCACTCCGTCGCGGCGCCAGATCTCACCCTCGAACTGCACGTCGCGGCCCTCGAAGTAGCCCCGGCCCTCTCGCGCGAAGTAGAACGGCGCCTCTTCGGGCCGGATGAACGCGAGCGAGGGGTGCGGGACGGAGAAGACGAAGCGTCCGCCCGGCTTGAGGATCCGAGCGACCTCGCGCATCGTGCGCGCAGTGGCCGCGGAGTCGACGTAGTTGAACATGAAGACGCACGCGACGAGGTCGAACGAGTCATCCTCGAGGTGCGCGAGGTCCGTGGCGTCCCCCACCGCGTAGGTGAGGTCGGACTCGCGGCCGGCGGGAACCTGCGCCCGAGCGTTCTCGATCATCTCGGCCGAGACGTCGATGCCCGTGACCGAGGCCGCGCCGCGCTCGAGGAGCTGTCGGCCGACGTAGCCCTCGCCGCAGCCGAGGTCGAGGACCTTGGCGCCCTGGACCGGCTCGCACCAGTCGAGGAGGAATGGCCGCGCCGTGAAGTCGGAGAGCAGGATCGGCTCGTGCCGCTGCCAGTTCCCCGCCGCGCGGTCGTAGATCGTTGCGGTCGACTCAGGCACTGAGCACCTCCGAGCCATTATCGATCACGTACGGGCGACCGAGGCAGGAAGCGTGAAGGGCGTCCCAGAAGTTCGCGCGCAGCTCGAGCGAGGCCAGCATGCCGCGCTCCAGCTCGGCCATGCCGCCGTTCTCGGCCGCGAGGTCGCAGGCGATCTCGAGGAGGTCTTCCTGGTGCTGGTCGTCGACGTGGCAGTGAAGCTCGAAGAAGACCATGTCGCGGCGGTCGAGGCCGTCGACGCGCTTCAGACCGTCGAGGATCTTCTCGTACGTCGCGGCGACGATGCTCTCGGTCGCGAGGCCGAGCGCTCCGACGCCGAAGGCGGCGCTCCCGGCGCGGAGAGCGCCGAGGAAGGTCGAGCGCCACTCGAGCGTCGCGCTCGGGGCCGTCCGGCGAATGTCGGCGGTGATGCCGACCGCGTCGCAGTAGCGCTCGAAGAGGACCGGGTGCGGGACGCCGTCGACGTCCGCGATGTCGATCCCGAGGGACTCGATCGTCTCGCGCTCGTCGGGGTCGAGACGGCCGCGCTCTTCGGCGAGGTTCTCGCCCAGCAGCTCGCGGTGGTCCTCGCGCTGGAGGCGCTGGATGACCGCCTGGAGGTAGAGCGGGAAGCGTGAGGAGTACCCGTGGTACCAGCGAGCGAGCTCGCGGGCGACTTCCGGGGTCCGGCTGCCGAAGCCGCCGCTCGCGAAGGTCTCGAGGAAGGGGTGCTGCACCGCACGGTGGGCGAGGGCGACCTCGACGAGGCGGTCGACGGAGCTGCGCTTCGTCTCGGGGGCCTCGATCCAGGGCGTGGTGGAGAGGGACGTCGGGGCGTCGAGCTGGGTGGTGAAGTCCACGGATCTGCTCCTTGTTTCGTACGGGTGCCGCTGTGCGGCCGGGGGAGGTGCGCGTCTCCGCGCGGGGCACTTCCGTTCATGGAGGGGAGCACTCGACGGCTTCGAAATTGCCTTCAGGAATGTTCCTATGTCCCGGAACCGGGAGGCACTAGGACGGTCCCAGGGCTGATGAGGGGCGGTTTCGCGGTGCCTCGGATCCAGGTCCGGGAATCGCTCAGGCTCCCACCAGAGGGGTCCGATGGGAGGTCTGGAGCCGCGACCCAGCGAAACAGGATCCCTATGTACGGACTGGTGAACCGCGCCATCGAGGGCCTCGTGCGAGAGCGCTTCGGTGACGACGCGTGGAACAACATCTGCAGCCGAGCCGGGCTGGAACGCCCGACGTTCGTCGCGATGGAGACGTACGACGACGCGATCACGTACGGGCTCGTCGGCGCCGCGTCGGCGGAGCTCGGACTCGACCCCGCGGCCGTGCTCGAGGCCTTCGGCGAATACTGGACCTCCTACACGATCGAGGAGGGGTACAGCGACCTGCTCGGGATGATGGGGAGCACCCTCGACGAGTTCCTCGACAACCTCGACACGATGCACGCGCGCATCGGCGGCACGATGCCCAAGCTCGTCCCGCCGAGCTTCGACCGCGAGCCCCAGCCCGACGGCTCGAGCATCCTCCACTACCGCTCCACGCGCGACGGCCTCGCCCCGATGGTGGTCGGGCTCGTGAAGGGTCTCGCGAAGCGCTACGGCATCGAGGTCGACATCGAGCACCTCGAGGGCGAAGAGCCCGGGCACCAGCGCTTCCACATCCGCGAGAGCAGCCAGTGAGATGAGCAGCGCCGGCGTCCAGTTCTCGCCCGACGGCTTCGCCGGGTCGTTCCCGTTCGGATTCGTTGCGGATCCGTCGGGGGCCTTCGCGGTCATCGGCTCGGCGCTCGAACGCCGGCTCGGCCCGAGGATCGGACAGAGCGTCGACGACGCCCTCGAGGTCGTCCGCCCGTGGAGCGCCAAGTGCGTGAAGGACCTCCAGCGCAACCCGGGTGTCGCCGTCCTCTTGCGCGTGCGCGACACCGAGCTCGAGCTCAAGGGCCACGTGGTCGCGACGGACGACGACGCGCGCCTCGCCTTCATCGGAACGCCGGTCGTCCGCGACTTCGAAGAGGTCAAGGCGCGCGACCTCCAGCTCGTCGACTTCCCCCCCAGCGACGCGACGCCGGACCTGTTGCTCAGCATGCAGGCGACGAAGACGGCGCTGGACGACGCGAGCAAGCTCAGCCAGGAACTCAAGGCCGCGCTCGTCGAAGCGCACGCCGCGGTCGAGGCGAAGATCCGCTTCCTCGCCGTGATGAGTCACGAGATCCGGACGCCGCTCAACGGATTCGGGTCGATGGTCGACCTGCTCCGCGGCACGGACCTCGACGAGGATCAGCTCGGACAGCTCGACACGATGGACGAGTGCGCGCAGTCGCTGCTCGACCTCGTGAACGACATCCTCGACCTCTCGAAGATCGAGTCGAGCGGCGTCCAGCTCGAGACGAACCCGATCCCGCTCATGCCCGTCCTCGAGAGGATCGTCGACCGCTTCCGCGCCGAGTCGCGCGGCAAGGGCGTCGAGCTCTCCCTCTTCGCTGCGAACGATCTGCCCGAGTGGATCCGCGGCGACGCGCGCCGGATCGGCCAGGTCGTGTCGAACCTGATCGGGAACGCGGTCAAGTTCACGCACGAGGGGCACATCGAGATCTCCCTGATGAGCCTGACGCCGGGGACCGTCACGGTCGAGGTCGCGGACACGGGCGTCGGCATCCCGGAGGAGGCGCGACGCTCGCTCTTCGAGCCGTTCACGCAGGGCGACTCCTCCGTCACCCGCCGGTTCGGCGGCACGGGTCTGGGCCTCGCGATCTCGCGCCAGAAAGCGAGGCCCAGACCCCGGCCGCCCAACCGGCGGGGGGCGGAGGAGTCGCCCGGCGTGAACCGCTCGAAAAGCGAGCGTCGCGCCACCACCGGGCTGCCGACCCCCGAGTGCGCGACCTCGACC
>JBCCSK010000343.1:0-6677 GCA_039200205.1 Planctomycetota bacterium
CCGCGGACGCTCCAAACCGGGTTTGGGTCGCTCGCCGCTCGCCGACCGTCACGTCAGAGCCCGCGCGTCCAGGACTTCCACACGCGGATCTCGCGCCCAATCTCCTCGTTCGAACCGTCGCGAAGCGCGAGGATCGAACCGTCCGGCGCAACGTCGAAGTTGTGATTCACGTCCTCCTCGGCGTAGAGGCCCGAGAGCGCGAGACGCGGGGCTTCCAGCGTCACGGGCGGCCCGAGGTCGACGCCCACCGTCCAGAGCTCGCCCGTTCCCGGGCGCAGGTAGTGGATCGCATCCCCTTCGGGAGACCACTTCGCGTCCATCCCTCCCTCGCTCGACACGGTGTAGAGCGCGTCGCGGTCCGGCAGGTTCGTCAGGTAGACCTCGCGGCGCCCGGATCGATCGGACGCGAACGCGAGCCAGTTCTTCGAGGGATGCAGGTCGACCCCGCCCTCCGAGAACTCCGACGCGACGAGGTCGCTGATCTCGCCTGAATCGAGTGCGACCTCGACGATGTCCCACTGCAGACCCGGACGGTTGAGGATCGCGACGATCCGCTGTCCGTTCGCCGAGAAGTCGACGGGCATGATGCCGCCGCGGTCGGTGCGCGCAATCGCCTCCGCCTCGACGCTGCGGTCGACCTCGATCGCATCGAGCGAGCCGTCGTTGACCCCGAAGTAGATGCGCTCTCCATCGGGGGACCACAGCGGCGAGCGGACCGCTCCGGAGTACGTGAGGCGCGTCGTCGCCCGGCGCTCGATGTCGTACACCCACGCATCTCCGCCGCCGTTCCCCGCCGCGACGTACGCGATGCGCCGTCCGTCGGGTGACATGCGCGCCTGCTGGTAGCCGCCAGGCTCGAGGTCGAGCTCGCGCGCCGTGCCGTCGAAGCGGCGGAGCACGAGATCCAGGGCGATCTCGCGGTCGTCCCCCGGGCAGTGCACGAGCGTCCCGTCCCGCGCGAGGTCGAACATCGCCGCGCCGCTCGACGTGTCGGTCTCGACGCCCTCGATCGCCTCGACCGCCGGGCCGGTGGTCCGGAGCCGCTGCGGGTCGAAGGGCTGGGCGTAGAGCGATCCTCCGCGGGCGAAGACGATGCGTCCGTCCGCGTACCGCACGTGGCTGGCGCCCACGACGACCGTCGATCGCTCGCCGGTCTCGAGCGAGTGAGCGACGATCGAGGCGTCGTCGTAGAAGTCCTGGGTCTCGTCATCGTCGACCGTGAAGAGCACGGCCTTCCCGCCGGGGAGTCGCTGCGGCCAGCGGTGCGTTCGTTCGCCCGCCTCGGAATCGACGGTGGTCACGATTTCGACGGCACCTCCCTCCTCGCGCACGCGCTTCAGTCCGACGTCGTAGTGCGGAGAGAACACGATCCAGCCATCGTCCTCCCACGTCGCGCCGCGCGAGGCGAGCGCCGTCGAGTTCGTCTCGACGATGGTCTGGGCACCGCCGCTCGTCACCGACGTTCTCTTGAGCGCGCCGTCGGCGAAGAACCCGATCGACGTACCATCGGGGGAGAAGAAGGGGCCGACGGCTCCCGTGGTTCCTGCGAGGCGCCGGACCTCGAACGAGTCGAGCCGTCGGACGAGGACGTGGCGTCCCTCGCCCCCGACCCATGCGACGGTCGAGCCGTCCGGCGAGATCGCGAGGTTCGGCGAGCCGGAGGGGTAGAGGGCTGCGTCGCGCGGAACGTGGACGGAGAGCAGGCTCTGCGGCGCGTCTGGCGTGGACGGAGAGCGCGTGAGTGCGAGCGTCAGCGCCGTGGCGCCGAGCGCCAGGGCGAGTGCGTTCCTTCGCAGCCAGCGCACCGTGCGCGTCGCGGCGGGTGCCGGCCTTGCGAGGACCGTTCGCTGCGCGAGGAACCGGTCGATGTCGCTCCGGAGCTCGGTCGCGGACGCGTAGCGCGCCGCGCGGTCCTTCTCGAGCGCCTTCATCGCGATCCAGTCGAGGTCGCCCGAGATCTCACGCCGGAGCGACGACACGTCTGCACCGCGGCGCTTTGCGACCTCGACCGACGTCTCCTCGCGCGTCTCGAGCCTCGTCGATGGACGCACTGCGCGCTCCTCGCGAATGCGGCGGATCATCGTCTCCAGGCCGCCGCTCTCGAGGGACAGCGCGTCGAAGGGGGGGCGCCCGACGCACAGCTCGTAGAGGATCACGCCCAGTGCGTAGACGTCCGCCCTCGGGTCGACGTCGACGCTCCCGCCGTCGGCCTGCTCGGGGCTCATGTACGCGGGCGTTCCGATGAGCGCGCCGTGCGCCGTGTGGACCGTTTGGGCCGTGAGTTTCGCGCCCGTCGCCTTGGCGACCCCGAAATCGATGATCTTCGCCGTGGCCCGACCGTCGACCGACGTCACGAGTACGTTGGACGGCTTGAGGTCGCGGTGGATGACGCCGCGGTTGTGCGCGTGCTGGACGCCGTCGCAGACCTCCATGAAGAGGCGCAGTCGATCGCGGATCGGCATCTTCCGCGCGTCGCAGAACTGCGTGATCGGCGCTCCCTGGACGAACTCCATCACGAAGTACGGCCGCCCCGACTCCGTCGCACCCGCGTCGAACACCCGTGCGATCGACGGGTGGTCCATCATGGCCAGCGCCTGGCGCTCGGCCTCGAAGCGGGCGATCACCTGGCGGGTGTCCATCCCGACCTTGATGACCTTGAGCGCGACGAGGCGGCGGAACGGCTCCTTCTGTTCGGCCGTGTAGACCACGCCCATGCCGCCCTCGCCGATCTGTTCGAGGATGCGGTAGGGGCCGATCTGCGTCAGCTCTTCGTGCCCGTCGATTCGATCGTGGCTCACCGGCGGGGTGAACTCGCTCTCCGCCGCCTCGTGGGCGTCCAGCAGTCGCTCGACGCGCGCCGCGAGACTCTGATCGCCGTCGCAGCGCTCGCGAAGGTAGGTCGCCCTCTCCGCGATCGACAGCGAGAGGCAGGCTTCGAAGAGCTCGCGTTCGTTCGGCGTCGTGGTCAAGGGGAAGCGCTCGCCGTGCGGCCGGCGTGGCGCACGAGTGTAGCGGCGCGCCGCATCTCCCTTCTCGGGCGTGCGCCCAGCTGCCGCAGCCGTCGCGGCGTCAGCCCTTCCACGGGGCCTCGTAGCGCAGCCCGAGATTCAGGATCTTCTGAACCAGCTCGGGGTACGTGTACCCGAGGCGCTCGAAGCTCTCGGCGAAGTCCTCGCCGAAGCACAGGTCCGGATTCGGGTTCGCCTCGAGGATCCAGACCGTCTCGTCCGAGTCCATGCGGATGTCGATCCGCGCGTAGCCGGAGAGCCCGAGCGCGCGGTAGATCCGACGCGCGGTGCGCTGTATCTCGGTCACCTTCGCGGGCGCGAGGTCCTCGGCGGGGCCGGTCCGCAGCCCGATCTTCTTCTGGTAGTCGTGGTCCCACTTGACGCGGTTCGTCGTGATGTTCGCGACGCCCGCGGGGAGCTTGTCCATGAAGACCTCCCAGACCGGTCCGACCTCGACCCGCTTGTTGCCGAGGAGCCCGACCGTGAGCTCGCGGCCGTCCACGTACTCCTCGCACAGCGCCGCCGTGCCGACGTGCTCATGGACGTACTCGACGCGGGACGCGAGCTGCTCCAGGTCGTGCACGATCGACGCCTGGCTGATGCCGGTCGACGCGTGCTCGCTGCGGGACTTGACGAAGATCGGCCAGCGCATGCCGCGCGGCAGGGCGCGGATCGTCTTGCCGCGCGCGACCACGAAGAAGCGCGGCGCGCGGATGCGGTGGTAGGCGAGCACCTTCTTGCACAGCGCCTTGTCGTTCGCGACGAGCAGGCCCCGCGGATTGCAGCCGGTGTAGTGCTGCTTCCGGAGCTCGAGCCAGGCGACGACGGCGGAGTCGTAGATCCCCGCGTCGTGGAAGTGCATGAGCAGGTTGAACGCGACGTGCGGGCGATGCGCGCGGATCACCTGCTGGATCGGGCGCAGCTCGTCCTCGACCGCGACCTGGACGACGTCGTGCCCGAGGTTTTCGAGCGCCGCGCACACGTCGTACTCCATCTTGAAGCGGTCGATTTCCTCGTCGCTCAGCCCCTCGATCGACTCGGGCGGCACCAGGGCAGCGTGCATGAGCACGGCGATGCGGACTCTCTTCAAGGGCTACCTCTGGTAGCGGGGGTGACCGCCGAACACGAACTGGCTCGACAGCGAGGTGAGCAGGATCGCCGCATCGAGCAGCGCTCCCTCCTCGCCGTTCGCGAGGCGCAGGTCCTCGGAGCGCGCGCGGACGATCATCTCGCGCACGACGTGGTCCAGTAAGTAGCGGTGCTGCCCCGTCGCATCGGCGACGCGCTGGACGAGGCGGCCGCGGTGCTTCTGGAGGAAGCGAGCCAGCCGGATCGACTCGGGAGCCGCGTCATCGGCGCGGCGGAACGAACGGCCGAGCTGACCGTCGAAGGCGGGCGTCCCCTCGACCGCGTAGACGCGCTTCTTCGCGTCGTAGTAGCTGCGCAGCGTCTGGCGCACGCTGGTCGTGGGCTCCTCGCGGCGCCGCGTGCGGAGCTTCGGCGGTCTTTCGCGAATGTCGTTCATCAGCTCGTCGACGTACTCGAGCTTCGCCAGCGCGGGCCACCCCGCGTAGCGACTCCTCCAGCGCGAACCCGGCTTCAGCCAGACCGCGAAGGTCTCCGCGAAGTCCTCGAGCGGGTGACTCTGGGCGTACCAGTAGCCGAGGTGCTGGACGAACGCGCGACTCGTCGGATCGGGCGTGTACGACGACTCGTACTTCTCGTTCGGCGACCCGAAGACCTCGCGCCAGCGCCGGCGGCGCCTGAGGCCGTACGCGTTGTCGACCGCGTGCGCGGCTTCGTGCCGCAGGATCCGCATGCACTCGTCCCGCGTCGCGCCCTCGACCTCCAGCATCTGGCTCCTCTCCAGCCGCGTGAGCCGCGGATGGGCCAGGTAGAAGGGGATCGCGAAGCCGGTCGTCTCGTCGGGTGTGAACCACTCCGTCGACAGCCACGCGTAGGGGCGGAAGCTGAAGCCCCTGCGCTCGAACTCATGGTCGAGGTCGTCGAGCCTGGGCTGGAGCGGCGAGTCCTCGAGCGTGACGCCGAGGTCCTTGATGCGGACGTCGAGGAGATCTTCGGTCGGGAGCCGGGTCCAGCGCATGTCGGTGGGGCGTCTCCGCGCACGTTAGACGACCGGGACGGTCGGGTTCACGCATTCGATGGCCGGGAATCGAGCGCGATCGACTCCAGCGCTGCGCTGCCCGGGCGTACCATCGTCGGCACAACTCTCTCCGCCCGCGCGAATCGCGCGCGGGTCGAGGTCAACGGCGGGGGCGGCTCCGATCGCGGGATCGGCGCCTGAGACGAACCCCTCGAACCTGATCCGGTTCGCACCGGCGTAGGAAGACCCATGACCGACATTCTCGACACGCAGACGTCGAGCGGCCTCGAGCCGTTCGAGACCAGTTTCCCGAGCTCCCACAAGGTCCACGAGGCGATCGAGTGGAACGGCCACGAGCTCCTCGTGCCGAAGCGCCGCATCCACCTCTCGTCCGGCGAGCCCTCCCTCGACGTCTACGACTCGTCCGGGCCCCAGGGCCACGACGTGCGGATCGGCCTCCCGCGGCCCCGCGGGGAGTGGGTCGAGGCGCGGCGCGCCGCCGGCGAGACGGGCAACGCCAGCCAGATGCACTTCGCCCGGCGCGGGATCGTGACCGAGGAGATGGTCTTCGCCGCGGCGCGCGAGGGCGTCGAGCCCGAGTTCGTCCGGTCCGAGATCGCCTGCGGCCGCGCCGTCCTTCCGGCGAACGTCAACCATCCCGAGCTCGAGCCGATGGTGATCGGCACGAACTTCCTCGTGAAGGTCAACGCCAACATCGGCAACTCGGCGGTGACGAGCTCGATCGAGGAAGAGGTCGAGAAGCTCCAGCGCAGCATCCGGTGGGGGGCCGACACCGTCATGGACCTCTCGACGGGCGACGACATCCACGGCACGCGCGAGCACATCCTCCGCAACAGCCCGGTGCCGATCGGAACCGTCCCGATCTACCAGTGCCTGGAGAAGGTCAACGGCAAGATCGAGGACCTCACCATCGACCTGTTCCTGGAGACGCTCGTCGAGCAGGCTGAGCAGGGCGTCGACTACTTCACGATCCACGCCGGCGTCCTCCTTCGCTACGTGCCGCTGACCGCCGACCGCGTCACCGGTATCGTCAGCCGCGGCGGATCGATCATGGCGAAGTGGTGCCTCGCGCATCACGAGGAGAACTTCCTCTACACGCACTTCGAGCGCATCTGCGAGGTGATGAAGAAGTACGACATCACATTCAGCCTCGGCGATGGCCTGCGCCCCGGCTCGATCGCCGACGCGAACGACGCCGCGCAGTTCGCCGAGCTGGAGACGCTCGGCGAGCTGACGAAGATCGCGTGGGAGCACGACGTCCAGACGATGATCGAGGGCCCGGGCCACGTCCCGATGCACAAGATCAAGGAGAACGTCGAGAAGCAGATGGAGGTCTGCCACGAGGCGCCCTTCTACACGCTCGGTCCCCTGACGACGGACATCGCGCCGGGCTACGACCACATCACGAGCGCGATCGGCGCCGCGATGATCGGATGGTTCGGGACGGCGATGCTCTGCTACGTGACGCCCAAGGAGCACCTCGGGCTGCCGAACGCGAAGGACGTCAAGGACGGCGTCATCGCGTACAAGATCGCCGCGCACGC
>JBCCSK010000344.1:0-6601 GCA_039200205.1 Planctomycetota bacterium
CGCCGCCACGGCCGACGCCGAGGGACTTTGGTCCCCCACCCATCGTCGGATCATGCTGTCGCGGCACGCCGACCACCTCGCGCGCACGCTCGCGCACGAGCTGACGCACGCCGTGCTCGGAGACAGCTGGGCGATGCTCCCGGGGTCCCTCGAGGAGGGTCTGGCGGACCACGTGTCCGGTGAGCTCTGCGGCACGGGCGAGGCGCGCCTGCGCGCCGGACGGCTCTCCAGCGCGTGCCTCGCGACGGGCGGCCTGGAGATCGACGTCGACGTCCTGCGGAAGCCGAGCTACGAGGAGGAGCTGCTCGGACATCGGCGCGGCTGGTCCGCGCGCGTGAAGCTGAAGGGCGAGACGGTGGGCGCCGATCCCCTCGACGTGTTCCGCCTCGCTGCGGGGCTCTCTTCGACGCGCCTCGACACCGGCGCGAAGCGCGGCTTCTACGGCCTTGCGTACCTCGTCGTCTCGCGCGTCGTCGAGCGCCACGGCTACGAGGGACTGCACGCGCTCTGCGTCGATGCGCTCGAGATGGACTACGACCACGTTCCGGTCGGCGCGATCCTGGAGGCCGCCGAGCTCGACGCCGACCCGGAGACGTGGCGCACCGCCGCCGCGAGCGCGATGGGTCCGCCCGAGATCGTCGAGCTGATTCGGATGTATCCCGACTTCCTCGTCGACGCTCTGACCGACTACCTGCGCTCCCTCCGGCCCGAAGGAGACGTCGGCGACTGGATCGACGAGGTCGAAGTCGAGATCCGCCTCGCGGACGGCACCGCCGCGGTGACCCTTCACGAGCTGCCCTTCGTCCGCGAAGAGATCGTCGCGGGGCTCCAGGCCTCGGCGGCGCCGGCGAATGAGCCCGTCGCGTCAGCCGAGCGCTGATTCGTAGCGCGCGAGGCCGCGCCGAAAGACGAAGACGACGCCCACGGCGAAGGCCACGAGGACGAGCGGATAGGCGGCGGCGAACAGCGGGTCGAGCCTCCCGAGGACGAGCGACGCCGGGTACCAGCCGAACCCCGCCACGGGCAGGACGAAGATGAGGAAGCGCGTCAGGCCGGACGGGTAGACCTCCAGCGGCCGCTCCCCGAAGGTCGAGACGAACGTCTGGACGAGGTGGCCGACGTCCGAGTGGGTCAGCCAGAACTCCGAGACGTTGTAGGCGATCGTCAGGAACGCCTGGCTCCACGCCACCACGGCCAGGGCCGCAGGCAACGTCCATAGCAGGGACAGCGGCTCGACCTGCTCGGGCACGACGCCGATGAGCGCGTACACCAGCCAGCCGACCGCGAGCACGAGGTTGGTGAGCCCCTCCGGACTGAAGCGCTGGAAGAAGTACAGGTAGGCGGTCGATCCGGGTCGGACGCGGAACGAGTCCAGCCGCCCGTCCTTGAGATCGTTGCCGAAGTGCCACTGCTGACCGAGGAAGGTCATGTGCAGCGAGTCGGCGACGAAGACCATCCCCAGGTACACGCGCATCTCCTCGTACGTCCAGCCGGCGAGGGTGAGACCCCCGTCGCCGAGGCCGTAGAGGATGTCGAAGGTCAGCACGAAGGAGACGTAGAACAGGACGTCCATCACGACCTGGTTCACGAACTCCCACCGGAACTGGCTCTTGCGCACGAAGCCGATGCGGAGGTAGCGCCCCTGCACGCGCAGGCCCCAGGCGATGCGCCCGAGCGGATCCCACTTCGTTCGCGAGCCCATCACATTCCCGCCCCGACGTAGCGCGCAAGTCCACGCCGCCACACGACGCGCCGCAGGAGCTCCAGCAGGAGCAGCTGCAGAGCGAGCACGAGGAACCCGCGCTGGAAGTCCGAGGCGTCGAGCCGGCCCATGAGCAGCTCGATCGGAGCCGTGATCGTCCAGTACGGGAAGAACGCCGAGAACACGCGGAAGAACGGCTCCGGCATCTGAGACACCGGGACGAGCGCGCCGCCGGTGAAGGAGATGACGAACCAGGCCATCACGAGCAGGCTCCAGACGACGTCGAGCCAGAACGCGAGCGCGTTGATGACGAAGTACAGGAGGAAGCAGCAGTAGCTTCCCATCAGGACGAGCGTGAGCGCCTGGATCGTCGCAGTGCCGCTGACGGGCACGATCCAGCGTTCCGTGAACGCGGCGTAGCCGATCCCCCAGACGGCGGCCGCGCTGAAGATCTGGAGGAGCGTGTACTGCACGAACCGTCCCTGGAGCAGCACGAAGAACCGGAACGGCATCACGAGATACTTCGTGACCCGGCCCTCGAAGATCTCGTTCGCCAGCTCCAGCCCGCGGTTGTGGAACACGAGCTTGCGCACGACCATCAGCCCCGCGACGTACTGGACGATCTCGTCGAAGGTCCAGCCGCCGAGGGACGCGCCCGCCCCCCCGTCGCCCGCGTCCGCGCTCCGGTACAGCGCGGCGTAGACGAAGAGCATGACCAGCGGCTCGACGACTCCGTAGAGCACTTCTCGCACGAAGAAGCCGGTGCGGAACTGGATCCGCTTCCGAAACTCGTAGCCGACGGTGCGCCCGAGCAGGCGCGGGTAGCGAGCCGCGAGGGCGCTCACGCGGACTCCTCGCGTCCGTCCTCGGCCCTGGGCGCGAGGGCAGCGCCCGCGCGATCGCTCCTGCGGTAGATCTCCTTGACGAGGTGCTCGAGGGGCTGGCGGTCGATCGAGAGATCCCGCACGTCGAGGACGTTGAAGAGGCGCGGCACGAGGTCGACCAACCGCTCGGCGTCGACCAGGATCGTGATCGAACCCGCGGCCCGCCCGCCGATCTCGGCCCCGAATGGCGCGAGCTCGGCGCGCACCCGGGCGTCGTCGATCGGCGTGTGCGGATCGACGTGGACCTCGACCGCGCGCCGCCCCGTGACCTGCCTCGTCAGCGACGCCAGATCGCCGTCGAAGGCGATGCGACCGCTGTCGAGGACGACGATGCGCCTGCACGTTTCCTCGATGTCCTCGAGGTCGTGGCTGGTCAGAACGTAGGTGACGCCCTGCGTCTCAGCCAGCCGCACGAGGAACTGTCGAATCGTCTCCCGCGAGACGAGGTCGAGCCCGATCGTCGGCTCGTCGAGGAACACGATCTCCGGGTCGTGCAGGAACGCGCCGACGATCTCCATCTTCATCCGCTGGCCGAGCGAGAGCTGACGCAGCTGGATCTTCAGGCGGTCCTCGACGTCGAGCATCGCGGCGTACTCCGCGACGCGCGCCTCGAAGGTCGCGTCGTCGATCGAGTAGATCTCCTTGAGGAGCTTGAACGAGTCGAGCGGCGGGAGGTCCCACCAGAGCTGGCTCTTCTGGCCCATCACGAGCGCGAGCCGGCCCTTCTCGTCGTTCGTCAGGTGGAACGAGTCGCGCCCCAGGAGCCGCGCGACGCCGTCGGTTGCCGGCACGATCCCGGTGAGCACCTTGACGAGCGTCGTCTTGCCCGCCCCGTTCGCTCCGATCAGGCCGACGGTCTCACCGCGCTGGACGACGAGATCGACGCCGTCCAGCGCGACGACCTCGATGCTGTCGCGCGCGACGAAGTTCTTGAAGATCCCGCGCAGCCCCGGTGCGCGCTCGAAGGTCCGGAAGACCTTCCTGACCCCTCGCGCCTCGAGCGCAGGCGGCTCCGAGCCCGTCCGCGCGGCGGAACTCACTCGACCGACCAGTCGGCGTAGCAGTTCGGCGTCTCGTAGATGCGCAGGCCGACGAGCCGCACTCCTCTCTCGGCGGCGTCGGGGAGCGCGTCGAACGCTTCCTGGAAGCGCTCGGCCAGCCACACGCACAGATTCTCGACCGTCGTCGGGAAGTCGACGACCTCACACTTGTCGCCCTGCTCGGCAAGGAAGGCGTGCAGAGCCTCGTCGCCCTGATCGACGACGCACGCGTGATCGAGGCGCTCGTCGACGAGGCCCTTCATCGCCGCGACGGCCTCTCCGAAGTCGAGCACCATCCCGAGCTCGTTCGTCGTCCGGGCGGCGAGGGTCGCGATCGCGACGTAGCGGTGGCCGTGCAGGTTGCGGCACTTCGTGGTGCAGCGCGGCCCCAGCCGGTGCGCCATATCCCATTCGATACGACGCGAGATCGTGACGTTGGCGCTCACGGAGACCTCCGGGGCGCGATCATAGCGCCCGGGCGGTCTCCTAGAGGAACGTGACCTCGAGCGCCGTCGTGGTATTGGACGTCGGGACGCCGCCGACCGCGTCCCGGAACCAGGACTGGAAGTACCACGTCTCACCCGCCGTCACGATGTTGCCGCCGGGCAGTGCCGAGAGGTCCGGCTGGAGGGCGACGATGCCGTTGACGTCAGCGACGAGTACGGTCTGACTGAATCGCAGGATCGTGCCGCCGAGGCACAGGACGCCTTCGCTCCCACCGAACAGGGGAACGAGGCCGGGCGTCTCGGACCCGAGCATGTAGCCCAGCGCGCCCGGCGGGAGCTGCTCGCCCACGAGGATCAGCAGGTTGTCCTCGGCCGTCGCGCTGCCGAGGCCGGACAGCTTCGCGACGCCGCCGGTCGAGTTGGGGTTGGATGCGCACGGCGAGGAGCCCTGGGGCCCGTCGCAGCCCGCTCCGCAGTGGAACGGATCGAAGGGGATCGCGCCGGCGTCGAAGGGGTCGCAGGCGTCGATGCACGGAGAGCCGGGCAGGAGGTGAAGGTCGCGCTCGGGGATCGACCAGAGGCGCGGATCGGAGTCGAAGTTCCCGAGGCCAGGCCAGCCGCCTTCGATGCACGACGCGGTCGCGACCGTCGTGACCTCGACGGCGTTCGGGGCGTTGTCCCAGACGATGCAGCAGTCGAGCGTCGAGGCGCCCGCGCCGCCGCCGTCCGGAATGCCAACCGTCGCAAGGGCGGCGTTGCTGACGAGCGTACACCGCGTCACGGCGGTCGCGCCGTACACGCCGCCGCCGAGTCCAGGTCCGAACAGAACGTGTCCGCGCGCGACGTTGCCCGCGAGCGTGCAGTCCGTCAGTGAGGCGGTCGCCGAGGCGCCCACGAAGACTCCCCCGCCGTAGCCGCTTTCGGAGTAGAGCGCCTCGACGTCGTTGTCGTCGACGACGCAGCGCAGGAGGGTCGCCGAGCCCGAGCCGACGAAGACTCCGCCCCCCTCGCCGCCGTGATTGCCGCGAAGCGCGCAGTCCGTGAGCCCGAGCGACGAATCGATCGCGCTCGTGAAGTAGATGCCGCCGCCGGAGTACTGGTCGAAGGCCTCGTTGTCGTCGAGGACGCAGTGCGCGAGGTCGGCCGTCACGTCGATGAGCGCGAGGCCTCCGCCGGGCCCCTCGTTGCGATTCTCCGAGATCGAGCAGCTCTCCATCATGAGAAGGCCGCCCTGGGCGAACACGCCGCCGCCGCTCTCGAAGAACGGGCTCGCGGTTCCGTTCGCGCGAATCTCGGACCCGACGACCGTCGTCGTGCAGTCGATGAGGTTCAGCCCCGAGGCACCTCCGAGGAACGCGATGTTGAACCGGGTATTGTCGGCGATGACCGAACTGGCGATGTCGACCTGACACCCGACGGCGTGAAGCGCTCCGCCCTCCGGCGTGCGCTCGATGGTCGTCGCGTCCAGGAAGAGGGTGCTCGCGTTCGCGTAGATCCCGCCGCCGACGCCGCTCGCGATCCCCGTCGGCGCGGTGCAGTCGACGATGAGGCACGCCCTCACCGTCATCTCCACGCCGTCGCAGAAGAGACCACCGCCGGCGGTGACCTCGCTGGTGAGTGACAGTCCGACGCCGTTCCGGAGCGTGAAGCCCTCCAGGGTCGTCCCCGGCCCCTCCCCGGTCGCGGCCCGGACGACGGGCCCGAGCCCCATCGCGTCGATCTCCGTCAGGGCGCGACCCTCGGTCGCAACCACCAGCAGCGACTTCCCGCGAAGGTCGATCGGCCCCGCATAGGTGCCCGCTGCGACCTCGATCGTGTCGCCCGGGAGCGTCGCCATCTGGTCGATCGCGAACTGGAGCGAGGCGTAGGGGTCGATCTGGGTCCCCGAGCCGGGCGCGACGGCGTCGTCGTCGACGAACCAGGTGGTCTGTCCGAGCGCCGCCGTCGGCAGCAGTGCGGCGACGGCGACGGGCAGGGTGGTGAGGCAGCGCATGATCGGGCTCTCCGGCGGCAGGTGACCCCCTGCGAGGGGGAATCGGCAGGTGATGCGCGCCGGACACTTGACATTACGTCTCTCTCACATCGATCGCAAGCGCGCAGGAACCCGGCCTTCGCGGCGTCTTGACGCGTCGGCGGGCCGTCGGTTCGCGGGCCGTCCCGCGCTATGATCCCGCGCTGCGACATGCCTCGAGCACTCGCTTCCTCGTCCTTGCTTCGATCCCCGAGCCGCTGGGTGGGCCCGTTGACGCGCTCCGATCTCGATCTCGTCACGATCCGTAACCTGCGCGCCTGGACGCTGATCGGGGTCCATCCCCACGAGCGAGAGACGCGCCAGGAGGTCCGTATCGACGCATGGCTCGGAACGGACGCGTCGGCGGCCGCGAGCTCCGACGATCTCGAGCGGGCGATCGACTACTCGGCGGTCGCCCGCGCCTTCCGCGAGCATGCCGGGGGTGCGTCCCATCGCCTCGTCGAGACGCTCGCCGAGGAGCTCGCGTCCATCGCGCTGGAGCGCTTCGGCGCGCTCGC
>JBCCSK010000345.1:0-6587 GCA_039200205.1 Planctomycetota bacterium
GCTCTTCCGATCTAGCGCGAGCACGCCCGCGAAGACCGCCACCTGGCCGCGGATTCCGAGGTACAGCACGGCGAGCGCCGCACCGGCCCACGCGAGGCCGATCCGCCCGAGCACGCTGGCGACGCGGAGCGACTCCGGCTCGAGCTTGAGGAGCCCGTTGTAGACCACGCCGAGGCCCACCAGGGCGAAGGCGCGGAACAGCGTGTGGCGTGCGACGTGACCGCGCGAGTCTCCGCGCTCGAGGCGCTTCTTGAACGAGAAGGGGAGTGACGCGCCGGCGAGGAAGAGGAACAGCGGGAAGATCAGGTCGTACGCCGTGAACCCGTTCCACTCGGGGTGCGTGAGCTGCTCCTGCAGCACCGCGTGCGTGCGCTCGAGCCCGAAGGCGAGCGACAGCGCGAGCACGGCCTCGCGGCCGCCGACGATCCAGAACATGTCGAAGCCGCGCAGCGCGTCGATGGACACGATCCGTCCCGGCGCGCGCGCCGGTTCCGCGGGAGGGGGAGAGTCGCTCATCGGCTCGCGTTGATGCCCGCCGAGTCGTCGTAGGCGCGGGTCGGAAAACGGGGGTCCTGGAGGGTGTCGAACCACGCGCTGCAGCGCGCGGCGGCGTCGGCCGGCGAGACTTCGAACATCCAGTATTCCTCGAGATCGCCGCGACCGATCAGGCCGAGCATCGTGCCCTGGCTCAGGTGCTGGGCGATCGCGACGTCCGCGATCGAGCGCAGCGTCAGCCGATCGCGGTGCCCGAAGGGCCTCGTGCGGTCGATCACGAACGGACCCGTGCCCGGCCTGAGCGCGGCGAGCGGGGCGTCCTCAAGCACCGCGGGCGGCTCGCCGACTCCGGCCTCGCCGAGGACCTCGACCTCGCAGCAGAGCGCGACCGGCCGCTCCGACGCGGGCAGCTTCTCGACGGCCTCCAGTGCGAGGAGCGTGGCCGCCTGGTGGTGGCCGTGCGTCTCCGGCGTCGGAGCGAGCGCGATCACGAAGTCGTAGCCCTCCGTCGCCAGCCGCTCGTCCAGCGACGCGCGCACGGCGTCGAGGTCCCAGATCCCCGCGTCTTCGGCGAGGACCTCGAACCGGTCTCTCGTGTAGCGGTGGTCGCGCTGTCCAAGGCGCACCAGCATGCGTGCGCCGAGCAGCTCGAGCGAGCGGCGCTGCTCTTCACGGCGGATCTCCGGAAGCGCATCCCGCCCGACGTCCTCGCGCGTCAGCTCGACCCCGTACAGGGCCTCCGCGAACGTCGCGTACTTGAAGCCTCCCTGGCCGTCGGTGATCGTCAGGACGTCACAGACGCCGCCCATCCGCGCGCCGTGAACGTAGAGGGCGCCCGTGGCGGCGAGCTCGTCGTCCGGGTGCGCCACCACGACGAGGACCCGCGGGAGCGACGTCGAAATCGCGGGGAAGCCACCGCGCTCGAGCAGGATCGCCTCGGTCCCGCCGTCGGCGGCGGTCGACGCACACGCCGTCACGAGAGCTGGGATGGCGCACGCCAAGAGGATCCGCATGCCGAAGAAGGTAACGTGGGCGGCTCCGCCCATGCTCCTCTCCGCTCTCGTCGGCCTCGTCGCCGCGCAGGCCTCGAGCCCGGCGCCCGCCGACCTCGAGCCGCTCCCGCCGCTCCCGACCGCCCGCCAGCTCGACTGGCACGACCGACGGTTCTACGCCTTCGTTCACTTCGGCCCGAACACCTTTACCGGCGTCGAGTGGGGCGAGGGCCGCGAGAGCCCGGACGTGTTCCAGCCGGCGGAGTTCGACCCGGGCCAGTGGGTCGACGCCTTCGCCGCCGCTGGGATGAGCGGCGTCATCCTCACCGCCAAGCACCACGACGGCTTCTGCCTCTGGCCCTCGGACGTCACCGAGCACGACGTCGCGTCGTCGTCCTGGCAGGGCGGCGGTGGCGACGTTCTCGGCGCGCTCGCAGAGGCCTGCGCCGAGCGCGGGATATGGCTCGGCGTCTACCTCTCGCCCTGGGACCGGCACGAGCCGACGTACGGGACCGGGACGGCGTACGACGACCACTTCGTCGCGCAGCTGACCGAGGTCCTGACGCGCTACGGGCCCATCGCGGAGGTGTGGTTCGACGGCGCGAACGGCGAGGGGCCCAGCGGCCGCAGGCAGGTGTACGACTGGCCCCGCTACGTCGCGACCGTTCGCGAGCACCAGCCCGACGCGGTGATCTTCTCCGACGCGGGTCCCGACGTTCGCTGGTGCGGGAACGAGCGCGCGGTCGGTTCGACGACGAACTGGGCCCTCCTGCGGCGCGACGACATCGAGGTCGGCACGTCGAAGACGCGCGAGCTCGGGACCGGCCATCGCGATGGAACGCACTGGGTGCCGGCCGAGTGCAACACGTCGATCCGACCGGGCTGGTTCTGGCGCGCCGGTCTCGACGGTGACGTGTCGTCCCTCGACGCACTCGTCGAGACGTGGCTCGCGTCCGTCGGGCGCGGCGGCAACTTCCTGCTCAACGTGCCACCCGACGATCGCGGCCGGATTCCCGACGTCGACGTACGGCGCCTCGCGCTCTTCGGGAGCGTGCTGGAGCGCACCTATCAGGCCTGCCGGCTGCGCGAGGCGGTCGACCGCGGCGGCGTGACGATCGATGCGTCGAACGTGCGCCGCGAGGAGTCCAGGTACGCGCCAAGGGGACTCCTCGATCCCTCGCGCGAGGTGTTCTGGGCGGTCAGCGACGGCCACGACGCCGACGGCGAAGCGCTCGCGTGGGTGGAGATCCGGTTCCCCGAGCCCGTCCGCTTCGACGAGGTCTGGCTGGAGGAGCCGATCCAGATGGGCCAGCGCATCGACCGGTTTCGAGTCCGCGTCGAGTCGGAGGGGGAGTGGCTCGATCTCGCGTCCGGCACGACGATCGGCCCAACCAGGATCCTCCGCGTTCCCGAGACCTCGACGAGCGCCCTGCGCGTCAGCATCGACGCGGCGCGCGCGACGCCGGCTCTGTCTCGGCTCGCTCTCTTCCTGACGCCCCCGCGCGTGTCGATCGAGCCGCAGGGCAGCGTCGCGATGTCCCCCGTTCCCGTGACGCTGCGGTCGCGCGAAGGCACCCGCATCCTCTACACGCTCGACGGCTCCGAGCCCGCGGCGGATTCGCCGGAGTACGACGGGCCGCTACGCATCGCGGAGACGGCGACGCTCCGGGCTCGCGCGTTCGAAGGCGCCGCGGCGAGTCCGCTCGTCTCTTCCGCCTCGTTCCGCGTCCTGGGCGCGGACGACATGAAGACGGCGCTGCAGTTCGTCCAGCCGCCGACGCCCGGACTTCGAGCCGAGGTCTACGAGGGCGCGTGGCAGACGCTCGACCAGATGAACGGCCGCGAGCCCGTCCAGACCGTCGACGTCGAGGGCTTCGACCTCGGCGTTCGCACGCGCTCGGAGCAGTGCGCGCTCGCGTTCGTCGGCTACGTCCAGGTGCCCGAGGACGGGCTCTACACGTTCGCGCTCGTCTCGGACGACGGGAGTCGCCTCTCCGTCCACGATGAGCGCGTCGTCGACAATGACGGCCTGCACGGGATGGAGCGCGCGGACGGCAAGGTCGCGCTGCGCGCCGGCTACCATCCGATCCGCATCGAGTGGTTCAACGCCCGCGGCGGCGCTGGGCTGGAGGTGCGCTGGTCCGGGCCCGGCGTGGGCCGAGACGTGCCCGTTCCCCCCGACGCGCTGTTCCGCTGATCGATCCGATGCTGACGTTCGCTGCCGTCGTTCTCTCCTCGTGCCTCGGCTCCGTCCAGGAGCCGCCTGACGCCGACCCGCCGACGCTGCGGATCGTCGCGTTCGGCGACTCGTTCACGGCGCCGCGCCGCGACGCGAAGAAGCCCTGGCCCGAGCGATTGGAGGAACTCCTCGCAGCGCGCTTCGATCGCGTCCGCGTCGAGGTCGACAACGCCGGTCGGCCGGGCGACACGACGCAGCTGGCGCTCATGCGGCTCAGGCGCGACGTCCTCGACCGCGACCCCGACGCAGTCGTCGTCCAGTTCGGCGTCAACGACGCGGAGGTCACGATCCCCGACGGCGAGGACTTTCCGAAGGTCGCTCCGGGCGCCTACCGCGCGAACCTCGTGGACATCGTCACGACGCTGGAGGCGTCGGGGATCGTGGTCGTCCTCGTCCAGCCGGGCGCAGCGACGTGGACGCCGGAGATCCTCGAGGAGTTCAGCGCCGCGCCCTACGCGCCCGACGATCCGTGGGGATTCGACCGGCTCATCGCCGGCTACGCCGAGGTCGTGCGGCAGGTCGCGGAGGAGCGCCGCGTTCCGCTGGTCGCCCTCCACGATGCCGACCGCGAGCGCGGTCCCGAGACGACGGCGCGTTGGCGGACGGACGGGCGGCACCCGACCGACGAGGCCAGCGCGTGGCAGGCGCGGGCGGTGGCCAAGGCGCTGGTTCCGCGGCTCGAGGCGAGGGCGCGCACGGCCCGTCGTCTGTCGGAGCGCGCTGCTCCCTCGCGCGGCTGGACGCTCCCCGAGATCGACCTCGCCGGCGACGAAGATCGCGTGATCGTCGTCGACCGCGAACCCGGGCAGTACCTCGGCCACCCGACGACGCTCCTGCTGGAGGACGGGCGGACGATCCTCTGCGTCTACCCGAAAGGCCACGGGCGCGGCGCGATCTGCATGAAGCGCTCGGACGACGGCGGGCTGACCTGGAGCGAGCGCCTGCCCGTTCCCGCGTCCTGGGCGACGTCCAAGGAGACGCCCGTCATCGAGCGGATACGCTCGCGCGACGGGGACGCCGAGAACCTCATCGTTTGGTCGGGCCTCTACCCGGCGCGTCGCGCCCTCTCCGCGGACGGAGGGTCGACGTGGTCGGAGCTCGAGCCGGTCGCCGGCGACCCGGCGTGGGGCGGGATCGTCGTGATGGGCGATCACCTGCGCGCGCGGGACGGCCGCACGCTCGCGTGGTTCCACGACGACGGGCGCTACTTCCGCGGAACCGGCAGGTGGCGCGGGTTCCGCGTCTACCAGACGGAGTCGACCGACGCGGGCGTCACCTGGTCGCAGCCGCGCGTGATCGCAGAGAGCCGGCACGCGCACCTGTGCGAGCCCGGGGTCGTTCGGAAGGGGGATCGGATCGCCCTGCTCCTCCGCGAGAACAGCCGCCAGCGAAACAGCCACGTCATCGTCTCCGACGACGAGGGGCGGACCTGGAGCGATCCTCGTCCCCTGAGCGGGGCCCTGACGGGCGACCGGCACCAGGTCTTGACGCTCCCGGACGGCCGGCTGTTCGTGAGCTTCCGCGATACGGGGCTCGCGAGTTCGCGGTGGGGGGACTGGGTCGCCTGGGTCGGGACCTTCGAGGACGTCGTCGAGGGGCGGCAGGGCGACCTCCGGCTGCGCCTGATGGACAACGTGAAGGCGGCGGACTGCGCCTACCCGGCGCTGGAGCTCCTCCAGGACGGCACGATCGTCGCGACGACCTACGGCCACTGGACCGAGGGCGAGGAGCCGTGGATCGCGAGCGTCCGGATCCACGTGAGCGAGCTCTCAGACTGACGGGCGAGGGCTTCTGCGCCGGGACAGCGCTCCGTAAAGTGCGCGCGTCGGCCCGGAGCGCGGGCCGGGTCAGGAATCCACGATCACAGCCATGAGCCAGTTCGAAGACGTCATCGCCAAGTGCAAGTCCCAGATGGAGGAGAAGGGCATCGAGATCGACGATGCGCTCCTCGAGTCGATCGCGAGGTCGCTCGGCCCGTCGATCTACAACGCCGACGGCCTCACCGTCGCGACGGCGCAGAAGTCCGAGGTCGACACCGTGCGCGAGTTCGCGAAGAACAAGATGGGCGCCGCCGACGGCGACGATCTCGAGGGCGCGATCGCGAAGGCGACCGAGACGCTCGGGCAGTCGAACCCGAACAAGCTGCGCCCGGTCTTCTACTACATCATGGCGAAGGCGCTCGGGAAGGAGTCGGCCTTCAGCTGATCCGGGAGCGAGCGCGTGCAGCGCCTGCCGGTTCCAGCCGGGGGTGCTGCGCTAGCGACCGCCCTTGACGATCGAGCGGAGCTTGTCGAGGACCTCCTGGGTCACCCCGTTCTTCTCGATCCAGCCCTCGAACGCCTTGCGCGTTCCTGGGTCCTTCAGCTCCTTCAGGAGCCGCTCGACCTCTGCGAGCGTCGCGGTGTCGGTCTTCCGTTCGCCGCTTCCCTTCCTCGTCTCGCCCGCGGCCTTCTTGCCCTTGGTGTCGGCCACCTTGGTCCCGAAGCCGAAGGGGCTGGCGCCCGGCGCGTTGAAGGAAGCCCGGTGGGGATAGTCGTCACCGACGACGCGCGCGTCCTCGCCCTTGGCCGGCGGTACGATCCACTCGGCTCCGTCCACCGACTCGGGGCCATTTTGCCAGACGGCGAGGAGCTCCTCCCAGTCCTCCCTCAGACTGCCCGGGCGATGCGGCGGCATGAAACGGTCGGGGTGCCAGCCGTTGGCGAGGAACATCTCGACCGTGCTCATCCCGACGCGGTGGCAGTCGAAGCAGGCGTTGTCCTCGATCTGCAGCGTGCGCATGTCCCAGGTCTCGCCGCCGACGACGTAGTACGGCGCAAGGTCGTCCAGGATCGGGATGACGGGCTCGTCCGTCCCGGGGA
>JBCCSK010000346.1:0-6537 GCA_039200205.1 Planctomycetota bacterium
CGCCGGCGGAGCTCCCGCTCGCCGCAGCACGTCCCGCGCGCGCCGTAGCGCTTCCGCGGGCCGCGCTCCCTCCAGCAGCGCGGCGTGGAAGGCCACCGACGCCGTGCGACCCGTTCCGTCCTCGATGGGCCAGAGCGTCACGACGGCCGCGCGCGTCCCGCCTTCGAGCGCGGCGTGCGCGATCCCGCGCGCGCCGAGGCCGTCGACCGTCACTCCGTCCGCGCTGCCGCAGGCCGCGAGGACGAGGAGCGGAAGCCGAGGCGAGCGGCGAGCGATCTGATCCGCGGTCACGGTCTCGCCGTCGGAGGCCGCGAGCGCGAGCGGCGCGATCGAGGTGGCCGCGCCCGTCGGAACGACGTGCGTCGCGACGTGGACGGATCGGTCGCCGCCGAGCGCGTCGAGCAGCCTCTTCGCCGTGAACGCCTCGCCCGCGAACGTCTCGATCCGCGGGTGGAGGACGTCGAGCGAGCGCAGCTCGCTGCGCGCCGCGGGGAGGGCCTCGAGGTCGTCGGTGACCGGCGCGCCGAGCGCGACCCAGCGCGCGCGCCGTCCGTCGATCGGCGGCGCGAGGTCCTCTTCGCTGCGCAGCCGGTCCAGGACCGCGACGGCGACGTCCATGCCGAGCGCGCGTCCGCCGTCCTCGACGGTGAGCGCCTCGAACGGAAGGCGCTCCAGAACGCCGTGCGGGAGGAGCGCCAGCCCCGGTGCCCGCCCTCGCTGCTTCGAGCTTCGCGCGAGATCCCCGCGCTGCTTTACGCTTCGCGCAAGATCGTCGAGGAGCGTCGTGGGCAGGAACGCGCGCGCGATCTCCGCGCGCAGGGCGCCCGAGCCATCCGCCTCGCTCGCGACGCGCGTCTCCAGCAGCGCCTCTCGAAGTCGCTCGATGCCGAGCGCGGCGTCCTTGCGTCCGATCGGCGTCGTGGCCGCCGACGCCGTGCCGTCCGCGCGCACGTGGACGGAGAGAGTCCTGTCGGCGCCGACGATCCAGGAGACGGCGCCGAGGCTCTCTCTCGCCGCGAGGGCGACGAGGCGCTCGCGAGCCTCGTCGATCGAGCTTCCTGCGTGCGCGGCTTCGATCGTCGCCGCGGCGCGGAGCGGGTCACCGAGCGCGACGTAGGTCGCGGCGAGCGTCTCGACGGCCGACAGCCCGAGCCACTCCCCGACCGCACTCGCGCCCCCCAGCCCGTCCATCGAACGGGAGCGAAGCTCGCGGTCGCGTCGATTCGCGCGCTCGAACGCCTCCTCCAGCGGAGCGACGGCGTCACCCAGCCGATCGAGGGCGACGAGGGCCCGTCCGCGGAGCGCCAGGGCCTCGACGTGGCCGAGCGCGGAGGCGTCGCTGCGCTCGACGAAGGCGTCGACGCGCTCCAGGGCCTGCTGTGGCTCGCCGCGATCGAGGAGGAGGGTCGCCTCCGCGAGGGCGCGCGCCTCCAGCACCGCGGGGCTTTCGCGGACCGGCGGCGCGCCGAGCGCCTCCGCAGCGGCGT
Organism: Planctomycetota bacterium; assembly: GCA_039200205.1. Classification (GTDB taxonomy): domain Bacteria; phylum Planctomycetota; class UBA1135; order UBA1135; genus Saltatorellus. The sequence goes on from JBCCSK010000346.1 coordinate 1,488, forward strand.
CCAGGTCGCCGGCGCGGATCTCCGCCGCGACGACGAGGGCGCGCCACTCTTCGATCGCGAGCTCGAGGTCGATCTCCGGGTCGTCGGCGTCGGGCGGGAACGACTCGAGCAGGTCGAGGGCTCGGTCGGGGGCGTCCTCCGAGAGTCGCTGGATCGCGAGCTCGCGCGCCAGGGCCCAGCAGGTGCCGGGCGAGCGGATCGCCGCGAGCGCGTCGAGCGCGCGACGCGCCGCGAAGGGGTCCCCGCGATCGCGCGCGATCCCCACGAGCCCGAGCAGCGCCCGCTCGCGCCAGAGGGGACGGCCGACGGCGCTGGCGAGCCGGTCGAGCTCGACGAAGCGCCGCTCGGCCTCGTGCAAGCGGCGCTCGATGAGCGCGAGGCGCGCGAGCAGCCAGAGCGGCTCCAGCTGAGGCGTGCGCTGCGAGGCCGACGCGAATCGGCCGCGCGCGTCGACCGCCGCCGCCCGACCTCGCGCGAGCGCGGCCTCCTCGTCCGCGATCGGCAGCTCGCGCCGCTCCAGCCTGCGCGTCTCCAGGCGCGCGACGAGCGCCGCGATCTGCGCGCCGGGCGTGACGTCATCCGCCTCCTCGGCTCGCTCGTACAGCGCGCCGAGGGCTTCGAGAAGGCCGGGGTCGACGCGCGACGCCCCCGACTCGTCCAGCGCGACGGCCCGCTCACGGAGCGCGTCGAAGGCGCGTTCCAGCTCCAGGCCGAGCACGCGGGCCTCTCGCTCGAGGCCCGCGTAGTAGCGAGCGACGTCGAGCGCATCCTCGCGGCCGAAGTCGCGCGCGAGCGCCTCGGCCGCTGCGAGCAGGCCCGCGCGCGACTGCCCGTAGCCCGCGCGGAACGACTCGAGTTCGGCGAGGTAGCGCTCGACGAGCGCCTGGCGCTCGACCTCGACCGCCGCGTCCTGGCGCAGCGGCGGGGCTGCGGGCGGGGGAGACGCTGCGGCGCTCGCGAGGAGGATCGGGAGTGCCGCGCGGCCGAGAATCAACGCGTCTCGGCCAGGTAGCGGGAACGCTCTTCGCCGGGCGCGAGCGACCGCGCCCGATGGCGTGCGTCGGTGAGGTATCCGGCCTCGTGCAGCCGGCGGACGTCCGCGCGGGCCGCGTGCGAATCGGACGCGAGGCCCGCCGCGCTCCGAAGGAGCTCGCTCGCCCCGGGCTTGACGACCGAGAACGAACGCGTGCCCAGCGAGCGCTCCACGCCGTCGACGTCGGCCCAGGCCGACCAGGCGTACGCGCCGGTCGCGAGCGGCCCCGCCGAAGCGAAGGGCTCGGTCGACGCGCTCGTCCAGACGGCTTCGCCCTCGTCGAACGCGCCGTCGACGCCCGCGCGCAGCTCGAAGCGATACCTTGTGGCCCCGTCGATCGGGAGAACCTCGAACAGAGGGCGGGTGGCGTAGGTGGTGGCTCCGTCGATCGGCGCGAGGACCTGGCCGCGCGGGAAGAGGAGCGGATCGCTCGTCGCGCTCCGCAGGACCGGGGACTCCGGGAGCCCGCGCTGCGCCGACTCGGTCGACGAGCCGCTGAACGCGACGACCAGCACCAGCGCGGCCGCTGCCAGGGGCGCGAGCGCTGCCCAGGCCGGCAGGCGTCGCGCCGGCGGCGCCTGGTGCGAGCCCGCGCCCGGAATGCGGCGCAGGCGCTGGATGCGCATCTCGTCGGGCGTCAGCGGCGTCACGTCGAGGGGCGCCGGAACGGGGGAGGAGAGGGCCTCGACCCACTCGGCCTCGTCGGCGTGGCTCTCGAGGTAGCGCTCGATCTCGTCGGCGCGCTCGTCGTCGAGCGGCTCGGCACCCGGGCCGCGACCGAAGCGGTACAGCTCGTCCGGCGGAACGAGCTCCTCGCCGCGGGCGTCGGCCTCCGCGAGTCCGGCGCGGAGCCACCGCTCGGCGGCGTCGAGCTGGTCCAGGATCCGGGCCGCCGTCGGGTCCGAGCGGAGCTCGGCGAGCGCGTCGGACGGCGTCTCGTCGAAGCGGACCATCATCTCGACGGCGCGCGGATCGTCGAGCACGGAGCGGTCCTCCCGTCGCGACGCGGGGTCGGACGGGCGGTTCGGGTCGGGGCCTGGACGCGTCATTGCTTCGATTCCGAAGGGAGGGGCGCGCGCGTGGTCGAAAAGGCCTGGGGATGGGCGCTGCCGGACGGATCCGGCCCTCGGCCCGTCTCAGATCTCGGTGAGGGCCTCTTCGCGCGCGAAGTTGTGGAGGAGCACCCGGCGCAGGCTGATCGTCGCGCGCCGGAGTCTGTACTTGGTCTGCTCGATCGAGATCGAGAGGGCCTCGGCGACCTCGACCAGGGTGCGGCCCTGGACGAAGCGCAGCTCGAGGAGCGAGCGCTCCTCGCTCGTCAGCTCGCCGAGGGCGTCCCGGACGACGCTGCCGACCTCCGAGATCCCCGCCATCTCGTCGGGGCCCGGGCCCTCGTCGGCCCGATCGGGAATCTCGTCGCCGACGGCGCGCAGCCGCGGCCGTCCGCCCGCCGCGTCGCGCCGCTTCAGGTCGACGCAGCGGCACCAGGCGACCCGGTAGAGCCAGGTTCCGAAGGACCCGCGCGAGGGGTCGTACGCCTCACGGTCGAGCCTCTCGAGGACGAACAGGACGAGGTCTTGGTACCGGTCCTCGCGGGCGCCTGCGTCCGCCTCGAAGTGGCCGATGCAGTGGTGCAGCAGCGACTTGTAGCGCTCGAGGAACGCGGTCACTGCGGCCTCGCGACGTGCGCGCAGGCCCTCGATCAGAGCGAGGTCGTCCAAGGTTCGTTCGGCGGAGAGCGGCACGGGTGCGAGATCCCCGCCAGGACGGGATAGAGAAGCGCCGGGGGTGAATCAACGCGGGATTCGGGCTCGACGCCGCGCGCACGTGAAGGCGCCGGAAGTCGTTATGGAGGAAAGGTTTCCGATCCCCCGACCGATCGGTTACAGCGCCTGGAAACGGCGCGCTGCCCCGGTCGCGTCCCGGCGCGTGGTCGCCCGTCGGCGCGCGGGAAGGCGAGCCGCGGGCCTGTCGTCCGGCAGCACGCGGGACTAAACTCTTCGCCCAAACCGCGGAGGGGGAGGGACTCGAGGGGCGCTCTGCCGACCGTTCGCCCTGCTCCTCGCGCGCCTCTGGCGGCCCCTTCCGGCCGCTGCGATTCGATCCACCAGAAGCCATGACCGAAGTCGTCCTCGTCAGTGCGGCCCGCTCGCCGATCGGCAAGTTCCAGGGCGGTCTCGCCTCCTTCCGGGCCCCCGAGCTGGGCGCCCTCGCGATCGCCGAGGCCGTTCGCCGCGCGGGTCTCGAGCCCGGCGCGGTCGAGGAGGTCATCTTCGGAAACGTCCTGCAGGCGGGCCTCGGCCAGAACCCCGCCCGTCAGGCCGCCCGCGCCGCCGGCGTCCCCGACGAGGTCGGCAGCGTGACCATCAACAAGGTGTGCGGCTCGGGGCTGAAGTCCGTGATGCTCGCCGCCCAGGCGATCAAGGCCGGGGACGCGCACTGCATCGTCGCCGGCGGCATGGAGTCGATGACGAACTCTCCCTACCTGCTGCCGGACGCGCGCGGCGGGATGCGGCTCGGCCACAGCCAGGTCGTCGATTCGATGGTCCACGACGGGCTCTGGGACATCTACAACGACTTCCACATGGGGATGACGGGCGAGAAGGTCGCCGAGGAGCTCGACGTCTCCCGCGCCGCCCAGGACGAGTTCGCCGCGGAGAGCCACCGCCGCGCCGCCGACGCCCGCGACCACGGCCGCTTCGACGAGGAGAAGTTCCCGGTCACGATCAAGCCCCGCAAGGGCGACCCGTTCGAGTTCACGACCGACGAGACGATCCGCGACGGTATGACGGCCGACTCGATCGGCGGCCTGCGGCCCGCGTTCAAGAAGGACGGCACGGTGACGGCTGCCAACGCGTCGGCGATCAACGACGGCGCCGCCGCGCTCGTCGTCACGAGCGCCGAGTTCGCGAAGGCGAACGGCCTCCAGCCCCTCGCGAGGGTCACGCACTACGCGACGGGCGGATGCGCACCGGAGTGGGTGATGATGGCGCCCGAGAAGTCGATCTCGAAGACGGCCGACAAGGCCGGCAAGAAGCCCTCCGAGTTCGACCTCCACGAGATCAACGAGGCGTTCTCCGCGGCGGCCGTCGCGCTGACGCGCAAGCTCGACCTCGATCCCGAGCGGGTCAACGTCAACGGCGGAGCCGTCGCGCTCGGCCACCCGATCGGTGCGTCCGGCGCACGGATCCTCGTCACGCTCCTCCACGCGATGAAGCAGAAGGACGCGACCAACGGCATGGCTTCGCTGTGCCTCGGCGGAGGCAACGCCGTCTCCGTCGCGGTCGAACGCGTCTGACGCGCCACCCCCCCGGCACATGACCTCGAACGATCTCCACCAAAAAGTCGCCGTCGTCGGCGCCGGGACCATGGGCAACGGCATCGCCCAGGTCTTCGCGACCTGCGGCAGCGACGTCACGCTCGTCGATCTCGACGACTCCGCGCTCGACCGCGGCATCGCGGCGATCGAGAAGAGCCTCGGCCGCGTCGTCAAGAAGGAGCGCATGACGCAGTCCGACGCGGACGCTGCGCTCGCTCGCATCGGCAAGTCGACGAAGCTCGAGGACCTCGGCGACCGCGAGCTCATCGTCGAGGCGGTCTCCGAACGCGCCGACATCAAGGCGTCGGTGTTCCGCACGCTCGATGAGATCGCGCCGGAGGGCGCGATCCTCGCGACCAACACGTCGTCGATCTCGATCACCGAGATCGCCGCGCACACGAAGCGCGCGGACAAGGTGATCGGGATGCACTTCATGAACCCGGTGCCCGTCATGAAGCTCGTCGAGGTCATCCGCGGCCAGGAGACGAGCGACGAGACGACCGACGCCGTGATGCGCTCCAGTCGCGCGCTCGGCAAGGAGCCCGTCGAGGCGAACGACTACCCCGGCTTCGTCTCGAACCGGGTGCTGATGCCGATGATCAACGAGGCGGTGTTCTGCCTCATGGAGGGCGTCGCGACGCGGGAGGGCATCGACACCGTCATGAAGCTCGGTATGGCGCACCCCATGGGGCCGCTGA
>JBCCSK010000347.1:0-6533 GCA_039200205.1 Planctomycetota bacterium
CGAATCGATCGGCGCCGGGGGCTCATGTTCAGGGATCCTGTCCGAGCGTCAGCTCTTCACTTCGAAGTCGGCGTCGACCGGCTCGTCGCTGTCGGCGTCCGAGCCGGGCGCCGCGGCCGGGCCGGCCCCGGGGGGCGGACCGCCCTCGGCGCCGGACTCGGCCTGGGCCTTCGCGTAGAGCACCTCGCCGAGCTTCTGGGCCTTCTTGGCGAACTCCTCGCGCGCGGACTCCAGGGCGGCCTTGTCTTCGGACGTGCGCTTCGTCTCGAGCTCCTCGAGGGCAGCTTCGATCTCCTTGACGTCGTCCTCGGACAGGGCGTCCTTGTTCTCGTCGAGCTGCTTGCGCGTCGCGTGACCGAGCTGCTCCAGCTCGTTCTGCAGGTCGACGACCTCACGCCGCGCCTTGTCCTCGGCCGCGTGGGCCTCGGCGTCGCGCTTCATGTTCTCGACCTCGTCCTCGGAGAGGCCCGACGACGACTCGATCTTGATCGACTGCTCCTTGCCCGTGCCCTTGTCCTTGGCGGTCACGTTGAGGATGCCGTTCGCGTCGATGTCGAAGCTGACCTCGATCTGCGGCATGCCGCGCGGTGCAGGCGGAAGGTCGGTCAGGACGAAGTTGCCGAGGAGGCGGTTGTCCTTCGTGAACTCTCGCTCGCCCTGGAAGACCTTGATGTCGACGGACGGCTGGTTGTCGGAGGCCGTCGAGAACACCTGACTCTTCGAGGTCGGGATCGTCGTGTTGCGCTCGACGAGGACCGTCATGACGTTGCCGAGGGTCTCGATGCCGAGGCTCAGCGGGGTCACGTCGAGGAGCTGGACGCCGGAGACGTCGCCGCCGAGGACGCCGCCCTGGATCGCAGCGCCGAGCGCGACGACCTCGTCCGGGTTGACGCCCTTGTTCGGCTCGCGAGCAAAGAACTCCTTGACCTTGTCGACGACCATCGGGATCCGCGTCGAGCCGCCGACCAGGAGGACGTCGTCGATGTCGCCGGGCTTCAGGCCCGCGTCGTCGAGCGCCTTCTGGCACGGGTCGATGCTGCGCTGCACGAGCTCGCCGATGAGCGACTCGAACTTCGCGCGGGTGATCGTCATCTGGAGGTGCTTCGGACCGGACGCGTCCGCCGTGACGAACGGCAGGTTGACGTCGGTGGTCGTGCCGCTGGACAGCTCGATCTTCGCCTTCTCGCAGGCCTCCTTCAGGCGCTGGAGCGCCATCGGGTCGGTGCGGATGTCGATGCCTTGCTCCTTCTGGAACTCGGTCGCGACGTAGTCGATCAGCGCCTCGTCGAAGTCGTCGCCGCCGAGGTGCGTATCGCCGTTGGTGGCGAGCACCTCGAAGACGCCGTCGCCGATGTCGAGGATCGAGATGTCGAACGTGCCGCCGCCGAGGTCGTAGACGGCGACCTTGCCCTCTTTCTCCTTGTCGAGGCCGTACGCGAGCGTCGCGGCCGTCGGCTCGTTGATGATCCGCTCGACGGTCAGCCCGGCGATCGCGCCGGCGTCCTTCGTCGCCTGGCGCTGGCTGTCGTTGAAGTACGCGGGAACCGTGATGACGGCCCGGTCGACGGTCTCGCCGAGGTAGCGCTCCGCCGCCTCCTTGAGGTTCTGCAGGATCATCGCGCTGATCTCGGGCGCGCTGTATTGCTTCCCGTCGATGTCGACCTTCACGAGCTCGTCGGGGCCGCCGACGAGCTTGTACGCGACCTGCTTCTCCTCGTCGCCGACCTCGTGGTGGCGGCGGCCCATGAAGCGCTTGATCGAGGAGATCGTCTTCGTCGGGTTGGTGACGGCCTGACGCTTGGCCGGGGCGCCGACGAGGCGCGTGCCGTCGTTCTGGAAGGCGACGACGGAGGGCGTCGTGCGCGAGCCCTCCAGGTTGGTGATCACGGTCGGCTCACCGCCCTCCATGACGGCGACCACGGAGTTCGTGGTGCCGAGGTCGATGCCGATGATCTTGGACGTGCTGCTCATGTGTGCTCAGTCGTGCGAGGCGCGTGCGCGCCGTGCGGTTCTCGGGGTCCGGACCCCCCGGGGAACAAAGGGTGTGCCAAGCGCCACCGGGGCCCCCGCCGCCGCCAAAGCTGCCAATTTGGCGCCAAGCCCGCCGCAGGCTGCACGAACGGCATGCGCGAGCCCGGATTTGGGTCAGTCCCCGAGCCGCTCGAGCTTGCTCACGCGCCCGTTGCGGTTCCAGTCGAGCACGTACAGGTTCCCGTCCGCGTCGGCGGCGATCCCGTGCGGGGAGAGGAACTCGCCGTCCCGCCAGGACTCGCGCGGGACGCCGTTGACCCCCCGTAGCGCCGGATCGGGGTTGTCGCCGAGGTGCGCGACGACGTAGCGCTCGCCGCTGTCGTCGAGCCCGAGCAGGGTCACGCGGCCGACCAGGTCCGCGACCGCGAGCAGGTCGCCCGTGAAGACGCCGTTGCAGGGGCGCCGGAGGCCGGGCGCTTCGACACGGACGAGCTTCCCCTCGAGGTCGAAGCGCTGGAGGCGGTGGTTCTCGCGGTCGCAGACGACCACGAAGGTCTCGTCGCCCGCTTCTTCGATCACGAGGCCGTGCGGCGTTCGCATCTTGCCCGGCTCCTCGCCGGGGCCGCCGAACGAGGCGATGTACGTCCCGTCGGCGCCGAAGCGGTGGCACCAGCTCTGGCCGTAGCCGTCGCCGACGAAGACCTCGCCGTTCGGCGCGACCGCGATCCCGGTCGGACGGTACTGCCCCGGGCCCTCGTACATGCCGGCGTCCTTCGGGACGCCGGCCGTCCAGACGACCTCCCCCTCGAGCGTGGTCTTCGCGATCTCGTGGCGACCGGTGTGGGCGAGGTACATGAACTCGCCGTCCTCCTCGGCGACGATCGTCATCCCGTGCAGCCCCCCCTTCCACTCGTCGCCCCAGGTCGAGAGGAGTTTCCCGTCCGCGTCGACCACGACGACTGCGTGCTCCGCATCCGCGTTGAAGTAGACGCGCCCCGACGCGTCGACCGCGACGCAGCCGTGCGTGTTGCCGAGCTCCATGTCGTCGGGCAGCTGGAGCCAGTCCGGGACCCAGCGGTAGCGGTGCTCCTTCGGGCCGAGGACGACCGCGTCGCCGGGCTCGTCCTGGTTCGGGGGCAGCGCGGTCGGATCGCCCGCGACGAGCGGAGCGACGATCAGGGGAAGGCAGGGGTGCATGGGAATCCTCGGGTCGTGGAGTGGGTCGTCAGTCTTCGCCGTGGAGTCGGGCTCGCCACGTTCGATCCGCGCCCGCGATGCGCTCGACGCTCGCGGTGCTCGCGTCCAGTCGCGCGAGGCGCGGTTCGATCGCGTCGTGGGCCGCGGCGCCGATGCGCTGCTCGATGTCGCCGCGGACCACGGTCAGGAGCGAGCCGCTCCGCTGGGACAGCCGCGCCCGGACGAGCGCCCGCGCGCCAAACAGCCAGGCGAGCGCGATGATGACCGCGCTGACGAGGAAGTCGATCCCGACGTAGTCCTCGGTCACGAAGCCGTGCACGACGCGGAACAGGACCCACGCACCCAGCCCGTAGACCGGAAGGTCGACGGCGAGACGCAGGAGCCTCGGGACGCCGCGCGCCGCCTCGCGCGGGAGGTCGACGCGCAGCAGCCGGTCCCACGACTCGTCGACGGCGCGCGTCGCCTGGCCGTCGAGCTCGTCGCTCGACGGACTCATCGCGGGCGCGACGTCGTCGACGTAGAGCTCCTCGGCCGCGAGCCGCGCGCCGACGAACGCGTCGCGCTGGAGCGCCGCCACGTCGCTGGCACCGGGAAGGAGGCCGGAGGTCGACTCGAAGCCGCGCTCCTGGACGGCTCCGCGGACGCGGTCGGCCGCGACCGAGCCGATCGCGAGTCCCGCGGCGAGGACCGGGTTGCGACGGGCGACCGCCGCGCCCGCTCCGAGCCCGAGTGCAGAGAGGCCGCCGACGCGCAGCGCGTAGCCGCCGGGACCGTCCCAGACCTTCGCGGCGTCGTTCCAGAGCATCCGCGCGAGATCGGCCTGCCGCACGTCGAGTCGCTCGTGCACCGCCCCCACGACGCCGCCGCACCAGGTGGCGGCGCCCGTCTCGAGCGCCTCGCGGAGGGCCGCGGCGTGTTCCTCGACCTCGGGGCGCGCGCCGTCGACCTCGGCGGCGATGCGCGCGACGTTCCCGACGGCGTTCCGGCGACGCACTCGCCCGAGCTTCTCGTCGGCGATCAGCCCCGCGAGCTCTCGTCGCAGCGTTGGCAGCCCGCCCGCGTCGGGGTCGGCCTTGGCGCGACGCGCGCTGATCGAGAGCACCGGAGCCTCGGGCGCGCGCCACCGCTCGTCCGCGAGCTGGCGCAGCTGGCCCTTGAGCTCGGCCTCGGCGCTCTCGTCGAGCTCGTCCGTCCGCCCGAGCACGAACACCATCCCGCGCCGCTCGGCGAAGACGTCGACGAAGGTCGCCGAGCTCAGCTCGGCGATCGACTGGCGGTGGGCGACGACGACGAGCACGTCGGAACGCGCGGCGAGCTCCTTGACGACCGCGCGGTGCAGCGTCTCGACGCTGTTGACGTCGGGCGCGTCGATCAGGATCTGACCGCGCCAGAAGGCCTCGGGTCCGCCGACGCCGTCGGCGGGCCGGTACGTGACGATCTCCGGCTTCTGGCCGGGGAGGCCGGCAACGAGGTCCGTCACGTCCGCGTCGGCGGGCCGGTAGATCACGGGCGCCGAGGTCGTCGGTCGATCGACGCCCTCGGTCGCGACGTCGCGGCCGACGAGCGCGTTGAGCAGCGTCGACTTCCCGGCTCCGGTCGAGCCGACGAGGCAGACGACGGCCGCCGACTGCGCGCGCGAGAGCTGGGCGTCGAGGTCCTCGCTGAGGTCCTCGATCGTCGGCGCGACCTCGGCGATCGGGCGCAGCTCCAGAGCCCGGGACAGGTCGCCCGTGAGCTCGCCGCGGAGCGCCTCCAGCGCCGCGCGCGTCGTGGGCGGCTTCGCGGTCGCCTCGTCGGCGCGGGACGTCACGTCGCTCATCGTTCGCTCCTCGCCGGGTCCGCTGCGGCGGCCGGCTGATCCGTCAAGACGTGGGTCGGCGTCCAGGACGCTGCGATCTCGGCGATCGACCGTCCCTCGTCCGCGAGCGCCTGCAGCCGATCGTCGGCGTCGCCGTAGAGGCCCTCCAGCGCGGCGTCCGCGATCTTCGCGGACCGGATCTCCGTCCAGCGCTGGCGCGCCGACTGGGCGACCCCCGCACCGAGCGTTCGCGAGAGTCGCTCCGCGGCGGCTGCTGCAGCGGCCCCCCCCGCCGGCCATCGCGACGTCGGCGCCGAGGCCGCCGGTGTGCACGATGAGCGCGCCGGCGACGCCCAGCGGCAGGAGGTGCATCGCGTCGACGGCGATCTGCAGGAGCCACTCGGTGCCGCGCTCGTCGAGCTCGGCCCGGAGGATCTCGCGGCAGGCGTGGCGGTGCTCGTCGAGGAGGGCGGGGTCGAGCGCGAGCGCCGCGTTCGCGCGCTCCAGGCCAGTGGACGCAGACGCGGCCGAGCCAGTGAGGTCCGCGAGGACGGCGACCGCTGCGGCCGGCGTGCCCGGGTCGCGCTCGGCGCGGCGCAGCTCGAGCAGTCCGGGCTCGTAGAACGGTGTCCATCGCGCGGCGAGCTCATGGCGCTCGGCGTCGAGGAGCGTGCGCGCCGGAGCCTCTTCGTTCGACGGCTGCGCGTCGTTCCCCGAGAGCCACGTCCGCACCCGGCGCGCGCCTCCCACGACGCGGTCGCCGGTCCAGCGAAGCGTCCGCCGAAGCTCGCGCTGGACGGCGGACGGTCGCTCGTCGAGAACGTCGCGGAACGCCTCGAGGAACGGCCCCATCGGCATGGCCTCGCGCGCGACCGCTCGGCCCAGCGGGAGAGCGCGCCGACGCGACGCGGCGAGGATCGCCTCGATCGCCGCGGTCGAGGAGCGCGCGTCCGCGGCGAGGTCGCGGAGGTCCTCGCGCAGCCCGGCGAGCGACGCCTCGAGCGCCCGCGCTTTCAGGTCGGAGCGCGCGTCGATGCTGCGGAGCCAGCTCGCGAGCGCCCCGCCCGGCGGATCGTCGACGTGAACGGGGACGAGCGCGCTCGTGCCGCGCGCGACTCCGGGGTCGAACGGCGAGTGGAAGACGGCCTCGGGCGGCCCCCCGAGATCGGAGGCGACCTTTTCGGCGTGGGAGCGCGTGGTCTCGGCGTCGATCGACTCGTTGTAGACGAGCACCCACGGCCGACCGTGCGCGAGCCAGTGGTTCAGGAACTCGATGACGTCGTGGTTCTGGTACGTGTGCCGCGTCACGACGGTGACGGCCACGTCCGCGACGGCGAGCAGCGCGTCCGTGACGTCGCGGTTCTCGCGCAGGACGCTGTCGAAGTCCGGCGTGTCGACGAGCAGGAGCGATCCCGGTAGCGAGTCCGTCTCGATCAGGAGCAGCTCGCTCACCTCGTCCGCGTCCGCCGCCTCGGTCGCGACGTCCACGCCCGCCGGCCCCGGGGTCACGCCGCGCATCCTGAAGCGCTGGAGCGTCGGCTCCGCCTCGAGCGCCGCCCGCAGCTCG
>JBCCSK010000348.1:0-6496 GCA_039200205.1 Planctomycetota bacterium
GCGCGCCGGAGTTCCGAGACAGGCGGAATAGGTGAGCGGAACCGAGCGTCCGTTCGTGCATGGGCCCCCAGCTCTGCCTGCTCGCGGCGGCGATCGTGAGTCTGCTCGCGCTCCCCCAGCGAGAGGAGCCTCTGGACGACTATCTGGCGCGGTTCCAGAACGCGATGGAAGCGTTCGACGGCGGGGAGTTCGCTGCAGCCGCGTACCTCTTCGAGATGGCCGGCAAGCTCGAAGAGAGTGCACCGGTCTGGCGCGTCCATGCCGCGGTCGCGCTGAAGAGAGTCCGACGCGACGAAGAAGCGCAGGCGTTCGCCGTCGAAGCCCTTCGTCACGGCTATCCGCTGAGCGACCTCCGTGCGATCGACCCGTCCCTCGTCCCGGGAGAGCCCGTGACCGCAGACCTCGCTCCCGAGGACGCGGCCACGGTCCTTGGACTGGGAGTGGACGCGGTGCTCGGTCGAGGCGAGTTCGTGATCGGCGTCGACAGCGTGACCGTGAATGGCCGGTTGTGGAGCCTGGTCACGGGCGAGCTCGAGGCAGCGCGAGAAGCGAAACGCGACCGGCGAGTGAACGACACGAGGAAGACCGTCCGGGATCAGACCGCAAACCGCTACTCGACGCTCGCCGCCCGCCGCGGGCTCCGCACCGGCCTCTGGATCGAGGGCGCTCCGACGCGGGGCGAGCCCCGATTCCTCGATGGCTCGCGGCTCGCACTGCACCGATCGACTCAGCGGATGGACGAGCCGGAGACTGCCCCGACGCTCATCCTCGACGTCGCTTCGCTCAAGGCAGCGATCGAGCGACTCGAACCTCTCGGTCGGAACGAGAACGACGAAGACGACGAGACCGAAGCCCGGTCGTTCGACGCACTCGACAGATCTAACGACGGTCGCTGGGTCGCGGCACGATCGCACGACTCCCTCCACCTCCTCGCCCCAGACGACCTCGAGCCATTCGTCGAGATCTGGACCGAAGACGGCGGCCCGGACGACTTCCACGTCCGCGCGTCGGCGGTCGACGGGACGTTCGATCTCCCAGCCTGGCAGGTGGAAGACGCACAGGTCCTGCTCGCCCGCCGCGGCTTCGTGCCCGCGGCGAGGTTGGCGCCGTGGCTGTGGGATCCGCTCCACGTCCGCTCGATTCGTGATGACGACGATCGTCGACCCCGCGTCGTGCGCGCCGACCTTCCGCGCGCGACGGCACCGCGACGGATCGGCTATGCAACGGATGTCGCTCTCGCCGAGACAGCTCCGGTCGTCGCCGTCCTCGGACGAGCGGGAGCGATCCAGGTGCGGAGCGCGGAAGACGGCAAGGTCCTTGCGACCTCGCCCCGTCGGTTTCCCTCGGCGTGGAACCTCGACCTCTCTCCCGACGGAGCGACGATCGCCCTGCTCACTCGCGACCGTGAGGTTTATCTGTGGGACTGGCAGGGCGAGCGCGCGCCCGAACGAGTTACGGACGTCGACGAACGCTCCCGCTGGACCGGCTGGTCGTTCGGCTGCCACGTGTCGTTCTCGCCCGACGGGCAGCGGCTTCTCGTATGCAACGACACCAGCGAGCGCTTCCTGCTCGACCGCGAGGGGCTCATCGTCGCGCGCATTCCACGCGTGGACGCGCAGATCGAGATCGAACCGAGCGAAGACGGGTGGCGAACGATGCACTTCTCGGGATTCACCGAGGGCGCCGCCTGGAGTCCGGACGGCTCGCGCCTCGCACTGATCACCGAGGGGCGCCCGGCGATCCACGACGCGCAGACTGGAGGCCGACTGGAGATCGCGTTCACGGGACTCGAGCCGACTGCGGAGTGCGTCGCCTTCGGCCCCAGGGGGCGTCTCATCGCGACCGGTCATTTCCGCGGCAAGGTCGTTCTCTGGGATCTCGAGACCGGGATTCAGGTCTGGATCCACGAGTACACGGACCCCTTCTTCGGGAAGCACGATGACCAGTGGAACTCGCTCGGCGTCGGAGACCTCGCGTTCTCCCCTAGCGGCGACAGGATTGCGATGACCTCGGTGACCGGCATCTACGGCTCGCTGCTCGACGCCAGCACCGGCGAGCGCCTCTGGATCGGCGACTTCTGCGGTGGCCGGATGGGCGAGCCGGCGAAGATCACCTGGCACGACGACGGCTCGGCCTTCTACTTCGCGTACGTATCGGGCGTCATGCTCGTTCGACGTGTCGCGCTCGCTGACGATGACGGTCGACCTCGGCCGCAGCAGTTCGATCTCGAGCCGGGATGCCCCGTCGATATTGGGTGGGACGGACGGGCAGCGGGGACGATCGAGGGCGCTGTCGTCGTGCGTGACGCAGTCAGCGGGAGGGTCCTCTGGAAGCGATGACCGCACTTCACGCTCGATGTGCCGTCGCCTTCGCGCTGGCCGTTGTCGGACAAGAGCCACCGGAGGATCGGTCCACAGGGACGGACCGAGCTCTGGGCCCGGCTCAGAGCGCCGTGCAGGTCCCGCACGGAGAGCTCCTCGTCGTCTTCGACAGCGGCCGCATCGAGTTCATCGACGTCACGTCCGGGGCATCGCTTGCAACGGTCCGACCGGACGGTGCGGCAGTGAATGGCGCCGCGGTGTCTGCCGACTTCGAGCACATCGCCATACGAGACGCGAACGACCGAGTGCGCATCCTGCGGCTCGGACTCGACGAGACGACCGACCCGGCGCAGAATCGACTGGGTAGCACGGCGATCGGACGTCGAGTTCGACGGTCGAAACTGCGGGTATGGATGCTGCGTCGCGATGCAGTGGACTGCGGACGGGAAGCACCTCGTGACCTGGGGGGATCACTGGAACCACAGGGCACCGGTCATCGGGCCGCAGATCTGGTCGCCCGACGGAGAGCTCGAATGGACCGGTCCAGCCGCATTCGACGTTGATGTCCATCCGGCTGAGAACCGCATTGCGTTCGTCCGCTCGAACGAAGTCCACATCGGTTGGCCCGGCATGGGGATCGAGGTCGTCGACGTGCCCGGTGCGTACGGGGACATCGAGTTCGACCCGGACGGTCGACGTCTCGCTGTTGGCGGGACCGCGAACAGGATCGGAGACGGCGAGGGCGAGACGCCGCTCCGAACGAGCATGGAAGGAGGCGCGACGCTTCGCGTCGTCGACGGGAAGAACGGGGATCTCATCTTTGCGGCGAATGTCGTCTCGGTCGGCGCCGGCATCGGGCTCGAGAGCTGGGTGCACCGCCTCGCGTGGAGCCCAGACGGCCAGCACATCGGTATGAGCCTGGGTAAAGGTCACAACCCGGGCGTCGTGTCGGCGAAGGACGGCAAGCGAGTTCTCCGCGCCCTGTGCGCGGCTGGCCAGATGTGGTCGACGTTCGGAGTGGGCTGGGCGAGCGAACGCTTGTTCCATCCGGGCTGGGCCATGCAGCAGCTCGTGCCCATCGACGATCCGGAGAACCCGATCCCCATCGGCGAGTGCTGGTCCGCGAACTGCGTTCCGCTGGACGGGACGACGGACGTGATCCTGTTCCACGACGAAGGCCTCGCGCGGTTCGACCCGGTTGCGCGCAGAGTCGTTTGGCAGCGATAGCGGCCCTGGCGGGGCTAACGCTGCAGAACGACCGTCCCGCTGCGCCGCCCGCCGAGGTCGAACGACCCGCTCGATCTCACCGTCGACGCGCGCCTCGCGCACGAGCGCAACGACGGTCAGGGCGGCGATCGCGAGGACCGCCGCGGCGAAGAGGTGGGACGACTTCACGGGAGCGAGGGCGGCCAGCCCATGCGATGAGCGACGAGCGAACGCCGCACGAGACCGCTCGATCGCGCTGGAGCAGCGCCGGGAGGCGATCCAGGAGCCGGGCCACTGAAACGAAAGAAAGGCCGCGAACGGCGCGCCTCGCTCCGTCATCCTGCGGGCATGGCCGGAACGAAACTGCGCCGATCGACGCTCGCCGTCGCGCTCCTCGCGGTCGCGGCGGGCTGCCGCGGCGATCGGCTCCTGCGCGTCGAGTCGACGCCGCCGGGGGCGACGGTGCGCCTCGACGACGTCGTGATCGGGCGCACGCCGCTCGAGGTTCCCTTCGGCCACTACGGTCGCCGGCGGCTGTCGCTCTATCGCCCCGGCTACCGCACGCACACGGAGTCGCTGGAGCTGAAGACGCCCTGGTACGCCAGGTTCCCGATCGACGTCTTCACGGAAGTGCTGCTGCCGCTCGACATCGACGACGTGCGCGAGCGGGACATCCTCCTCGTCCCCGACACCGGGGCCGAGGCGGCGCCCGCGACCGAGGAGTTCATCGTGCACGCGCTGCTCGCGCGCGACGGCGACGAGCTGCTCGACGTCCCGATCGCGGGGACGAGCGATGACGAGGGAGACGAAGCCGAACGATGAGCGCGGGTTCGCGGCCCGCCGCCGGGCTCGACGTGCGCGGCCGAAGAGTCACCGTGATGGGCCTCGGCCTGTTCGGCGGCGGCGCGGGCGCAGCGCGCTGGGCCCTGCGCGAGGGCGCGATCGTCACCGTCACCGACCTGCGCGACGAGGAGACGCTCGGGAGCTCCGTCGACGATCTGCGCGCGCTCGCGAGTGACAGCGAACTGCGCTTCGTCCTAGGCCGCCACGAAGCGGCGGACTTCGACGACGCGGACGTCGTGATCGTCAACCCCGCCGTACCGCCTTCGTCGCAGTGGCTGACGCGGGCACGGGATTCAGGCGCAGCGATCACGACCGCGACGGCGATCCTCCTCCAGCAGCTTCGCGCCCGCGTCGTCGCGGTCACCGGAACCAACGGCAAGTCGTCGACGGTCCGGTTCACGGCCGACCTCCTTCGCTCCGCGCTCGGAAACGGCGTCCGCGTCGAGGCCGGCGGCAACCTCGGGGGCTCGCTGCTCGGCGAAGCGCGCGACCTCGGCGCGGACGACGTCGTCGTTCTGGAGATGTCGTCGTACCAGCTCGAGCACCTCCCCGCGGACGTCGCGGGCGTCGCCGACGTCGCGCTGATCACGAACGTCGGGGTCGACCACCTGGAGCGCCACGGCACCGTCGAGGCGTACCGGGACACGAAGCTGCGCATCGTCGACCTCGTCGGCGAGGACGGCGTCGCGATCGTCCCGCCCGGCGAGCTCGCCGTGCTCGCGAGCGAGCGGCTCGGACGCGCGTGCCGGACCCACGGCCCTGGCGGCGGCGTGGCTCTCGGCGAGGACGGGATCGTGCGAGAGGGCGCGGTGGTTCTCGGTGACGCGGGTCGGCTCGCCGTGCCCGGTCGGTTCCAGCGCGCCAACCTGGTCGCCGCTCTCGCGGCCGCGCACGCGCTCGGCGCGCCGCCGGAGGGGCTGGTACGCGCGATCGAGGGCCTGACGGGACTCGCCCACCGCATGGAGTCGCTCGGGACGTTCGAGCTGCGCCCCGGCGGGCCCGTCGTCGAGGTCGTCGACAACGGCGTGTCGACGACGCCCGAGTCGACGCTCGCGGCGCTGGAGAGCCTCGACGACCGCCGACGGGGTGTCCTCGTGGCCGGCGGCGAGCCCAAGCGCGGGGTCGACGCCGACGCGCTGGCCCGGCGCGTCGCCGACGAGGGCTGGACGCTCGTCCCCTTCGGAGCGGCGGCGCCCCAGCTCGTCGAGCTGGCGCGGGAAGCGGGTGCGCGCGTTGCCGCAGGGGCCCTGGAGACGGCCGAGGAGGCGGCGACCGCCGCATTGCGCGTCGCGGCGGACGAGGCGGCCGAGGTCGTCCTCTTCTCCCCCGCCTGCGCCAGCTTCGACCGCTATCCCAACTTCGAGACGCGCGCCAGGGCCTTCCGGTCCGCGATCCAGGCCGGCCGGGGGGCCCCCAGGCCGGGTGCGGCGACCGAACGCTGAAACTGGTGCATTGACCGAAGTCCTACCGCCGCCTAAGACCATTTGCCGCCGGGGGCTCACCCCCTCGGGCTGATCCATGCTTTGCCAGCAATGCCAGAAGGCTCAGGCGACCGTCCACATCGACGAGGTCAAGAGCTTCCACGGCCCCGGCGCGCCGGACAACGAAGTCGACGAGCACCACCTCTGCGAGGCGTGTGCCCAGGAGATCGATCTGCCCCACATCGCGGTGCAGCAGAAGACGATGGACGAAGTCTGGAAGCTCCTGCAGATCTCGGCCCTGAAGGCTCACAAGAAGCAGGGCCGGACCTCGCTCACCTGTCCGTCGTGCGGGACGACGCTGGAGCAGCTACGCCGCAAGGGCCGCGTCGGGTGCCAGGACTGCTACCACACGTTCTCGGAGTACCTGGAGGGTCTCCTGGAGCGGATGCACGGCGCGACGCGCCACGAAGGCCGGATCCCGGGCGTCGACGTCGAGGCGACCCGGCGTCAGCGGGCCGTCGAAGAGGCGGAAACCGCCCTGCAGCACGCCGTGGCCGAGGAGGACTTCGAGCGCGCGGCCCAGCTGCGCGACGAGCTGAAGCGCCTGGCGGACGAAATCCGCATCGAAGTCGAGAGGGGCCTCGCCGAGCAGGCCCCGGAATCGACCTCCGCATCGACCTCCGGGGCCGAGGCGGAGCCGGAAGA
>JBCCSK010000349.1:0-6457 GCA_039200205.1 Planctomycetota bacterium
CGACGAAGTCGCCGGCCCGGAGCGGACGCTCCAAACCGGGTTTGGGTCGCACTCACGGCGCCCCACGATCCTGCGGATTGGCGGTGTGACCGGCCCGGGGGCGGCGGCTAGCGAGGCCTCCACTTCCCGCGGCCACTCGGTCCTGAATCCATGCTCGCACATCGTCACGGCGCGGTCGGTCCCGCGCTCTTCGCTCTCCTCGCCAGCTCCTCCTTCGCGCAGTTCACGTCCTTCGTCGAGCGGACGACCCTCGGCGTCGACGACGCTGTCATCACTCCGGACGGCCGGTACGCGGTCGCTCGGACGGGAGCGGCGTCGACGCGGACGTTCGTCATCGATCTGGCCGAGCGCCGGCTCGTCTACAACCGACGCGGCCCGCAGATCGGCGGCAGCGGGCCGGCGAACGACGCCGTGGCCGCGACGTCGGAGTACGCGATCACGCTCGGCTCGCGTGTCCAGGTGCTCGACCTGACGGGTGCGCTTCCCGCAGTGACCGCAGTGATCGACTGCGGATTCCAACCCCGCGATGTGGAGATCCGACCGGGTGTCGGCGACCTCGCCGTCGTCCGCGGCGGGTCGAACTCCGGGACGGGAATGTTCGGGACGTTCGTGATCGACCTCGCTACGGGGGGAGTCCTGCTCCAGCACGACTCCAGCCCTCCGGGGATCGACTCGGAGCTCGGGAACGACCTCGTCGCGGTGTCACGAGACCACGCCGTCTCGCTCGCGTTCGATCCGTTCACGGACGAGACGTCGTTCATCGTGCTCGAGCTCGATCCGCCGACGGGCGGCGGCCCACGCATCGTCCTGGAGACGTTCGGGCCCGATCAGCTCGCCGGGCGCCCGATGGACGTCGTGATCTCGCCCGACGGAATGCACGCGACGGTGCGCTCTGCCGACGAGGTTGCGCTGGTTCGACTCGACGGATCGAACTCCCAGGTCGTGCGGCGCTTCAACGCCTTCCCTGGTGCGACTGCGCCGTTCTTCGACTCGGCCATGGACACGGTGGTGATGACGAACGACCACTTCGCGACGATCACGCGCGGCGCGCCCTCGATTGCCGACGGATACGTCAACGTCCAAGACATCGCGGGGACGAACTGGTTCGCCACGCTCGACGGCGTGCCGCGCGACCTCGAGATCACGCCCGACGGCCGGAAGCTGTTCGTCCACACGGCCTTTCGCCTCTACCAGTTCGACCTGACGAACTTGCCTATCGGCGGTGGCCCGCTTTCGACGACTGAGTTCCGGGTCCTGACCGCGGATGCAACGGGTGTCCTCGCCGGACTCGACTCGTTCGTCTGCACGAACCGGGCGGCAGCCGTGATCTGGCCGACCGGCGGCAGGACGCGCGTTCGCGTCTACGACCTGACGACCGGGACGCTTCCGACCGGGATCGTGAGCTTCTTCCTCGACAGTACGCCCATCGACGTCGATATCTCGTCGGACGGGGCCTACGTCGTGGCCTCGACCCGAAACCAGTACGCGGTCGTCGACGTTCGGACCGGGTCCGTGAGGATCGATGCAGACAGTGGAACGGGCGGGTGGTTCCCCTGGTGCGACGGTGTCGCTGTCCATCCCGACCACGCGGCGGCGTTCGGCATCGGACAGGTCAATATGGAGACCGGCTGGCTCGACACGATCGACCTCGTCTCGCGCGAGGCCCAGATCTGCCGTTCGCTGCCCAACAGCACCGGTGAGGTCGGCGATCTCTTCGCCCTGGGCTCGACGCGCGTGAACGAGAACGACCTCGAGCTGCACGCGAACTCCGTGCCGCCGGGCGCGGTCGGGCTGTTCCTCTTCGGCTCGGGTTCGCAGTCGGTTCTGCTCGGCGGCGGCCGGCTCTGCGTCAGCGGCTCTCTGATTCGCTCCGGCGTTCAGGTCGCGGACGCGTCCGGGTCCGCGGTCGAGGCCGTGGACATCACGCAGCTTCCCCCGATCGCCGGAGGCGTCGTTCCGGGCAGCACGTGGTTCACGCAGTTCGCCCACCGCGACACTCCGGCGTCGGGCGGGTTCAACTTCACGAACGCGAGCTCGCTGCTCTTCGAGTAGGTCTGCCCGTCGACCTCAGTCGCCGACGGATCGGAACACGTAGAGCATCTCGCGCGCGATCTGCGCGCTGCGCTCGTCGTACGCCTCTGCCGCCCGGTCCGTTCCGTCCGCGACTCTGGGATCCTCGTAGGTGACGGAGAGTCGCTCGGCGGCCCCGGGGACGAACGGACACGCGGCGTTCGCGTCCGAGCACGTCATCAGCGCGATGAAGTCGCCCGCGGGGAGCGAGTCGTCCGAGAGCGCCTTCGATCGGCACGCGATGGGGGACGCCGCCCCCGGGACGTGGATCTCGTACGTCGGGTTGGGCCCGTCGGTCGTCCGGTCGATCTCGAAGCCCGCACGGGACAGGGCGGCCACTGCGTTCGGGTGGAACGCGGTGGCCTCCGTCCCGGCCGAGGAGGTCTCGACCCGTTCGACGCCGACGCGCTCGGCCGCGGCACGCGCCCAGACCTGGGCGAGCTGGCTGCGGCGGGAGTTGTGGGTGCAGACGAACAGGAGGCGGATCTCCCCGCTGTCGTCCGAGCGCTCCGCCACGTGACCGGCGAGCTGGTCGAGGAGCGCGCGGCGCTCGGGGTCGATTGCGTCGAGCTCGCTCTCGCGTTCCTGGAGGTAGGCGTCGAGCGTCGCGGTGTTGGGATGGGCCATGTCCTGCGCTTGCGTGGGTCGTGCGTCCGTCCTGCTGCACGCCGCGGTGAGTCCGAGCGCCAGGATCGCGGCGCCGATCGAGCGACGATCCACAGCCGTGATCCTCATCCACAGCAGGGGGCCGACGTATCGACGGGCTCGACGGTGAGGGCCTCGGAGCCGTCCATGAGCTCGTCGATGGCCTTCCAGATCGTCTCGTCGGGGTTCGCCCGTCGGCAGTGGAGCCAGCGGCCCTCCTTGCGCACGGCCACCAGCCGCGCGTCGCGGAGCACCGTCACGTGCCTGGACACGGTCGAAGCGCTCCGATCGAGGACATCGACCAGGTGGCACACGCAGAGCTCGCGCCCGTCGAGCGCGGCCAGGATGCGCAGCCGGGTCGGATCGGCAAGGGCCTTGCCGATGCGCCGGAGGCGGTCGACCTGCGCATCCGTCGCCGGGGCCGTCGATGCATAGTTACGCATACGTGCAACGATACGGGCTCGCGGGCAGGCCGCAAGCCCATTCGGGCGAGGGGTTCCGGGGTCGCCAGAACGTGCCTCGGGCCGGCGACGACACATGTCGTCACCGGCCCGTCGGCGCCGTCCATGCGCGCTTGGATCAGCCCGCCGTCGCCGTGGCCAGGTCGTAGGCAACCGGGATCTGCGAGGATTTGCTGTGGGCCTCGTCCCAGACGACGTACTTCATCTCGATCTTGGTGAAGGCGATCGAGAGGACCTCCTGCGGCTGGTCGCCCGCCGAGCTGATCGAATAGCTGCTGATCAGCGCGGAGTCGAGCGTGTACTCGACGATGGACTCGAGCTGGTTCGCGCCGGTCTTGGTCACGTGGATCTGGACTTCCTTGGACTCACCGACGACCGACTCCTGGAACAGGTAGGGGCTGGAGTCGTCCATGATCTTCGTCAGCGTGACCTCGCTCAGGGACGGGTGCGACGCTTCGCGGTTCGTCTGCGTGCCGACGACCATCGGGATGGCCCGCCCGGTCGAGAACTGGAGCGAATCGCATTCGATCCAACCCTCGTGTCCCGCCGCTGAAACGTTGCCCTCGATGTCGCCGATCTTCAGGTAGATGGCCATGATTCTTGTGTGATATCGACCCCTTTCGAGGCCGGGTCGACGTCGCTCGGCGACGTCTTGACAGGTCGTTGAGAAGTGCCGAGCAGGCCTCGGCGAGATCAGGTCGAGGAGTGCGACGCTTGGACGGCGCCTCCTCACTTGTTTCAGCGGCATCGCGCGCCGGAAGCGACGGTCGAGTTGGCCATTCTGGTGCCGCAAAAGAGCGCGTCTCGGACGGGTGCGATCGTGGAACGACGGGCGCCGAAAATCAGATTCCAATGCGTCGCATCGGGCGGCTGACTCCCCTTTGCCGCTCTCGTCATTGGCCGCGCGCCACGAGCGTGTACGCGAACGTCCCATCCTCGCCGACCCCGACTTCGACGGCATCGATCTCCTCACCCGTCGCCATGCGCTCCAGGAAGCGCTGCGCGAGCTCGGGCAGCAAGGTTCGATTCAGGATGTGGTCGATCGTGCGAGCACCGGTCTCCACCTCTCGACACCGTCCGAGAATCGTGTCGACGACCTCGTTCGACCACGAGAGCGGCGCGCCGTAGTGCTCTTCGATGCGGCGCCGGATCTTGCCCAGCTTCAGTTCGACGATCCCCCGCAGGACGTCGTCGTCGAGCGGGTAGTACGTCTGGATGTTGCAGCGACCGAGGAACGCCGGCTTGAACGTCTTCAGGAGCTCGGGCCGCATCGCCTCGATGAACGCGTCGGGCTCGGGCCGCGTCTCCGGATCGGCGCAGAGCGCCATCACCGCGTCCGTCCCGGCATTCGTCGTCATGATGATGACGGTGTTGCGGAAGTCGATGTCGCGGCCCTCCCCGTCCTTCAGCGTGCCCTTGTCGAACACCTGGTAGAAGACCTCCTGCACGCCGGGGTGCGCCTTCTCGACCTCGTCCAGCAGCACGACGCTGTACGGCTTCCTGCGGACTGCCTCGGTCAACACGCCGCCCTCTCCGTACCCGACGTAGCCGGGGGGCGACCCCATCAGGAGGGAGACCTTGTGCTCCTCCTTGAACTCGGACATGTTGATCACGGTCATGTTCTGCTCGCCGCCGTAGAGCACTTCGGCGAGCGCGATCGCGGTCTCCGTCTTTCCGACCCCGCTCGTGCCGGCCAGCATGAAGACGCCGACCGGACGGTTCGGATCCGTCAGGTTGGCGCGGCTCGTGCGAATCGACTGCGCGATCGCATCGAGTGCGTGCGACTGGCCGATCACGCGCTCTTCGAGCCGCTCCTTCAGATGGACGACGGTGTCGATCTCGTCCGCGACCATGCGACCGAGCGGGATTCCCGTCCAGCTCGCCAGGACCTCGGCGACCGCCTGCCCGGTGACGGCGGGATGCACGAGGGGGTCGTCCTTCTGCAGCGAACGGAGCTCGGTCGCGGCGCCGTCGAGCGCGCTGCGCGTCGAGGCGAGGGAGTCCGCATCCAGCTGCTCGACGCCCGAGACGTGTCGCTCGAGCTTGCCGAGCGCCGCACCGATCGCGTCGGAGCACTCGCGCTCCTGATTCCACCTCTCCTCGAGGGTGGTGAGACCGTCCGAGAGCCCGGCGATCTCACCGTCGATGGAGGCAATCCGTTCGGCGTGACGGCCGTCAACGACGTCTTCGCGAGCGAGCGCGCGACGCTCGGTCTTCAGACGCTCGATGCGTCGCCTCGCGTCGTCGACGGAGGCAGGCGTCGCCGATTGACTCAAGGAAACGCGCGCGCACGCGGTATCGAGCAGGCTGACGCACTTGTCGGGCAGCTGTCGGCCGGACAGGTACCGGCTGGAGAGACGAACCGAGTCCTGGAGCGCGTCGTCCTCGATGCGCACGCCGTGGTGGGCCTCCATGACGGCGGCGATCCCGCGCATGATCTCCAGCGCGATCTCCTCGTTCGGCTCCTCGATCTTGACGACCTGGAACCGACGGGCGAGCGCCGCGTCGCGTTCGAAGTACTTCTTGTACTCCGCCCACGTCGTGGCGGCGATCGTGCGCAGCTCGCCGCGGGCCAGCGCGGGCTTCAGCAGGTTGGCCGCGTCGCCCTGGCCGGCCTGACCGCCGGCGCCGATCATCGTGTGGGCTTCGTCGATGAAGAGGATGATCGGCTGGAGGGACGCCTTCACCTCCGAGATCACGCCCTTCAGCCGGTTCTCGAATTCGCCCTTCACGCCCGCGCCGGCCTGGAGCAGCGACAGATCGAGCGTCCGAACGACGACGTTCTGGAGCGAAGGAGGAACGTCCCCGGAGGCGACGCGCAGAGCAAAGCCCTCGGCCACGGCCGTTTTTCCGACGCCGGGTTCCCCGACGAGGATCGGGTTGTTCTGGCGGCGGCGCGTGAGGATGTCGACGACCTGCCGGATCTCCTCGTCGCGCCCCAGCACCGGGTCGATCTCGCCCGCGCGTGCCTGCTCGGTCAGGTCGATCGTGTACTGGTCCAGGTTCGGCGACGCGCCTCCGCCCTTGCGTCGTGCGCCGTCGCTCCTCTGGCTCGGCCGCGGGGCCTGGCCGGCTTCGGTCGATTCGTCGGCGATTGCCTCGAGGGCGCTCTTCGCCGCGTCGGCCGAGATCGAGGCGAGCTCGTTCGAGGCGGCGCGCGCCGCGCGAGAGAGGCGATCGTTCGAAAGCAGCGTCACCAGGAGGTGCCCGCTCGTGACGACCGGCGCGTCGAACTGGAGCGAGGCGCACAGCCAGGCCTCGCGCGCGAGGTCGACCACGTC
>JBCCSK010000350.1:0-6428 GCA_039200205.1 Planctomycetota bacterium
CACGGCCTGGGCAGCAGAATCGGAGATTGCTGCCCAGGCTGTGCGCGCCGGCGCATCCGAAGAGTTGCGCCGCGCGGATTCGTCGCAGCCCGTTGACCCGATCGACAGCCCCCATGATCCTCCCCATCGCACTCCTCGCCCTCCCGCTCTCCTCCGGCGACGTCGCCTGGCCCTCCTTCCGCGGCCCCCAGGGCAACGGCCTCGTCGACGCACACCCCCTGAGCTGGAGCGAGGAATCGAACGTCGCCTGGAAGGTCGACGTCCCGGGCGGCGGCTGGTCGTCGCCCGTCGTCGCCGACGGCGTCGTCTACGTGACCACCGCGATCCAGACCGACAAGGAGGACGGCGGTCGCCCCCTCGGCTTCGCCGCGAGCGTCCGCATGCCCGCCTCGCGCGGAGCCGGGGCCGACGCGCCCGAGGGCGAGGTCGTCTTCCAGGTGCGCGCCTACTCGCTGGAAACCGGCGAGCTCAAGTGGGAGAAGGACCTCGCCCGCCGCGTCCCCAAGCACGGCATCCACCCCTCGAACACGTTCGCGACCGAGTCACCGGCGACCGACGGCGAGCGCGTCGTGTGCTACTTCGGCGCGATCGGCCTCGTCGCCTGCGTCGACCTGAAGGGCGAGGTCGTCTGGTCGAAGGAAACTGGCGAGCACAAGACGGGGAACGACTTCGGCACGGGCAGCGCGGTCGCGCTCGCCGACGGCAAGGCGTTCATCCAGTGCGACAACGCCGAGTCGAGCTTCGCAGCGGCGTTCAACGTCGCGGACGGCGAGGAGATCTGGCGCGTCGATCGATCGACCGGAACCGCGTGGGCGAGCCCGATCCTGTGGCAGCACGGCGACGTCCGCGACCTCGTCATGTGCGGGCCGGGCTACGTCACGGGCTACGACCCCGCGACCGGTGACGTCCGGTGGAACGTGACCGGCGTCGGCGGCTCGTTCAGCTCGTCCCCCGGCTCGGACGACGAGCGCCTGATCTTCGGGAACAGCGGTCCGGGTCGCCGCGGCCCGCTCTTCGCGATCTCGTCGAACGTCGAAGGCGAGGTCGACCTCGGCGACGACGAGTCCCAGCACGACGCGCTCGCCTGGCGCCTCGGCCGCGCCGGCCCCGCGTTCTCGTCACCGGTCTCGGTCGGCGGCCTCCTCTACATCGTGAACGGCCAGGGCATCCTGACGTGCCGCGACGTCGCGACGGGCGACGAGCTCTACGAAGAGCGGCTGCCCGACGCGCGCAGCGTCGTGTCGTCGATGTGGACGGACGGCGAGCACGTCTTCGTGCTCGCCGAGGGTGGCCAGACCTACGTCATCGCCGTCTCGCCCGAGTTCGAGGTCGTGGAGACGAACGCGGTCGACGGAATCTTCTGGTCGACGCCCTCAGCGGCGAACGGGAGCCTGCTGCTGCGGAGCGCGACGAGCCTCTACTGCGTTCGCGACAAGGGGTGACTCGACGACGAGACCGAGGGGCGACCGCGTCGCTCTGCGCACGCCGGAACTCGGCGCGTCGTACGACGGGGCGTGACGTCCGTTACTGACCGATGGTCCTCGTCGCGCCGTCCTTCGCTGCATCGATCTTCCTCGTCGGGCTCGTCCTACTCCGCGTCCTCCCCCAGCGGGGAGGGCGGCGCGACGCTCTCGTGCTCTGCGTCGTCACGACCCTGGCGATCTTAGGCGGCCTCGTCGGCGGCGTCGTGTTCGGGTCGGGCTTCGCCGTCCTTCGGCTGTGGTTCGACGCGACCTACTACGGGCTCGCGCCCCTCGGGCTCGTCGTCGCGGTGGCCGCGTGGCGTGAGCGGCGCACGGGGACCGCGATCGCGCTCGGTCTCGCGTCGCTCTCCGTCCTCGCCGTCGCGACCTACGCGACGCGCGTCGAGCCGCAGAGGCTCCAGGTGAACCGCCACGCCGTGCAGAGCGACCGGCTTCCTGCGCGACAGGCCGAGCCGCTCGTGGTCGCGATCCTCGCCGACCTGCAGACGGATCGGATCGGGTCGTACGAGCAGCGAGTCTTCGAGGAGCTCGATGCTCTGGAGGCCGATCTGTGGCTGCTCCCCGGCGACTACCTGCAGTGCCGGACGCCGGAACGGACCGAGCGCGCGCGGGCCGAACTCGCGGCGCTCTTCGACGGCGTGCGCAACGTCCCGCGTCTCGGGATCTGGGCGGTCGACGGGGACGTCGACCAGGCACGGGAGTCGCTGACCAGCGAACGCGTCCAGTTCCTCGACGACGCGTCCGCTCGATTCGAGGAGGAGGGAGTCCAGATCGTCGGCCTGACGACGCCTTCGTCGCGTCGATCCCTGACGAAGAGCGTGGTGAGCGAGATCGACGCGTTCGAGGGGCTCACGATCGTCTTCGGGCACGCTCCCGACTACATGATCGGGGCGATCGAGGGGCGGCTCGGTCGCGAGGCTGTCCTCGTCGCCGGCCATACACATGGCGGCCAGGTCGTCGTTCCCGGCTTCGGTCCGCCGCTGACGCTGACGCGCGCGCCGCGCTGGCTGGCCGCGGGCGGTATTCACCGCGGGGGCGAGGTGACGCTCTGCGTCAGCCGCGGCGTCGGCCTCGAGCGCAGCTACGCGCCCCGCGTCCGGCTGTTCTGCCCGCCCGAGATCGTCGTGCTGGAGCTCTTCGGTCCGCTCCGCTGATCGATCATTCGAGCCGCAGCATTTCGAGGCTCGCCGTCACGGGCTGCCCGGCCGTCGCCCCTACCGTTGCACCGCTCACGAACTGCACCGCGGTCGATCGATCGAAATGAGTCGCACTGAGCGTGTAGCGGCCGGCGGGGACCTCCGTGAACTCGAAGCGGTCGTTCGCAGTCCATGCCGTGAGCGAGAATCCCTCGTCGCCCGATCGGACGAGACTGACCTCGATGCCGTCGGGGAGCTTCGCGTCACACGACAGGTGGCCGGAGACCGTGGCGGAGCCCGAGGGTCTCTGGACGTCGCGCTGGGCGTGCATGCCGTCCGTTCCGGACGCGCCGACGCGGACCCGCAGGGAGAGATTCGAGCGATCGCCGGCGCCTTCCGGGCCGAGGCGCTGGACCTGGTACACGCCAGGAGCAAGGTCGACGAACGAGTATCCGCCCGATGCGTCGCTCGTCGCTTGCGATCGACCGCCCTCGACACCCTCGACGTCGATGGGGACGAGCGAGAGGCGCACGCCGCCAGTGGCCTCGCCCGTCGCATCGTCGCGCGTCACGCCGGAGATCGATCCGCTCGCGCGGACGGCGATCTCGATGCGCTGGACGGACTCTTCGTGGTCGATCTCGAAGGGCCCGAACGAGTGCTCTGCCCCGCTCGCGACGATCGCAGTCAGGAAGAGCGGCCCCGGCGGAACGTTCGTCAGCTTTGCGCTCCCCGACGTATCGGTCTCACTCTCCCACGCCAGGTCGTGCTCGCCGCGCCGCTTCTCCTGCGTCGCGCGGACCGTGACGCCGACGAGCGGCGTACGGCCTTCACCACCAACGACATCGACGTGGAGCGTCACGGGCTTCCAGAGCTCGATCACGACCTCGCCGTCCGCGTCGCGCGACGCGACGACCGCCCTGGGGTGGAGCGCTGACGCGTAGCCAGTCGCGCTGACCTGGATTCCGGTGACGGCGCCGATCTCGAGCTCTTCGTCGCCCGTGTCCCAGGCGCCATCAGGATCGCTGAACGTGCGCCCCTCGCGCACCCAGCGCGCCGTGTAGCGACGAATCCGCTCGTCGCCTGCGTCGAGGATCGGATCTGCGAAGCGAACCGTGAAGCTCTGGATCGGCGACCCCGTCGAGCCGTCGACGACGCGGCCGCGCACGATTCCCGACGGTCCGATCGCGATCTCGACGTCGCCGCTGTGATTGGCAGCGATCTCGACCTCTTCGCGCATGAGGAGATCGCCGAATGCGATCAACCGGAGCGAACCCGAGGGCAGGTCTCGGAGCTCGAATCGACCGTCGCTTCCGGTCATCGCTCGCGCTCCAACGGACTCGCCGTCCTTCCTGGCGGCGAGTGACACGCGTTCGAGCGGCGCACCCGACGCGTCCCGCACGACGCCGGTGAGCGTCCGACCGACCTCCATCTGGACGAGCACGTCGGCGGCCGACGAGGAGCCCTCGACGACTTCGATCTCCGTGACGAGGGGCGCGAAGCCGGCGTGTCTCGCCCAGAGCTTCTGGTTTCCGGACGGCACGACCGGAAACACGAACGCTCCGTCGCCGTCCGATGTCGCGTCGATCCTGTCGTACGCGTTGGGGCTGAAGCCGATGAACAGCCCGACGTCGTCGAGGGCTTCGCCCTGGGGTCCAACCACGCGGCCCGCGACGCGCGCACCGCGCTTCATGACGAAGTCCACTTCGAGCGCGCCGGAGTCGGGGATACGGCGATCCTCGCGCGCTTCGCAGAGACCATCGCGTCGGGCGAAGATCATGACGCTGGAACGCGTCGTTCGGGAGAGGTGGCGGAGTTCATAGCGCCCGGAAGCGTCGGACGTCGCTCGGATCTCGCGGCCGTGGAAGGTGCGCACGACGGCGCCTTCGACGGGGCGGCCAGCCTCGTCTCGAACGACGCCCGCGATACGAAGCTCCGGCACGAGGCGGAAGTCGCAGCGCACCTCTTCCCCGGACTCTGCGCCCTCGACCTCGCGCACGACCTGGCCGCATCCGTCGGCACGCGCCATGACCAGACCACCCAGACCGCGAGGGACGGCGAGCCGGTACGCGCCGTCCTCGTCAGCGCGCGTCTCGAAGCCGCCGGCGAGGACCGTCGCGCCTCCCGCAACGGTTCCGTCGGGTTCCAGCACGACGCCGACGATCGCCGCATCCCGTCGCACGAGAGTGACGGTGAGAGCAGCTTCGTCCTCGCCAGCCTCGACCGTGATCGGCTCCGCGGGGATCGCGAACAGCTCGCCGTCGTCGACCTGGGCCCGGAGGGTCACGAGCCCACTCTGCGTTGCGGGCGTCCACCGAAACGTCCCGTTCGGCTCGGAGCGGAGGGTCTGCTCCTCCCTGGGCTCCCCCTCTGCCGTCGGACCATCGAAGAGAGAGACCGTGACATCGACGGGCTGGTCGAGCGTCGCATCCGCCGTTCGACTCCAGCGAACGAGGCCGCTGACGGTCCACGATCGTTCTGCGGCCGACGTCCGCGTCCTCGGCGACGGGTCGGCGAGGGGAGCGCCCGACGGCTCGCTGTTCGGTGCAGCGGTGGTCGTTCGCCGCGCGATGAGCTGGTCGTCCTTGGTCGATCGCTCGACCTCCTGCGAGGGCGTCGCGCGCGGAGCGACCTCGGGGTTCGGCCAGGCCTTCCAGGTGAGGATGGACGCAGCGACGACGGCGGCAGCAACGAGCAGTTTCTTCATGGCGAGAGTCCCGAGGACGACGGTCGTGGTGGCCGAGGTCGATGCACTGGCGGCGGTCGCCGCTGAGGCGGCGAGCTGGGCGGACATCTCGCGAATCGGCAGTGCGAGCGGCAGGAACGCCGTGCTCCACGCTCCGCGGCCCTGACCCGTCCCCTCGTCGAGCCGTTCGCGCAGCAGCGCCCTTCCGCGCGCCAGCCGCGACTTGACGGTGTCGACGGAGACGCCGTCGCGCCGAGCGATCTCGGTCGGCGTCAGCTCGCCGAAGTAGCGATCGCGCACCGCGGAGCGCTGCGGCTCCGGAAGCGCCTGGAGCGCGTCGAGCAGCCGCTTGTGGAGCTCGACGCCCGCCGCGATGTCCGCGGACGACGGAAGCGCCTCGTCGCGCGCCGTCTCACGCTCGCGCCAGCCGCGTCGACGCTCGCCGCGCAGTCGGTTCAGGGCGATGCGCCGCGCCACGCGCTCGAACCAAAGGCGCAGAGCGCCCGGGTCGCGCGGCCCCGACTCGATCGTGCGAACCCACGCCTCCTGGACGACGTCGTCCGCCGCATGCTC
This sequence comes from Planctomycetota bacterium, assembly GCA_039200205.1. Lineage (GTDB taxonomy): Bacteria > Planctomycetota > UBA1135 > UBA1135 > Saltatorellus. The sequence continues at coordinate 5,877 of JBCCSK010000350.1, forward strand.
GTCCCGCAGGAGAGCGTGAACCAGCGTCCGCACGCGCACCTGGTGGGCGGCGAGCGAGGCGAGATCGGCCGAGGAGGGAGGGGGCATGGCGAGGTGTCCATGATCCAGGACACCGCGCGGCCGCAGGAGGGTGATCCGAATCACGCGAATCGAGTCGCGGCGTGCGAAGCCCGGGGAACGGGCTACAGTCCGTCTCCATCCCGAAGCTCCGTCGATCTCGATGCCTCGAATCCCCCTCGCGACCCCGGCGCTCGCCGTCGCGATCCTCGCCTCCGCCGCACCCCTCCAGGACTTCACCCCCCGCCCGATCGAGGCGCCCCCGGGTTCGTTCGTCCTCGCCGGCGAGGGCAAACTGCACGCGTCCGCCGTCGACGTCTTCGTGCACCTGGCGGGCGGCTACGACGCGGACCTCGTCATCGTGTCGGCCGACGGCACGCCCAAGTCACTCGGGCGGATGGCGAAGAGCGGGGCGCGCGACGCAACGACGCTCGGTGAGGTTCCCGTCGACGCACGCGAGCTGTCGATCCTCCTGCTCGAGGCGGAAGGCATCTG
>JBCCSK010000351.1:0-6374 GCA_039200205.1 Planctomycetota bacterium
ACGTCCAGGATGTCGACCTCCAGGTCCCCGCCCGGCAGCTTCAGCGTCGCCCGGTCGCCCTTGTTCAGACCCAGGAGACCCTGAGCCAGCGGAGCTCGATACGAGACCACCTGGGTCCCGTGCACCTCGTCGGGGTCCCACGGGCCGAGGATCAGGACCGTCGAGCTCGAGCCCGACTCCACCTCGCGGTACGTGACCTGGGTCCCGGGCGAGACGAGGTCCTCGATGACGGTCGCCTCCTCGATCAGGTCGGTCGCGCGCAGCTCCTCCTCGATCTCCATCGCGCGGGCCGTGAGGTTGCGCTGCTCCTCGATCGCGGCCTCCCACTCGGAGTTCTCCGAGAGGTCGCCGAACGACGCGGCGCGGCCGATCGCCTCCTGGTTCTCGGGGATCTTGACCTCGCGCAGCTCCTTGAGCTCGTTCGAGCGGCGGCGCAGGCCTTCCTTGGTCGTCCAGATCGTGTCGCCCTCCCAGAAGAAGCCGGCGTCCTGGGCGAAGAACTGGCGGTCCTTCGAGAGCGCGATGTCGGTGATGAGATGCTCGATCTCGCTGTCGACGCCGCGGCTCGCGGTGACGTTCGCGCTTCGCAGCCCGGGGACGTCGGCGGTCGCGAAGAGGCGACGCAGCATCGGATCGCTGCCCTTCGTGAGGAAGTCCGTCAGACGACCGGAGATCCGCGTCAGCTGCGGGTTGCCGCGACGCTCCTGGAACGTGTTCTGCGCGAGCGCGAGCAGCGCCTGACCGCGCTGGACCGGCGTCGGCATGTCGTCGTGCTCCTGGCCGTCCTCGAAGCGCTCGGCGAGGACGATCAGCAGCGTCGGGTTGCGCAGCGGTCGCGCGAGGAGACCCGCGTAGTGCGCGCGCAGGTCGCCCTCGCGACCGGCCGCGACGAGTCGCTCGACGAGGGGACGCACCTGACCCGGCGCCGCGTGCTGCAGCTGGGGCAGGACCTCCTCGATCCACGATCCGTCGTCGACCTTCTCTTCGCTCGCGCCGTCGGACTCCGACGTCGACTCGGCGTCCGTCTCGCCTTCGGCCGACGCTTCCGCCGCGGGCGCCTCGGCGGCGGCGGCTTCCTCGTCACCCTCGAACGACGCGACCTCGGCGTTGGCCTCGGCAAGCTCGGCATCGACGGCCTCCAGCGCGAGCTGCGCGCCGCCCGTGCCGAACAGCTCGGTCAGGAGGTCGACCGAACGCTCCTGGTCCTTCGCGCCCGGAAGCGCCTGGAACAGCTTCCAGATCTCCGGCGGCTGCGACGGATCCGCGGGCGCCGGCGCCTGTAGGACCTCGTACAGCACCTTGCGCATCAGCGGCAGCGATCCGCCGCGCTTCTCGCGCAGGAGGAGCCACGCGGCGAGCCGCTCCGGCAGCGGCTCGGCTTCGAGCGCCGCCGCCTTCTCGAGCTCGTCGATCGCGATCTTCGCGAGATCCTCTTCGATGCCTGCGCCGACGAAGAGGTCGCGCACGCGGCCGTGCACCTCGGCGAGGTTGGTCGAGCGCTGCAGGACGCGGCTCAGCGCCTCGCCAGGGTCCTTCTTGACGAGCAGCTGCGTCACGACCGACTTCTGCGGCGTGCCGCTGACCTCGATCTCGTCCGAGTTCTCCGCGAGCTTGCGCGCCTTGCGCCACCACGCGGACCACGCGCTGCCCTCGATGCCGATCTGCATCAGCGCGGTCTTGATCGTCGTCGTCGTCGCGCGTCCGTTGTGGCGCAGGAGGATCGCGCCGAGCGCGTCGAGCGGGTCCTTCTTGACCTCCTTCTTCAGCGCCTCGGGATCCTTGAGCGACTTCGAGCGAAGGTCGGTCGCCGGAAGCGGGTCGAAGATGTCCATCGCCGCGTTAAGCGGGAAGTTGTCGACGCGTCCGTTCCAGAACTTCACGCGCACGTGCCCGGCCTCGTGGTCGCGCTCCAGCACCTCGCCGACGCCCCAGCCGCCCGGGTGGAACACCGTCGAGCCCGGCTCGAACGCGATCAGCTTCGCGAACTTGCGCCACGGCTTGCGCATGTCTTGCGCGCCTTCGCGAAAGCCCGTGACCTCCTGGTACACGGGGTACCAGGGCTCGGAGCCGAACGCCTCGTTCGCGGTCTCCATGAGCGGGCCGACGAGCTCGGCCGGGTTGCCGCCCGCGACGAGCGTCGCGCCGAGGATCTTCGCCGCGTCGACGTGACGTCCCTCTTCGCGAAGCTTCTCGACGTGCTGCTTCGCCTGCGGCACGACACGTCCCGCGCGCTTCTTCTCACCCGCCAGCTTGAGGGCGGGCAGCAGCTCGTCGATCGGACCTCCCGAGTCCCGCAGCTCGGCCCAGGCTTCGTCGAACTCTTGCCACAGATCCTTCGTAACGAGGAGGGGGAGGTTCATGGTGTCGGCGGTGAGGGCGCGCGTCGCGCGGAAGAAGGAACACGCCCCCGCGAACGCTTGGTGAAGCGATCGCGGGGGCGTTCCAGAGAGTGTGCACGGAGTCGTGCGTTCGGTCCACCCCCGCGACGCGTCAATCGACGGAGAGGAGAAGTCCCTTCAGGTAGCGCGAACGGCCGAAGTCCGGCCGCTGCGGATGGTCCGGACCGGCGCCGAGCACCTCCAGCAGTCGCACCTGCCGCTCGGCGCGGCGCGCCGCCTGGAAGACGAGCCCGGCGAACGCGGACAGCTCGAGAGCGCCCGAGCAGGAGAACGTCGCGACGAGCCCGCCGGGCGCGACCGCGGCGATCCCGAGCGCGTTCAGGTCGCGATACTTGATCTTCGCGGCCTCGAGGTCGCGCTTTCCCTTTGCAAGCTTGTGCGGATCGAGGATCACGATCCCCGGACGCCGTCGGCCGCGGTTGACCTCGCGCAGCACGTCGAAGGCGTCCGCGTGGCGAAATTCGACGTCGACGCGGTTCTCGGCCGCCGAGCGCGCGGCCCGCTCCAGCGGCTCCTCGTCCAGGTCGACGCCCATCACCGAGCGCGCGCCCGCCAGGGCCGCCGGGATCGAGAATCCGCCCGCGTGGCAGCAGAGGTCGAGGACGTCGCGGTCCTCGGCCAGGGCCGCGATGCGAAGCCGATTGTCGCGCTGATCGCAGAACCAGCCCGTCTTGTGGCCCTCCCCGGGGTGAACGCGGTAGCCGACGCCGTGCTCACGGATCGTGCGCTCCGGCGCGTCGTCCCCGTCGATTCCCGGGTCGTCCTCCGGGAAACCCTCCGCATTGCGCGCCGTGCGGGCGAAGCGGTGGAGGACCGCGTGGGCGGGGAGGAGGCCCCGGACGATCGCGTCGAGCTCCTCGCGCAGGCGCCAGAAGCCCAGGCTGTGGTACTGGCAGACGAGCGCGTCGCCGAGCTTGTCGATCACGAGGCCCGGGAGGTCGTCGCCCTCGGCGTGGACGATGCGGTAGGCGTCGGTCACCGCGTCGAGCCGCAGCGTCTTCCGCCGCAGCCGCAGGGCGCCCGCGACGGCTCGATTCAGGAATTCCCGCGGCCGGTCGAGGTCGGTCCGCCGCCCGCGGGCGAGCATCCGGACGCGGATGTCCGAGGTGGAGTTGTAGATGCCGTGGCCGCAGAATCTCCCCGCGGCGTCGACGACCTCGACGAGCGCGCCGTCCTCCGCCGGCGGCCCCCCGGGACCGCCGTCGTCCGTCAGACGCGCGTAGATCCAGGGCCCCGGCGGAATTCGCTCCACCGCGAGGTGGACCTGTGCGTACGACGGCATCCGCGAAGCTTAGCGAACCACCATGCACGTACTCCTGTTCGAGACGATCGCCCTCGTCGGCGCCACGGTTCACACGATGGAGCCCGGCCCCGAGCCGGGCGGCGTGGTCGAGGCGCGCGTCGCCACCGTGCTCGTCGAGGACGGGCGGATCACGGCGGTCGGACCGGATCTCGAGGTGCCGGACGGCGCGCGCGTCGTCGAGCTCGACGGGCTCCACCTCGTGCCCGGCCTGATCGACGCCTACGCGACGTTCGACGCCGACCACGACCCGCTGTGGCTCGCCGCCGGCGTGACGGCCGTCCGCGACGCCGGCTCGTCGATCGGCGAGATGTTCAAGGAGAAGAACGTGTCGATGCGGGACCGCGGGCCGGGCCCGTCGCTGCTCGTGTCGAGCCCGGTGTTCGCGGCGCCGGGGACGGCGCGCCCCGACGCGTTCCTCCTGGGCGGGCCCGAGGCAGCGGCCGAGCAGATCGCCGAGTTCCGCGAGCTGCTCGACGAGGCCGACGCGGGCGTCGAGTACTACCAGTTCGACCGCGCGATCGACCTCGGTCGGCACCGCGTCGTGTGCAAGACGGCGCTCGACGCCGGGCTCGAGGCCTGGGGACCGCTGCCGATCGGAATGTCGATCGTCGCAGCACAGGCCAACGGACAGACGTCGCTGATCGGACTCGACTCGCTGCCGCCCCAGGGGCAGCGCTTCGAGACCCTCGAGGATCTCTCGGTGCTGGACGACACCGTCGCCGAACTCATCGCCGGGAACTGGCGTGTCGCGCCCCTGCTGATGGGAACGGCACGCATCCTGCGCGGCGCGCAGCTGACCGAGGAGCCGGACGCGCTCGGCCTCCTGGGGCGCGAGTACGAGGTCGCCTGGCGCGCCGATCTGGAGGCGTTCGCGATCCTGAAGGCGGGCAAGGCGCTCGGCCCCGTCGAGCTTTCGCTGGATCGCCAGCGCGACATCGCCAGGAAGCTCCACGCGGCCGGCGTCCAGCTCGTCCCCGGAAGCGGCGCGCCCAGCGGCGGCATCGCGCCGGGCTCGGGACTCGTCGACGAGCTGGAGGAATGGACGCGCGCCGGCGTCACTCCGGCCGAGGCTCTCGCCCTCGCGACCGTGGGCGCAGCGCGGGCAGTGGGGGAGGCCGACGAACGGGGCCGGATCGCTCCGGGGCTCGTCGCCGACCTCGTCGCGCTCGCGAGCGACCCGCGCCGCTCGGTCGCCGCGCTTCGCGCGCCCGAACTCGTCGTCCTCCGCGGACGGACGATCGAGTCGTTCGAACAGACCGAGGGCGTCGACCGACTGCGGGAGCGCGTCGCGGCGATGCGCGCCGAGCGCATGCAGCCCATCCAGCTCGATCGGCCGCCGATGCCGCCGGGCGCCGTCGTGGCCGAGGGTCAGGCCGAGGTCGTCGCCTACGGCGAGCGGACCGCGGTCGAGCGCTACGCCGTCGTCCGCGTCGCCGACGGCCGACTCGCCTACGGCGCGCGCATTCGGATCCCGCAGACTCCGACGTCGGCGACGCGCGAGATGGTCCTCGTCCAGTTCGTCCGCGAGGGCCTCGTCGACGAGTTCGATCTGACCCTCGATGAGCTCGACGAGGACGGAGCGCCGCGCCTGGGCGAGAAAGACGCGCACGCGTTCTACGCGCGCGGGCGGGCCGTCGGCGACACGAAGAAGCTCGCCGTCGAGCGCTTCCGGTTCGGCGTCAGCATCGGCAGCCAGCGCGCCGAGGAGGCGATCGCCGTGATCGACGGCAGCATCGTCGTCGTCGGGCTGGTCGCGGCGATGCACTTCCCGGTCGGCGGGAGCTACCTCCTCGGCTTCGAGCAGCTCGTCATGGAGCCCGTCGTCGACCGTCTTCAGCTCGCGGTCGATCCCGACGACGGCCGCCTCGAGCTGACGAGCGCGCGCGGCGGACGGGTGTACGGCCTGGGCGAGGGTGGCGAGGTCCTGTTCGCCGCTCGCGCGGCAGGCGGCGGCCGGCTCGACGTCGTCCCCGATCCCGACGCCGTCCCCGATGCGGCGCGGGCGCTCGGCATTCCCGACGCGCGGCGGTTCACCGGCGACCCCGAGCGCTGGGCGGAGCGCGGCGGAGGCGAGGACAAGTGAACGAACGCCTCGATGCGATCGCAGCCAGCGCCGGGCGCGTCGCGTCCGACGTCAACCTCGGCGTGCCGGTCGCGCGGAAGGACGAGTTCCAGACGCTGCGGCTCGGCGAGGGACGCGTGGGCAGTCGCGGCGTCGTCCCCGTGTGGCCGCCGGTCGTCCTCGCCCCGATGGCCGGGGTCACGAACCTCGCGTTCCGCTCGCTGTGCCGCGAGTACGGCGCGGGCCTCTACGTGTCCGAGATGATCACGGCGCGCGGCTACCTGATGGGCAACCGCCTGACGGCGCTGCTCGCGTCGTCGTCGCCCGACGAGTCCCCGCGCTCGGTCCAGGTCTACGGCGCCGATCCCGTCGACCTCGGCGAGATGGTCAAGAGCCTCGTCGACGAGGGCGTCGATCACCTCGACATCAACATGGGCTGTCCGGTGCCGAAGGTGACGCGCGCCGGCGGCGGCAGCGCGATCCCGGTCAAGCCGCGCCTGCTCGCGCGCCTCGTGCGCGCGATGGTCGGGAACGCGGGCGACGTGCCGGTGACCGTCAAGATGCGGATGGGGATCCACGACCGCCTCCTGACCTTCGAGGAGGCCGGCCG
>JBCCSK010000352.1:0-6362 GCA_039200205.1 Planctomycetota bacterium
ATCGGCTCGCGGGGGAGGTCCGCCGCGAGGTCGATCGAGCCGGCCGGGATGCGCACGTGCTCGAGGTAGGTCAGCGTCCGGACGATGCCCTCGGCGCGTTCGAGCGACGCGGGCACGAGGTCGTCGGACGTCAACAGCTCGCGCACGAGAGGTGAGCGGGCGGCGGCGACGCGCACGACGGTGCTCGCCTCGCCTTTCGAATGGTCGATCTCGATGCCCGCACCGCCGAAGAGGCGATCCGCGAGCGCGCGCGTGCCGCTGCCCTCCTCACCGGCATCGACGGCGCGGCCGTCGAGTTCCGCGAGACGAGCGACGGGCTCGCGATCGAAGATCCACAGCGGCTCCAGGTAGAGCGACGCGACTCCGGCGAGCTCGGGTTCGTCGTCGCGAGCGAGACCGCCCTGGACGAGGGCGACGTCGACCTGGCCCGTGCGCAGGAGCTCGAGGTTCGCGAGCGACCCCTCGGTCGCGACGAGGTCGACCGCGATCCCCGCATCCTCCAGCTCCTTCGCGAAGCGCGCCCCGGCCAGCGCGTAGCCGCCGTCCTTCGGGCCCGTCGCGATGCTGACGCGCGACGGCGGGGGAGCGTCCGCGAAGTGGAGCGCGACGGCGAACGCGACGAGGGTCAGAATCCCAAGAGGTCCCCAGAGCTTCAGCACGTCGCGTCTCGCGTCTCGGCTGTGCTTTTCTCCGTCGCTGCTCATCGTCCGGTCCTCTCGCCTGGCTGATCGGGCGCGCATGGTGCGGAGTCGATGCGATTCCCGCGAGCCATCTCGCCCGAGATGCTGCCGATCCGAGCGGTTACCCTGCGGCGCATGCGCTCCGATCTCGACATTGCAAGGGACGTCGACCTCCGCCCGATCGAGGACGTCGCCGACGACTACGGCATTCCGTCCGAGCGGCTCGAGCCGTACGGGCGGTTCATGGCCAAGGTCGACCACGAGCTCGGAGCCGACGCGGCGAGCCAGCGCGCGAAGTACGTCGTCGTGACCGCGATCACGCCGACGCCCGCGGGCGAGGGCAAGACGGTCCACACGGTCGGACTCTCCCTCGCCCTGAACCACCTCGGCCACAGGGCGGCGTGCGCGATCCGTCAGCCGTCGATGGGGCCGGTCTTCGGGATCAAGGGAGGCGCCGCGGGCGGCGGGTACAGCCAGGTCGTTCCGATGGAGGACTTCAACCTCCACCTGACGGGCGACTTCCACGCGGTGACGGCCGCGAACAACCTCCTCGCCGCCGCGATCGACGCGTCGATCCTGCTCGACAACCCGCTCGACATCGACCCGACGACGGTCACGTGGCGTCGCGTCCTCGACGTCAACGATCGCGCGCTGCGGCAGATCACGACCGGGCTCGGGGGGCCGAAGAACGGCGTCCCGCAGGAGACCGGGTTCGACATCACGTCGGCGTCCGAGGTCATGGCGATCCTCGGGCTCAGCTCGGACATCGCGGACGTACGCAAGAGACTCGGCCGGATCGTCGTCGCGTCGAACCGCAAGGGTGAGCCCGTGACCGCCGACGACCTGGAGTGCGCCGGCGCAATGGCCGCCGTCCTCAAGCGCGCGATCGATCCGACGATCATGCAGACGACCGAGGGCACGCTCGCGTTCGTCCACACGGGCCCGTTCGCCAACATCGCGCACGGCAACTCGTCGATCGTCGCCGACCGCGTCGCGGCGCGTCACGTCGACTACCTCGTGACGGAGGCCGGGTTCGGCGCCGACATGGGCGCCGAGAAGTTCTTCGACATCAAGTGCCGCGCCTCGGGCATGCGACCCGACGCGGTGCTGCTCGTCGCGACGATCCGCGCGCTCAAGGTGCACTCGGGCCACTTCCCGACGCGCCAGGGCCGCCCTCTTCCCCCGGAGCTGTTCGAGGAGAACGCCGACGCCGTCCGCGAGGGCTGCACGAACCTCGAGGCACAGATCGCGAACGTGCGGAGGTTCGGCGTGCCCGTCGTCGTCGCGATCAACCGCTTCCCGACCGACTCCGAGGCCGAGATCGCGGTGGTCCGCGAACGCGCCCTCGTCGCGGGCGCTCGCGCCGCCGAGGTGAGCGAGGTCCACGCGCGCGGCGGAGCCGGGGGCGAGGCGATCGGCCGCGCGATCGTCGAGGCCGCCGAGTCGGGCGAGGCCGACTTCCGCCTGCTCTACCCCGACGACATGTCCCTCGCCGGCAAGGTCGAGGCCCTCGCGCTGCAGCTCTACGGCGCGGGCTCGGTCGAGCTGTCGTCCAGCGCGCGCGCGACCTTCCAGAAGCTCGAAGATCAGGGCTACGGCCACCTGCCCGTCTGCGTCGCGAAGACCCAGTACAGCCTGAGCCACGACGCGCAGTTCAAGGGAGCGCCGAAGGGCTTCGTGTTCCCGGTCAGAGAAGCGCGGCTCGCCGCTGGCGCCGGATTCGTCGTCGTCTACGCCGGCTCGATCATGACGATGCCCGGACTCGGAAGAACGCCCGCCTACAAGCAGGTGGACCTGGACGAGGGCGGGCGGATCGTCGGACTGTTCTGATCAGCGTGCGTCGGTGCCATGGGACGCGTCACTGGATTCGCTCAGGAAGAACTGCGCCACGTCGTCCTTCAGCGCTTCGAGCGATGCGCGCTGGACGTACATCATGTGGCCCGATCGGAAGTGACCCATCGTCACGCGGTCGCGGTCGGCCGGCTCCAGGAAGAGGTGGTCGAACGTGTAGTGCGTGGCGAAGTACGGCGTCGCCAGATCGTAGACGCCGTTGGCGACGTAGACCCGCAGGTTCGGATTCGTCGTCATCGCGCGGCGTAGGTCCTCCCCCACGTTGAGGTACCGGTTCTCGACGTTCGCGTAGCTCCAGGGCTGTACGCGGCCGGTGAGGATCTCGTAGGGGATGTCGTTCCTGTAGCCGAGCTCGCCGCGGACGTACGCGTTGAGGAGGGTCGAGTACGGGCCCTCGATCGCTGCGTAGCTCGGGTCGAACTCGTACCGCTCGCCGGCCGCGTCGCGGTCGGTGCCCGTGTAGCGGCTGTCGAGGCGGCCGACCGTGACTCGCTCGTCGCGGCGCAGCTCCTTGCAGAAGCGGCCGATGTGCACGCGCAGGTTGGTCCGCTCGACGTACTCGGGCGACAGTCCGGTGTAGCGCGCGACGCGTTCGGCGACGGCGCGACGGCGGTCCGGGGCGAGCTTCGCACCCTGCATCAGCGCGGAGGCGTACTCGCCGAGGGCGAACTCTTCGACCTCGCGCAGGGTCGCGTCCAGGTCGGCCATGTCCTCGCCGAGCCGGCCGTGGAACCACGCCGTCGCGGTGTAGGTCGGCAGGAACAGGACGTACGGCAGGTCGTTGCCGACGTCGAAGCGCGCCGTCTGGAAGTTGAGGATCGCCGAGACGAGGACGAGTCCGCGCGGGTAGATCCCGTACGACGACTGGAGGTGGTTCGCGAGCGCGGCGGCGCGCGTCGTGCCGTAGCTCTCGCCCGCGATGTAGACCGGGCTCGCCCAGCGATCGTTGCGCGTCAGCCAGAGCCGAACGAAGGCGCCGACCGACTCGACGTCCTCGACCTGGCCGTGAAACTCGGCGTCGTCCACGCCGTCGGCCGCGCGACTGAAGCCGGTCGTGACCGGATCGATGAAGACGAGGTCGGTGATGTCGAGCAGCGAGTGGCCGTTGTCGACGAGCCGGTAGGGCTGGGTGAGATCGAAGCCCTCCTCGCCGAGGTCCACGCGACGCGGCCCGAACGTGCCGAGGTGCAGCCAGACCGACGACGATCCCGGGCCGCCGTTGAAGGCGAACGTCACCGGGCGAGACGCCGGATCCTCGACGTCTTGGCGCAGGTAGGCGACGTGGAAGACGTGCGCGCGCGGCGTGCCGTCCTCCTCGCGCAGCGTCATCCGTCCCGCGACGCTCTCGTAGGCGACGTCGACGCCGTCGATCGTGACCGAGCTGGAGCGGCGCGCGAGATCCTCGTCGGGGACCTGCGCGAGGGGCGCCTCTTCCTGCGAGAGAGCGGGGACGGCGAGAACGAAGAGCGCGAGGAGTCGGATCATGGGTCGAAGGCGTCGGAGTCGGGGCGCCAAGGGTAGCCCTCGTTCAGACGTCCAGGGCCGCATCGCCCACGCTGCTGACCAGCATCACGTTGGAGAGCCCGCCGAGGAGGCGCTCCGTCGCATCGACGAAGAGGGCGGCGTCACCCTCCTCCTCGGGCAGCTCGAACCCGAGGAAGACGACCGCGGCGTAGCGCGACGTCTCGTGGATCGCGTCGACCGCCGAGCCCGAGACGATGATCTCGACCTCGGCGCGGACGCGGGCCGAGCGCAGGAGCTCGGTCAGGTGCCTCTCCGTCTCCGCGCGGGCGGCCTTCGCGTCCACGACGCGAAGGAGGCGCACGCGCCGGTCGCGCCAGTCCGCGTTCTGGATGAGCAGGTGGGCGAGCAGGACCATCAAGGGCCCGTTCTGCTTGCCCCGCCACCAGACGTCGATCGTCCCGTCCGGGACGTCGCGCGGATCGCCGTCCTCGGGGACGCGGCTGTTCAAGAGCACCAGACTCTGGCCGAGTCGCCTGACGGTGCGAAGCGTCTGCACGAACTCCTCCGCGCGCTCGGGATCGTGGAGCCACTCCGCCATCACCGTGTTCGGGCGGAAGGCGCCGATCCCGTGGCACTGGACGAGCGCTTCGATGCCGACGTTGCGGTCGTTCGAGACGACGACCGCGGGGAAGGCGTCGAAGCCCTCGTCGTGGATGAACTTGCGCAGCGACTTCTCCTGGGCACGGCGACGCTCGACGAGATCTTCGACGTCCCCCGAGATCACCTGCCCGAGACTCAGGATCCCGCGCCCCGCGCAGAGCCAGTTCGCGAAGACGGACGTGCGGACGCGGCTCGCGACGCTGCCGCTGAATGCGAGCATCGCGGGGCGCCAGTTCTTCGGGTGGTAGCGCTCGTCCTCCAGGCGGCGGAGCTCCTTGCGGGCGCGCTCGTAGGCGGCGCCGCTGCGCACGTCGCCCCACGTCGAGCGGATCTCGCGTCGCGCGATCCAGCGGTGCAGCACCGCCATCAGTGCCGCCGAGACCAGGGCCCAGACGGGCGCGATCAAGAGCATCACCGCCGCGCACGCGACGCCGCCGGCGAGCGCGATCGTCCAGTGCGTGTAGCGAAACGTCGGACGGTACGAAGGATTCCGCGTGTACGACTCGTAGAACGTCGCGAGGTTCAGGTAGCCGTACGTCACCATGAAGAACATCGTGATGACGGGCGCGATCAGGTCGAGGTCCCCGACGAGGATCCCGAGCTGGGCGATGACGAACGTCGCGACGACCGCGCGCCGCGGCTCGTTCGAGGCACCGGACCCCGACGCGAACGGATCGAGGCGCTTGAAGATGCGGTCGCGGGCGAGCGCCTGGAGGATGCGCGGCGCCCCCATCATCGAGCCGATCGCGGACGACAGCGTCGCCGCGAAGATCCCCGCGGTGATGAGGACGGGGACCGCCGCCGTCTCGCGGACCACCATGTTGTTGGCGCGCAGCGACGTGCCCTCGGACGAGCCCGCCAGCACGACGGCCATTCCGGCGTAGACGAGCGCGGTGAAGACGATCGCCCCGATCGTCCCGCGCGGGATCGACTTCGCCGGGTCCTTGAGGTCGCCCGACATGTTCGCGCCCGCCATGATCCCCGTCGCGGCGGGGAAGAAGAGGGCGAACATCGTGAAGAAGCCGTGAGCGGGCCCGTAGCTGGGCGCCAGGTTCGACGCGAAGACGTCTCTGTCGAATCCGGAGAGACCGCCGACGGCGAACGAGACGATCGCGACGAACAGCACGGCGAGGATCCCGTACTGGAGTCGGATCGTCCAACCGGCCCCGACGAACACGCAGACGAAGACGAGCAAGTTGACCGTGCTCGCGATCGCCTGCTCCTGGTGCGCGAGCGCCGGGAACGTCGTCACGAAGGCCTCCGTGAAGCCGACGACGTACATGGCGACGGAGATCGCCTGGGCGAGGAAGAAGACCACCCCGATCGAGCCGCCGAACTCGACGCCGAGCGAGCGGCTGATCATGAAGTACGCGCCGCCGCCCTCGACCGCGGTGTTCGTCGCGATCGCCGACAGCGAGAACGCCGTCATCGTCGTGATCAGCTTCGCCAGCAGGATGATCGCCAGCGCCGACCACAGCCCCGCGTTCCCGACGACCTGGCCGAAGCGCAGGAACATGATCACGCCGAGGATCGTCAGCGTGCAGGGCGTGAAGACGCCCCCGAAGGTGCCGAACCTTCGAGCGTGGGACGCGCGTGTCTCGGACATCGGTGCGGGCGGCTATCTTCTCAACCGGGACGGGCCGGGGGAGTGGTTTCGCGCGAGCGGCGAGCGGCGTGCGGCGTGCGGCCTGAACCGGGTTTGGCGCG
>JBCCSK010000353.1:0-6358 GCA_039200205.1 Planctomycetota bacterium
GCCGCCGCACGTTCCGAGCCGGGCTGGCGTCGCTCGCGCAGGGCCAGGTCAGCCTTTCACGGAGTCGAGCAGCAGCTCGGTCACCAGCTGGCCAAAGCGCTTCGGGTCGCGCGGCTGGCCGCCCTCGGCGAGGAGAGCCTGTCCGTAGAGGAGCTCGGCCGCGTCGGCGAGGCGCGGCGACTTCGCGTCGACGCCGTGGAGCTGCGAGAGGCCCTGGACGATCGGGTGCTTCGGGTTCAGCTCGAGGACGCGCTTCTGCTTCGGCACGTCCTGGCCGGAGCGGCGCAGGAGGCGCTCCATGTGCCCCGAGAGTCCCTGCTCGCCGGCGACGAGCACCGCGGGGCTGTCCTTGAGGCGCCCGGTGAAGCGGACCTCGGACACGTCCTCGTCGAGCGCGGCCTGAAGCGCGCCGAGGAGTCCCTCGTGCTCCCTCTGGAGCTCCTCACGCTCCTTCTTCGCCTCGTCGTCCTCGGACGCGTCGGAGCGGTCGAGCGGCACGATCTTCCTGCCGTCGAATTCGGTCAGGCGCTGGAGCATCCACTCGTCGACGGGGTCGACGAGGAAGAGGACCTCTTCGCCGCGCTCGAGGACCCCCTCGAGCAGCGGCGACGCCTCGACCGTCGTACGGTCGGCGCCGGTCAGGACGTGGATCGTCTCCTGGCCGTCCTTCATCCGGCCGACATACTCGGCCAGCGTCGTGAGCGCGTCGCCGTTCGACGACTGGAAGAGCGAGACCTTCGAGATGCGACCGTCCTCGTCGTCCCCGGCCCAGATCCCCTCCTTGAGGACGGACCCGAAGTCCTCCCAGAATTCGGCGTAGCCCTCGCGGTCCTTGTCGAGGAGCGACGCGAGCTCGTCCAGGACCTTCTTGACGAGGCGCTTTCGAATCTGGCGGATCCGCGGATCGTCCTGGAGCGTCTCGCGCGAGACGTTGAGCGGCAGGTCGTTGCACTCGACGACGCCGCGTACGAAGCGCAGCCAGCTCGGGAGGAGGTCCTTGCACTCGCGCTGGATGAGGACGCGGCGCACGTAGAGGCTGACGTTCGAGTCGCGGTGCGACGGGTCGAACAGATCGAACGGCGCCTGGCTCGGCAGGTACAGGAGCGCCGTGTACTCGAGCGTTCCCTCTGCGCTGAAGTGCAGGTGCCCGAACGGCTCCTTCCAGTCGTGCGAAAGGTGGCGGTAGAACTCCGCGTACTCCTCGTCGTCGATCTCGGACTTCGGCCGCGACCAGAGCGGCTTCTGCGAGTTGAGCGTCTCGAGCGTGCGCTCGGTGACGGTCTCCCCCTCGACCGGCTTGCCCTCGTCGTCGAGCTTCGGCGACGTCCGCTCGACCTCCATCTGGATCGGGTACTCGACGAAGTCGCTGTAGCGATGGACGACCTCGCGCAGCGCGTGCTCCTCGAGGAAGCGGCGCGGCCCCTCCCCCTCGTCTCCCTCTTCGGACTCGCGCAGGTGCAGCGACACCACCGTCCCGCGCGCGAGTCCCTCGGCGGGCTCGATCTCGTACGAGCCGTCGCCGCGGGAGCGCCAGCGCCAGCCCTCGTCGGTGCCGGCGCGGCGCGTCTCGACGACGACCTCGTCTGCGACCATGAATGCGCTGTAGAAGCCCACGCCGAACTGGCCGATCAGGTCGGGCCGGTCGGACTCCTGCTGGGCCGCGGCCGCCTCGATGAAGCGGCGCGTCCCCGAGCTCGCGATCGTGCCCAGGTTCGCGACGAGCTCGTCGCGCGTCATCCCGATCCCGTTGTCGGCGATCCGCAGCACGCCGGCGTCGCGATCGACCTCGAGCGCGATCCCGAGCGCCTCCCCGTCCTCCGTCAACGAGGCGTCCGTCAGGGCCTCGAACCGCAGCTTGTCCAGCGCGTCGCTCGCGTTGGAGATCAGCTCGCGGAGGAAGATCTCGCGGTTGGTGTAGAGCGAGTGAATGACGAGGGAGAGGACCTGCTGGACCTCGGCCTCGAATCGATGCGTCTCCGTCTGAGCAGTCATGTGTCTCTTGTCCTCGAATCGGCGAGCAAGTGTCCGTCTCACCGCGCCGCGGGCAAGGGCCCGTCCGCTCGAATCGAGTCATCTCGCCGCCCCAGGACGCGCGCGAAGCCGGGCGGAACCCCGGGCGCCGGCCGGCCGTCCCATCCGGGCGTACCCTTCGGGAGCTCCGCCGCACCCCAATGCAGCTCGCCCGCCTCATCGCCCCCTGCGCCGTCACCGCGCTCACGGTCGTCCTCCTCGCACCGGCGGAGACGCGCGCTTTTGTCATCTTCGGGGACGCCCTGGACCTGACGCAGCGCGACTTCCGCATCTTCAACTCGTTCACGGCCCCCTCCGCGAACTCGAACCAGGTCCCCGACCCCGACTTCCCGGGCTCGGTCGGCGCCGAGCTCGCGATCCGCAAGGGGGTCGCCGAGTGGGGCTCGCGCCCCCACGGCTCAGGCCTGACCGATCGGACCCAGGACCTGCTCGGCTCGGGCGGGTCGAATTTCGACGCCTTCTACGCCGGGCGCGCGCTCGCGATGGGCGGCCCCAACCGGAACATCGTGTCCGCGATCTCGGGCGGGCTCGCGTTCGCGATCACGGACATCCCGATCGGAGACGGCTGGCGCATCCGATTCTTCGACGGCGCAGGGACCTGGAACGACGATCCGCGAGGAATCCTGACCGGTCCGTTCCCGGCCGACATCCAGGGCGTGATGACGCACGAGTTCGGTCACGCGCTCGGCCTCGATCACTCGCTCGTGCCGGGCGCGACGATGCAGGAGCAGCAGGTCAACGCGGGCATCGAGTTCCGGTCGATCGAGGACGACGACCGCGCGGGCGTGAACTTCATCTACGGCGCGATCAGCCCGCGCAAGCCGACGATCGACACGTACGAGCTGCCCTCCCCCGGCGTCGTGAGGATCGTCGGCGAGCGCTTCGACGCGACGCAGAACGACGTCTGGTTCACGCCCGCGGACCCGATGGTCCCCGGCGACGGCACGCCGATCATCGTCTCCGCCGTCTCGAGCGTCCCGGGGAGCGGCGGGACCGTCATCGAGATCCCCGTGCCCGCCGACGCAGGCCCCGGAGACATCGCCGTGCGGATTCCCGGGATCCGACCGGACGCGCTGTCGAACGTCTTCCCGTTCGACCCGATCCGCGAGCCGTGGACTCCGCCGGAGCACTACGGCACACCGGGAACGTCGAGCGCGGGAACGCCCGTCGAGCTCGAATGGGACTCGATCCCGAGCCTCACGGCCGGTGGCGTCTGGCTCGAGGTCCAGGGCGGCGGCGTCGGCGGCTTCGGGATGGTCGTCGAAGGTGCGGCACGGGGAGCGTCGTCCACGGGCTACGGGACGCTGCTCCTCGGAGGCTCCCTCCGGCGCGCAGAGATGTTCCCCCTGTTCCTCGGGATCGGTCAGGCCTGGGTGCCGTTCGACGGCGGCGCCTTCGTGGGCGCACGCCGGACGTACCAGGTCTGGATCCCCGACGGCGGGCCCGCCGGTGGCGTCTTCAGCGACGCCATCGAGGTCGAGATCGTCCCCTGATCAGCGCCCCACGGTTCGCCTCACGGGCGTCGCGGGGATGACGTCGAAGGAGAGGCGGGACTGGAGTCGCCCCTCCATCCCCATCGCCTGCTCGAAGTAGGCGCCGCCGGGCGGAGACAGGCGTACGTTCATCGCGATCGTCTCCGCGGCTTCGACGGTCGCTTCGGAGGGCCGGTGTGCCGTGAGGTCCCAGCGGAGCGTCGCCGTGCCGCGGAGCGCCACGCCGAGGTTGGCGCCGAGCATCTCGACGTCGTCCTCGCCCAGCGACTCGAGCCTCTTGTCGTCGACGAAGTCCGATCGGTCGGCCAGCAGCCGAACGTCGAACGCGATGACGATCTCGGCCCAGCTCACGTCGCCGTCCTGGCCCACCTGTGCGAGCGACGCGTCGGCCGAGCCAGTCACTCTGCCGTCGAAGCCGACGTACAGGTTGCCGCCGACGCCAGTCGAGAACACGCGCTGGAGCCGTTCGTCCTTCTGGGGCGGCTCCTCCTCGCCCTTCTTGGGCTTCGGGCTTCGCCAGTTGAGGAAGCCTCCGCCTGCGATGAGCGACTCGAGCGCCTCGGGGGGGATCGTCCAGCTGTCGCCGATTCCCGCAGAGCGTGTGCCGTCCGGACGAGCGGGCGGGAGGAGCGCCGCCCAGTCGAAGGGCGCCGACAGCTTCGGGAGCAGCGGCTCGGGAAGCGAACGGGCGTCGTAGTGGCGACCGAAGCCTTCGGGCTGCCCGTCGGCGGGGACGTAGACGACGCTCACGTCGCGGAAGGGCGACATGAGCGCGTAGTCCCGACGCCGCGACTCGTCGGGTGCTTCCTCCCCTTCGACGAGCGGGGGACTCACCGTCAGCGTCGCGGCCGCGTCGAGGTAGCGCCGTCGGATGGGCGAACCGTCCGTGTCTGCGTGCTCGTCCGCGAAGACCGTATCGACCCGGGTGCGGAGACGGAACGAGTCGGAGCCCTCGACGGGCTCGGCGTCGCCGACGCGCGTGGAGAGGGTCCTCAGCGTCAGGTCGTGGGTCTCCGTCACCGCCAGCGAGAGTGCCCGATCGGTCGGCGGCTCGTAGCGGAGGACCGTCTTCTGATGTGCCTCGGAAGCGGGCAGTGCGAGCGGGACGAGAGCGAGGGCCGGCCAGGTGCGGCGCGCGGCTTCGAGAAGTGCTGCGTTCATCGGATCAGTTCTCCGTCGCGGTAGGTTCCCGTCTGCTCCTCGTCGACGCGCCCCTGGCGATCCCAGAAGGTCCACTTGCCGTCGAGCTTGCCCTTCACGAACGACCCCTCGGCCTTCTTCACCCCGTTGGGGTACCACTCGATGAACATGCCGTCGGTCAGGCCGCCCACGTACTTGCCCGTGAACTGCCGCTCGCCCTGGCGGTAGAACCCGCGCCACTCCCCGACGGCCTGGCCGCGCTCGTAGCGTCCGACTCGCATGCGCTGTCCGTTGGAGTGGTACTCGATCCACTCCCCCTCCTCCAGGCCGTCGACGAAGGTGCCGACGCGCGACGGGGGCCCCTCGCGGTGGTAGAAGGTCCACTCGCCGACGCGGCGGCCTTGGGCCCACGAACCGCGCTCCAGGGGCACGTCGGTCTGGCGCGCATTGAGGGCGCTCGGGCCGTGCTTGCGGTCTTCCAGGTACCCGTACGTCGCGACCACGCGGCCATCCGGCGCGTAGCGGGTGAAGGTCCCGTTCCGCTTTCCGTGGACGTACTCGATGAGGAGACGGACGTTGCCTTCCTCGTCGAACGTCGCCCAGGTGCCGTGCCGAAGTCCGTCGGCGTCGTAGTTGCCCTGGCGGCGTGCGCTGGCACCGCTGCCCCTGTAGAGGACCCAGGGACCGACGCGGCGATAGCCGTCGTACGCGCCGCTCTCGGCCCGCGCGCCGTTCACGCTCCACGCGTGCCAGACGCCGGCGCGGACGCCGTCGACGAGGAACCCCTCGCGCGCCACCGAGCCGTCCGGGTGGAAGAAGCGCGTGAAGACGCCGCCCTCGACGTCGGGTGCGACGTCGGGCGGAGGCACGAAGGCCGGGGCCTCGGGGCGTTCAGGGGCCTCGTCGTCGGATTGGACCGCGGCCCCGGCGATCGGCAGCAGGAGGAGGGGGACTGCGGCGACGAGCGCCCAGACGATTCGGGTCGAGGTTTGCATGGCTTTCGAGGTGCGCGTCAGGACAGATCGCCGGGCGAGAGTCGCGTTCAGTCGCCGTCGGCCGCGTCCTCGAGCGGCGCGACGCGGAGGTCCTCTTCGTAGACGCCCGACCACCGCTCGTTGATGGATCCGTCCTCCTTCCAGTACGTCCATCGACCGTCGCGCCGCCCGTTCTCCAGGCGACCGGATGACTGCGGGCTGCCGTCGGCGTACCAGGTCTGGGACGGACCCGTGCGCTCGCCCTCGACGTTGACGAGCTCCTCGATGAGGACGCCGTCTTCGCTCCAGGTGCGGGCGGTGCCGTGCGGGAGATTGCCGCGGTACTCGACCGCCGCCAGGACGACGCCCGTCGGCGAGGCTCGCTGCCAGAGCCCGACGCGCTCTCCGTTCTCGTACGTGCCCCACTCGCGCGGATCGCCGTCGCCAGGGTGGAAGTCCTGCCAGCGGCCGTGACGCTCTCCGTCGAGCCAGTTCTCGTTCAGGATCAGCAGTCCATCGCGTCCCCAGACGCGACGCTCGCCGTGCAGCCGACCGTCGCGGTAGGCCTCGAGCTCCTGGGACTGTCCCGAGGGGAACCAGGTCTCGCGCGTTCCGACGAGGGTGCCGGCGCGGTAGACCGACCGCTCGATGAGCTGGCCGTTCTTCGCGTACTCGCGCCAGAGCCCGTCGCGCTGGCCGTTGGCGAAGTGGCCCTCTCGC
>JBCCSK010000354.1:0-6356 GCA_039200205.1 Planctomycetota bacterium
CAAACGCTTCTACGTCCACCACGGCAGCTACAAGGCGCGCGTCCACACCGCCCCAATCCCTCGCTACCGCTGCCGCGGATGCCGGCGCACCTTCTCGCGCCAGACGTTCCGCCTGAGCTACCGAGACCGCAAGCCGCACCTCAACGCGCGCGTGGCCTGGGCGCTCGCGAGCGGCCTGTGGTTCCGCAAGACCGCGCGCGACGTCGGGATGACGCGCAACAACCTCGAGAAGAAGGCACGCAAGCACTTCCGTCACCTCCATCGGCTGAACCGCAACCTGCTGCGGCGCGGCCCGCTGCTCCCACGGGACCCCGTCGACGGACCGCTGACCTTCCAGTTCGACGAGTTCGAGTCCTACGAGACGCGTCGCAACACGCGCCCGGTGACGATCGCGACGGCGATCGAGAAGGACTCACGCTTCATGATCGCGGCGATCGTCGCCCCGATCCGGCCGCACGGGCGGATGACGAAGCAGCGACTGGCGGCGATCGCCGAGGACGAGGCCCGCTTCGGGCGCCGGCAGCACCTCTCGCGGCTGGCGTGCCTGATCGCGCTGCGTCGCGCGGCGACGTTCCGACCCGAGGAGACCGACGTCGCGCTCGAGACCGACGAGAAGCCGAGCTACGCCGAGATCGCGAAGGCAGCGTTTCACGGTAAGAAGCTCGTCCACTCCACGACGCCGGGCCGCGCGCCGCGGGGCGCCGGGACGCGGCTCTTCCCGATCAACCAGGCGGAGGCGAAGGGGCGGATGCACCTGGGGCGGATCCAGCGCGAGATGCCGTACGGGACGAAGTGGCGGCGGTACCTCTCGCGGCACCTGGAGCTGCACGTGGCGTGGCGGAACTGGGTTCGGCCGCGGTTCTACCGGGACGATGCGAAGACGCCGGCCGAGTTCGCGGGGTACGCGGAGCGGCCCATGGCGAAGTCCGAGCTGCTGGGATGGCGGCAGGACTGGGGGGCGATGAGCCCGTGTCCGTTCGGACACGGGGGACGGACGGTGGGCGAGGCGCCGCGCGGGCGGCGGCGGGCGGCGTAGCGAGCGTGGCTGGCGCGTGGATGCCATGTCGCGCTCGAGCGGGCCGGAGATCCCACCTGCGGCAACTCGGCGCGTGACGCCATCCGGGCGATCCAGGTCGCTGGACGGGCCACCAGGCCGCGTCAGGGGCCGACCGAAAGGGCGGGAAGGGGCATAGGTGCGCCTGGGGCGCCTCTCGCGGGGGCGGGCGGGCACGGAGGACCGGTGCGTTCGACAAAGAGCCTCTCGCGGCCTTCTGGCCTTTTTCGAGACCCCTCCTCAACCCTGCGGCGGGCCCAGGACGACAGACCACGCGGAGCCGCCGGGGCAGTCCCCCCTCCGAGTGCGGGTCCAGGTCAAGCGATCGGGTAAGGGAACGTGTTTCGAAGCAAGAAGAGCGTCGTGGGCCTCGATCTCGGCACCTCCGTCGTGAAGGCCGTCGAGATCACGCTCGAGGGTCAGGAGCCCGTCATCACGGGCTTCGCACGAGTCGAGCTGCCGCCTGGCGGGAGCGTCGATGAGGCCGTCAAGCAGGTCTTCAAGGAGGGCAGGTTCCGTTCGAAGCGCGTCGTGACGGGTGTCTCCGGTCAGGAGACCGTCGTGCGGTACCTCGCGATGCCGAACATGTCGGACTCGGAGCTGAATCAGGCGATTCAGTTCGAGGCCGACAAGCTGGTCTCCTCCGACGAGGACTTCATCATCGACTGTCTGCCGCTCCAGCGGCCGACGGAGGGCTCGTCGACCGAGACGATGAAGGTGCTCGTCGCAGCCTGTCAGACGGAGAGGTTGCAGGGGCAGGCGCAGCTCGTGCAGGCCGCGGGGCTCGTTCCGATTGCGATCGACCTCGACCTGTTCGCCATCTCGAACGCCTGGGAGCTCTGCGTCCTGGCAGACACCGAGACGATCGATCCCGCGGACGTTCGCGCGACGGCGCTCGTCGACGTTGGCGCGAAAGCGACGGCGATCAACGTCATGCGTGCGGGCGCGAGCTGCTTCAGCCGCGAGATCCCGATCGGCGGGTCGAACATGACCCAGGCGGTCGCGCGGCGGCTCGGCGTCGAGGGTTTCGAAGCCGAGGCGATCAAGCGCTCATCCGAAGATCACCAGGCCGAGGTGCGCACTGCGATCGGCCCCGTGCTCGAGGACCTCGCGTCGGAGCTGATGCTTTCGATGGACTACGTCGAGCACAACGAGGGCCTCACGGTGACCGAGATCTTGCTCTCCGGCGGGGGCGTGCTCGCGCCCGGCGCTGCGGAGTACATCGAACAGTCGGTGGCGCGTCCCACGCGTCTCTGGAACCCGCTCGAAGGCCTGCGCGTGGACGTCAACCGCCTTGACGTCGAAGAGCTCGAGGCCTGGGCACCTTCCCTCGTCGTGGCCGTCGGTCTTGCCTCACGGGTCGTCAACCAATGATTTCGGTCAACCTTCTCCCCGACGAGTACCGTCGGCGCGCCAAGTCGCCGATCGGCATGATCGCGGCGATCGCGGGCGCGGTGCTCGTCAACGCCTCGCTGATCGCCTACTGGGGCTACCTCGAGTTCGGCGTCAGCGCGAACATCGAGACCACGCGTCAGGTCCTCCTCGACGACTTCAACGGCCTCAAGCCGCAGGTCGACTACCACAACAAGCTGGAGAAGGAGATCCAGACGCGGTCCGCTCGCGAGCAGACGCTGTCGCAGATCACGAAGAACCGCGTGCTGTGGACGAAGACGCTCGACGAGCTCCTCGACATCGTTCACGCGGGTCGTGAAGGCATCGAGCACTTCATCTGGTTCGACGACGTCGACGTGAAGATGGCCGAGGGCGGTGGGCGCCGTCAGGAGTTCGGTGAGCTCAAGGCGTCGGGTCACTCGGGCTCCGAGGACTACGACCAGGTGGCGAACTTCCTCGAGGACATCGAGGACCCCGAACTCTCGTCGCTCTGGCAGCTGTTCGGCAAGCCGGCGGCTCCCGAGGCGAAGGTCAACGATCCCGATGAGGACCTGATCCCGTCGGTCAACTGGTCGTTCCCGCTGACCATCAAGCTCCTCAGCCCTGAGGAGCGCGTCAACAACCGCACGGCCGCCGAGGAGACGAACCAGTGAACGAGAAGAAGTTCTGGACGGTGTTCGCCGGGATCTCGGGCGCGGTTGCGCTCGGGGCGGGCTACCTGATCTACAGCGAGCACGGGCAGATCGAGGCCGCTCAGGCCGCGGTCACCAAGCTCCGCCAAGACATCGCGAAGTCGCGCGAGACGATTCGTACGACCGCGGAGATCGAGCGCGAGGTGATCGTGCTGCGCGAGATCGCCGATCGGATTCGGGAGATCCTCCCGGACACGAAGGACCTCGTGAACCTGATCCGCGACTTCCAGGATTACTCCAAGGAAGCGGGCGTGCGGACCTCGGGCTTCAAGCCCAGCCAGGATCGCTCGCGTCGAGGACAGCAGGCCGGCGCCTTCGAGAAGGTCGCCTACCAGCTGACCCTGACCGCGGACACGTTCCAGTTCCTCGACTTCCTCAACCGGATCGAGACGCACAGCCGGTTCATGGCCGTGTCCTCGTTCAAGATGAACGCCGCGTCGCGCAAGGTCCTCGAGGAGGAGGGCGTTGCGAACCACCGGATCCAGATGGAGGTGGAGACGTACAAGTACGTGCCGCGCGCTGGCGAGGCCGACGAGGTCGACATCAGCGGGTACGAGCGCAAGCGCGACCTCCTGGCCGGCGAGATCAACCGCCGCCGGGCGGCACTGACCCTGCAGACGTACACGTACCGCGGCCCGCGCGGTCGGCGGGATCCGCTCATCGACCCGCGCGTCCCGGCTCAGGTCGACGATCCGAACGCGTGGACCGTCCAGCGCCAGATGGAGGAGGTCGACGAGCTCGTCCGCCGCATCGAGGAGGCGCGGAGCTACTGGGAGGCCTCGAACAAGGCCAGCTCGGTGCTCGAGCGGATGGTCCAGCGCAGCGAGCTCGAGAAGATCATCGCGATGCTCGACGACGATCTGCGTCGGATCGACAAGGAGAAGCGGATCACGTACAAGCCCGCCGAGAAGCGGCTGACCCTCAACGTCGTCGAGCCGCTCCAGGCGCTTCGCCTCGCGCTCAACGCCAGCAAGGCGACAGCCGGACCCAGCGTCGCCGAGATGCAGACGGTGGGCGACGCGATGGTCCGCCACATCGACGACGGCAACTACGAGCTCGCGCTCGACGCCTACAAGGCGCTCGCCGACTCGCTCGATCTCGTCGACGGTGATCCCGACCGTGTCGCCCTCGCGGACTGGCTCCGTCAGCTCGCGAGCGACGCCGAGATCCTCCGCGACTTCGAGATGATCGAGATGGACATCGGCGGCTTCGCGATCCTCGAGGGCAAGAACCCCGTGATCATCATCGACGGGACGCGCCGCACCATCGGCGACCTCGTCGGCAAGGAACTCATCGTCCACGACGTCAGGCCGAACCAGGTCGACTTCGTCTTCCGCGGCGCCGTGCTGACCCGTGACTTCTGATTTCGCTCAGGCGAATCGGCTGATCCACCGAAGCAACGGACCGCACGCCGCGGACTCGTCCGCCGCACCCCGCCCCGTCACACGCAAACAGTCCCCCTAAGCCATCTAGAGTCCGGTCTCCGGACAGAGGAATCGTGGTGAATCCCCTCAAGTCCCTTCTCGCGCTGGCTGCCTGCGCAGCAGCGCTGGCCCCGGCCGCGGCGGCTCAGGTCCCCACCCTGGACGCGCGCGTCGACCTCGACATCGTCGAGCGCGATCTCAGCCAGGTCGTCCAATACCTCCGCGACCGCTCCGGCGCGAACATCGTCGTCATCGAAGGCGGCGACCGGAAGGTCCAGTCGCTGAAGCTCTCCGACGTGTACTGGCGCGATGCGCTCGAGTACGCCGCGGAGGTCGCAGGCTGTGTCGTCGAGGAGGACAAGTCCGGTGTCCTCACGATCAGCACGCCGACGCGCGTCGAGTTCACGTTCGACGATCAGGACATCAAGGAAGTCATCTCGACGATCGCGAAGATCGCCGACGCGAACGTGATCATCAGCCCGGACGTGCAGGGAACGCTGCGCGTCAAGCTGAAGAACGTTCCGTGGAAGGACGCGCTCGAAGAGATCTGCAAGACGCTGGGCTACACGGTCGTCGAAGAGCGCCGGAACATCTTCCGCGTCGTCGATCCGATCAGCCTCGAGCAGCAGAAGATCACGCGCAGCTACCAGCTCCGCTACATCCGCCCCAAGAGCACGCGCGTTCCGATCCTGAACAGCGAGTTCATCGAGGGTGGCGCCGCGCCGCCGACGGGGACGCCGGCCGAGCACTTCACGGTGCTCGCGGCGCTCGAGAAGGCGCTCTCGCAGTCCGGCGAGCTCGACTTCATCGAGTCGCAGAACGTCATCATCATCCGTGACACGACGCAGGTGCAGGAGACGATCCAGGAGATCATCCGCCGCCTCGACGTCGAGCCGAGCCAGGTGTTCGTCGACCTGAAGTTCGTGTCCACGTCGAACACGGACCTCCTGAACCTCGGCGTCGACTACGGCGACGGCGGCCCGCAGATCAGCATCAGCGGCTCGCAGATCCCGATCGACCTCCCGTTCTCGGTCGGTGACGGCGGCTGGGAAGACGGCATCATCGCCAGCGACTTCGGGTTTGGCCCGTTCGCCGGCAACTCGCTCGACAACCCGCCCCCGATCAACGCCGGTCAGACCCAGGTCCCGCCGACGATCTTCGGTGCGCTGTCGTTCAACCAGGTCCAGGCGACGCTGCGCATGCTCCAGCGCGACCAGAACTCCGAGGTCATCCAGGCCCCGAAGATCATCACGCTGGACGGCAACGAGGCGACGATCTTCGTCGGTGAGACGGTCCGCTACGCCGAGGCTCGCTCCGAGCAGGGCCAGGCCGGCGGTCTCCAGCTGACGGTCATGGAGGCGCAGGGCTCGCCGGTCGAGGTCGGCTTCCAGCTCCTCGTCCGCCCGAACGTCATCCCGGGTACGCGCAAGATCCGCATGGAGGTCGTCCCGAAGGAGACCAACCTCTCCGGTACGGGCTCGACGGCGCTCGCTCCCGCCGGCTTCGACGTGTTCACCGTCGGCTCCGCCGGGGCGGAGGGCACGATCGCGCTGCCGCGGACGCGCTCCTCGACCCTCATCACGCAGATGATGCTCGAGAGCGGCCAGACCGCCGTCATCGGCGGCCTGACGACCGACAGCGAGTCGAAGACGGTCTCCCGCGTGCCCTTCGTCTCGCGGATCCCGATCCTCGGCGAGTTCTTCAAGTACCGCAACGAGCAGCGTGATCGTCGGAGCCTCCTGATCTTCATCACGCCCTCGCTCGTCCACAACGCCGAGGACGCCGAGTTCCTCC
>JBCCSK010000355.1:0-6348 GCA_039200205.1 Planctomycetota bacterium
GAGCGCGCTCATCGAAGGCGTTCAGTTCAAGGACGGAATCAACCAAGACCACGCCAAGGGAGAGGACGTCGCTGCGTGATCGAGAAATCCTGGAACACAACTCTTGACCATACCTCGAATCGAAGGCGACCGATAGATTCATGTGCGGGTGCGTCTCCTATGTGGACCGTCAGTCTGCATCGACGGCTGAACTCGTCCGAGTCTACTTCTTCAGGACCTGGGTCTTGAGCGATCCCGTCAGCGGATAAGCGTGCCAAGCTGCCATTCGTGACGACGGCCACCGGAGAGGAAGAGCGATCATCCGGACCATGAGCGGAAGCCGGCTTCGGGCATGGGCGCTCACACCGAAGGGCGGGCGCTCGAGCCCGCCGGAATGGGCCACTGGACTGCCAGCTCGGCCGCCGGCGATCCGCTGCGGCGCGACCCCGAGCTGGCGCCCTCCCGTGAAACGTCGGCTTCGGCGCGGGCCGAGTATGGCGGGAATCGCCGTCGGATCGAAGCGTGGACGGCCGCACGGGAGTACGGGCACATCCGATTCGTCCGACCTCGGTCGCCGCTCTAGGTCGAGCTTTCTCCTCGCGAAGCGGGCAGAGCAGCGTAGAGAGCGCGTACGGAGACGTGGCGGAGGCTGAACGTCAGCGCCCCTTCGACTGATCCGCAGCCTCGACCCGCTTCAAAAGGGCAGCCAGCTGCTTCCGCAGGTTGCGGTACGGTCCCTCGGCTTCGACCCCGAGCCGGTCGTCGTCGTGCGCGAGACAGTGTTCGAGGAAAGCCCGCGCCGCGGTTGCCGCCGGGCGGAAGGCGCCGGCGTCGTCGTCGAGCTGAGACTGAATCGCGCCCTTCACGGAGACGACGAACGCGGAGTCTCTGTACGAATCCACGCTTCTCAGGTACGGCATCACCGCCGGAAGGTAGTACGCGAACGCCCGGGGGCCCATCCACATCAGGTCCTCGGCGTAGACGAGGTTGCGCTCCTCGGAGAAGAGCTTCGCGGCTTCGACAACCGACTTGCCGAGGAAGTGCTCGAGCGCGGACTTCTCGTCGAGGTCGAGTCCGTCGGTGGGGCTTATCTCGCGATCGGTGGGAAGGGGGGAGTCGCCCATCGCGCACGGAAGGTACCGGAACGGCTCGCCGCACGGAGTCGCGTCGCGCATACCGTGCGCGCCTTGAGGAACGTCCACCATCGGCGCCCGGGTGGGGCCCCAATGCGACGAGCCGCTCGCGAGCAGATGTCGAGGTAGGAGAGGAACTGGTCGACGTTCGCGGACGCGTGGCTCGCGATGAGGAAGGTGCCTGCGAGCGCGCGCGGGATCGGAGGGGCTTTGCGCTGCTCGTGGGCCTGTCAGCGGCCCAGCGACGCGAGGCGCTTCTTCCAGGCGCCGGCGCGCTTCATGGCGTCGGACGTCGAGAGCTTCTCGAGCGGCTCATCGCCATCGACCATCACACGGCACGCGTTGATCGCGGCGACCTGGATGTCGTTCTGCTGGTTGTCGAGCGAGAACGTGATGAACCGCGCATTTTCCTTCGTCCCGACGTAGGTGATCAGGTGGAGCCCCGCGACGTGCGCGGGAGCCGACGCCATCGTTCCCGGGCCTCCGTAGTCGTCCTCGTTTCGGGCGTCGCGGACCACGCGCGAGATCTCCGTGAGGATCTCCTTCGATCCGGAGGCGCTCCGGGCCGCCGGGATCAGGACCCCGCGCCACTCCTGCCAGGGCTCGATCTCCGCCAGCGCCAGAACGCGGTCGAACCCCTTCGCCGACCCCGTGGACATGCACAGCACCGCGGCAAGATCGAAGTCGATCGGCTCGGGCTTCCGCTTCGCCTTCGGGTCGCCGTCCGCCTCCTCGAGGCCGGCGTAGCGGGCTTCGGCCTGCTCGCGCAGTCCCGCGTCGCCCAGCATCGCGACTCGGCGCACGGAGTAGCGACTCACCGCGATGCTCTTGTCGTCGAAGAGCTCCGCCAACAGGCGCGTGTGCTCCTTCGTCGTCACCGAGTCCAGCGCCTCGCTCAGGCGCTCCCGCGTCTCTGCGTCCTTCTCCTTCGCGAGGGCCTTGAGGAGGATCGGCGCTGCGGCGGGCCCGGCAGCCGCGATCTCCTCGCGTCCCGCCGACTCCATCGCCTCGTTGCGCGCCTTGCGCAGCTTCGAGATCGAGCGCTTGAGCTTCGCGGAGTCGTCGGCCTTCGGCCACTCGGTCGCGTGCCCGTCGTCGACCGTCGACGCAACGGTCATTGCGAGCGGGGGCGCGGGGAGCGGGGCGTGGACCGCGGTGGCCGCGGAGACGAGAAGTGCTGCAATCATCGCTGGGGGGTCTTTCTAGAGCCGTAGAGGTCGAGGGGGGCACGACCAGCTCGCACTCCGAGTCGACGACCTCGATCGGAGGTCCGTCGATCGCCGAATGAAGAATGTCCCGCGAGGGTAGCGGACGATCGTCACCTGGGTCAGGCCTTCGTCTTCTCCGCGAGGGACGCCAGTGGCCGTGAGCTTGAAGAAGCGGATAAGCGCTTCAAGCGGCGATTCGTGATCACAGCCGCCGGAGAGGGCGAGCGGGGATCGGGATCATGAGCGGGGGACTGTGCCGGGGCGGGGCGTTCGGACGGTATCACGCGTGCTCGAGCCGGTCGGTCTTGCGCCCGCCCTTCGTGATCTGGCCAACCTTCCGGGAGTCAACCACGGGCACGTCGTGCCCTCATTCGCGCAGGAGGGACGACATCCATCGGGATGTGTGACGCCACCGCGACCACGATTCCCGCCTTCGCTCGCCCAGAGGGCTCTTCCAGCAGCGAATCCCGGCAGCTCTTCCGCTTCTTGTATTCGACAACGGATCGCTCCGCGTCGACGACGCGGAGATGCGCTACGCGGTCACCGACGTCAAGGCCGACGAAGTGGCTCGAGTCGGGGGTCACACTAGGATGAGGCATGGATCGGACTCCTTGGCTCTCGAGGCCGCATTGCGCTGCAGGCGATCTTGGTACTGCGTTGGCGATCGACCCTCTCATCCCATCTCAGTCGCTCTCCTTCACGAACAGACGGCGACCCTCGACCGTGTCGTTGTATCCGAGGTACCTCACACTCGAAGAACCGTCGACGTGCAGACGAGCGCAGCGGCAGGCCGCTGCGAGAGACTGGAGATCGTGCATCCAGTACTCCCCACGACCCTGTGCCTGAGCGATGCGGCTGTTGGAGCGTCTCAAGGGTGTTGATCGATACGATGTTCACGCTTGCCATGCTCCGTATCCCGCCCCTCGTCCACGTCGCGCTTCCCCTCGCCGCGCTCGCCCTCCTCTCGACGCCGGCGTTGGGCCAAGGCGACGCTGCCGTCGAAGAGCTGCGGGCCGTGCTGGAGTTTGCCGAGGTCCTGCGCGACGAAGGGGACGCGGAGGCGCTACGCGAAGTGCTCACCGAGGCCGGGACGCTCGCGACCGCGATCCCGACCCACTTGGCCGCGGCGGTCCAACCACAGGCGCAGCTCGATCGCCTCGCGTTCGAGGCGGGCGTGCTGCCCGTGCAGCTCATCGCACGCGAGTGGGCGCTCGCGTATTACGAACAGACCGAGCCCGTCGACGACTTCAACCTCGCTGCCGCGCAACACAACCTTGCGGTGCTGAAGCGAAAGCTCGGGCACATCGCCGAAGCGCACGAGCTGGCCGACGCGGTCCATACGACCTTCGCGCGCATCTTGCCCGCCGACGACGTGTCGCTCCTGATGGCGAAGCAGAACCTGGCGGTGATCAAGAATGACCTCGGCGACATCGAGGGCGCCTTCGCCCTCGAGCGCTACGTGCTCGAAGCACGCACGCGCCTGTTCCCCGCCGAACATCCCCAGGTGCTCGATGCCAAGCTGAACCTCGCGAGCACTCAGGTCGCGCTCGGCGACCCCGAGGCCGCGCGCAACATTCTCGAGGACGTCCACCGCTCGTATGCTCGGCTGGACCCGAACCACCCGAGCGCCCTCGCGGCACAGCTCAACCTCGGCACGGTGCGCATGCGGTTGGGCGACGTAGCTGGCGCCGTGGAGCTGTTCGAGTCCGTGCACGACGCGTACGAGCGCTCGCTCCCGCCCGAACATCCGCTCGTGCTCTCCGCGAAGGCCAACCTCGCCGTGAGTCTGAAGAAGGACGGTGAGGCGGAGCGCGCGCAGGAGCTGGAAGAGCACGTCTGGCGAATGCGGAAGAAGATCTTCCCCGAGGGCAGCCTCCAGATCTTCGCCGCGCTCCACAACATCGGCGTGACTCGCGTCGCGTGCGGCCAGTACGCCGAAGCCGTCGACGCGCTCGAGCAGGTCGTCGAGGCGTACGACGAGCAGCTCCCCGACGGGCATCCCTTTCGAGTGGGCGCCGACCAGAGCCTCGCCGCAGCGCTCCTCGAGCTCGGCGAAGGCGAGCGAGCCCTCGAGCTGTTCACGCGCGTGACCGAGGCCGTCGCGAGCTCCCGGCCGAAGGGCCACGAGGAGCGACTCATCGCGGAGCAAAACCTGGCGCTCGCCGAGCTTCGCTTCGGCGACTCCGAAGAGGCAGCGGTCCACGGGCGCGCCATGGTCGCGGGGATGCACGAGCGGCTCCGCCAGCTCCTGGTCGCCTCTCCGCGCCGTGCGAGCGAGACCTGCGCTTCGGAGGCCGAGCGCGTCTCCGATGCTCTGTTCCTCGAAGCGAACGGCCTGCTCACAGCGCAAGAGCTCTTCGACCTGATCGAGACGCGTCGACATGTCTCCACCGCGACGCTCGGGAGCCGCGGCTCGGTCGACGCCGACGGGGACGGGCAACGAATGCGTACGCGCTGGGCACAGCTGAGTCGACAGCTGGGAGACCTCGTCGTCGGCGGGCCGGCGGACGCGGCGAGCGCAGCGGCGTGGCGAGCGGAGATCGCTCGGCTCTCGCAGGAACGCGATCTCGTGCTGCGGGGATTCGTCGCGGCGCGACGCGGAACGGGGCTGGGGATCGAGCGCGTGTCTCACGCGGACGTTGCCAATGCGCTGCCCGCGGGTGCAGGGGCAGTGGGGTTCCTTCGCTACCGGCCGCGAGTCCTCGACGCCGAGTCGCGAACGACGAACTGGGGCCCGGATCAGCTCGTCGCCCTTGTCGTCCCGGACGAAGGTGCGGTGCGACGCCTCGACCTCGGGCCGGCCGCGAAGGTCGAGCGTCTCGTGGAAGAGTGGCGCGCGAGCGTCGGCGAGCCGGTCGGTCGGGGCACTGGGGTCGAGGGGCGCGCGACCGAGTCGAGACACGACGCGAGTCGCCGCGCGGGGCGAGCGCTCGCGCGCGCGGTGCTCGAACCTGTCCTGGACGCGGTGGGCGCGTCGCGTGTCTTCGTGTGCTCGGACGACGTGCTCCACCTCGTCCCGCTCGACGCGCTGCCGCTGGAGGAGGGACGGCTCGTGGGCGATGCGTACCGCATCTCGCGTGAGGTCTCGTTCGGAAGCCTCGCGCACGGAACGGCGCGAGACGTGTCGGGCCCCGGACTCCTCGTCGTTGGCGACGTGGACTTCGACCACATGCGCGAGGACAGAGACGAGAAGGAAGAGAACGAGGATGACGAGGCGTCCGGGTCTGCGGCTCCCGAGGGCGCCAATTCGCGCGCGGTCGCGACGGCGTCGCGCGTGCCGATCGAGCTCGTCGAGCGGAGCGGCGCTTTCGGCAGCTGGATTCGCCTCGCAGGCACGGCGGGCGAAGCCGACGCTCTCGCCGCGCTCTTCGAGCGGCACTTCGAAGTCGAGCCGAAGGTGCTTCGACGGGGAGCTGCGACCAAGGCGGCGCTGTTGAAGCACGCAGTAGGCAAGCGCTACGTGCACGTGGCGACCCACGGCTGGTTCGCGCCGGAGCAGGTGCTCGCGCTCGGGGATCGGGACGTGGCAGAGAGGGCGGTGCGGCTCCAGCGCACGGTCGTCGGGTTCGCTCCGATGACGCTGAGCGGACTGTGCTTTGCCGGAGCGAACCGAGGCCGCGACGAGCTGGGCGGAGTCCCCGGACTCATGACAGCCGAAGAGCTCGCGACCGTCGACCTCTCGCGCTGTGAGCTCGCCGTGCTCTCGGCGTGCGAGACCCACGTCGGCATCCGACGCGCGGGCCTAGGGATCCAGTCGCTTCAGGCCGCGCTGCACGCGGCGGGCGCGCGCACGACGCTGACCTCTCTCTGGAAAGTGGACGACGACCTGACCCGCCAGCTGATGGAGGCGTTCTACGCGAGCCTGTGGAGCGAAGGGACTCCTGTCGGCGAGGCGCTCTGGAAGGCGAAGAGCACGCTGCGCGAACGCGGCGCGCCCGTGGGCGCTTGGTCGGGGTGGGTGTTTACGGGTGCGCGGGATTATAGCCATGCACCCCTCGCACCCACCCCCCCGGGGTGGGTGCGCGGCC
>JBCCSK010000356.1:0-6337 GCA_039200205.1 Planctomycetota bacterium
GCCGACGTCGAGCCAGGACGCGAGCGAGGCACCGGGGAGCTCGGTCCAGGACGCGCCGTCGAACCGCGCGGACGCGTCGCGACCGGTATTGCCGTCGACGCCGCCGACGGCGAGCAGCGAGCCGTCGCCCAGCGTGATGCCCGACGCGCCCCAGCGCGCCAGCGGCCCGTTCGCCGCGGGGATCCACGCGAGCTCCGCGCTGTCGAAGCGACTGGCCTGGTCCTGACCGATCGGCGCGCCCGATCCGACGCGACCGCCGAAGCCGCCCGCCGCGAGGAGCGTGCCGTCCGAGAGCCGCGCGAGAGCCGCCCCGAACACCTCCTCCGTCGGATGGTCGACGGCCGTGTGGCCGAACGTCGCCGGATCGGAGAGGTCGGCGCGCGTCCCGTCGTGGGGTGCGCCCGGGGAGTCGTCGCCGGGGCCGTCCGCCTGCTGGCTCGCAGAGGTCAAGAGGTCGCCCGTGTCGAGAAGGACGGCCTGGATCGGATCGAGCGGCCAGGGCATGACCGGCTCCCAGTCGCCGCGGGTCGCACGCAGGCGGGTTCCATCGCCGACGGGGCGCGTGGTCGCGAAGACCGTCGCGTCCGCCCAGTTGGCGTGGTCGTCCTGAGCACCGTCGCCGCCGTCCCGCACGACGAGCAGGAGCTCATGCGCGCCCGCGACGTCGATCCGGCCGGTGTGGACCGGACCGTCGGCGCCGGTCAGGAGCCCCGACGTGTACGCGACGACGCCGTCGACCTGGACCTCGAACACGACGGAGCCGTTCGCGCCGACGGCATCGTCGACGCCGATCCAGCTCCCGAACGCGAGGGCGCTGCCGTCGAGGTCGTAGGCGATCGCACTCGTCGCGTGCGTGCCGAGGCCGGATCGGAACGTCCGTCCGCCGATGGTGAGCGGTCCGCCGTCACCGGCCGCGGGCCCGCCGACGCTCGTATCGACCTCGACGGGACCGAGCCCACCCTGCGACCAAAGAGCGGGGAGCGCCGAGAGCTCATACGAGAAGCGAATCGCGCTCCGCGGCGACTGGGGCGGGACGCTGACGCTGGTCTGCGCGGCGAGCGAGCCGGCGGTGAGAACGGTGGCGAGGGGGACGAGCAGGCGTTCCATGGGGTCGTGCGCGCCGAGCGTGGGAATCGGGCCGCCGGGGACGTCGGCAGGGGGCAGGCTCTCGAAGCGAGACGCCGCGGGCGCGGCGCAGGTTCCCAAGGGTAACGCCGGTTGCGGCCGGCGGCCGGCGGCCGCTCAGTGTGTCCCCGGGACCTCGAAGCGGACTTCGCGACGTTCCCCCGCAGCGATCGAGACCTCCACGGGCTCGGTGGAGACCGGAGTTCCACCGGGGAGGGTCGACTCCAGCGCGACGACCGACACCGAGTAGGTGGCCGGGGGCAGGGAGAGCGTTCGAACGCAGCCCGCGAGGAGGATGTCTCGGGCGATCGGTACGTCCTTGGCGAAGACCCTTGCGACGGCGAGACCGGCGCCGGAGTGAACGTCGATGCAGAGCGTTCCCGCGGGGCCGACGGGCACTTCGACCGTGCGGTCATCCCCCGCTCGAAGCTCGATGTCCTCCAGCACGCCAGCGCGCCCGTCGGCCGTCATCGCGTAGGCGACGTACGTGCCCGGACTCAGGAAGGGCGTGTTGTGCTCGGCCTCGAAGGAGCCGGCGAGTGTTCCGACGTACCCTGTGCCCTCCTGCGTCGTCCGGCTCGCGTGGAAGAAGCGCGCCTCGACGCTCTGCCCCGTCTCGGGGTCGACGACGCGCGTCGTCAGCGCGCATCCAGGATTCAGCCGGATCTGCACGTCGGAATCGCCCGCTTCGACGTCGTACGCATCGCTCGCGGTGAGTCCCGCGGCGTCCTCCCAGACTCCGAAGGGAGACGCTCGCAGAATCTGGCGCCCCGGCGGAAGCGGCCCGATGCGGAATCGACCACGGTCGTCCGAGAAGGCGGGGCGGAGCGCGAGGTGCGGATCCAGCGGAAGACGAATCGCTGCCGCCGTGGCTCGCCCGTCGAGGTCGACCACGGTGCCTTCGATGAACAGGGCGCGGTGGAGCTCGAACTCGGCCGTGACGTCTTCGGTGCCGGGCCACACGGGCACCTGGACGGGAGCGCCGTAGAGCTGTTCGGCACGCAGAGCATCGAGACTCTCCGGGTCGGTCTCCAGAGTCCAAGAACCCGGAGGGACGGACGCGAACTCGAACGTGCCGTCGGGGCCTGACGTCGTCGCCATGGTCCGACGTTCGAGGAGGCCCTCTTGACCAACGTCAGAGCCGACTCCGCCCTCGAGCAGGAGCCCCACTTCGGGTCGCGGCGTCCCGTCGCTCGTGCGAACGACACCGCGAAGCGTCGGGAGTTCTTCGAGCGACCACTCGACGTCGTGCGACTCTCCGGGCTGGAGCGTCAGCGGCTCCGGGAGGGCAAGACTGCAGCGGCCGGAGTCGGCGTCCACGATCCGAACGTCGAGGAGTGCGAACGGGGGAAGGTCCGCAAACTGGAATCGGCCAGCACCGTCGATCCGGGCTCGCTGGAACATGGAGACGGGCGCGCCGGAGAACGCGAACTCCTCGACGAGCGACGCCGCGTCGAAGACGACCTCGACGCGAGACTTCGGCGGAGCACCGCGCACGGTCCCTCCGAGCCGTGCTCCGCGCGCGAGGCGAACGAGCTCGGGCTCGCTGGACCGACCGCGGCTCGACGCGACGAGACGCGGGCCATAGCCGCGCTTTTGGAAGAGGACCCAGCGACGAGTGGCGGCCGGGGCCCACTTCGCGCTGATCCGGCCGCGATCGTCGCTCGACGCCGCCGGAACGCCGACGGGGGGAAGCTGACGGTCGCGCATGTTCAGGTGGAACTCGACGCCCGAGATCGGCTCTCCCGTGTCGCGGTCGACGACGACGAACTCGTACGTCGGCGACGCCCCCGCCCCGGACTCGGAGCCTG
Organism: Planctomycetota bacterium; assembly: GCA_039200205.1. Lineage (GTDB taxonomy): Bacteria > Planctomycetota > UBA1135 > UBA1135 > Saltatorellus. The sequence continues at coordinate 2,937 of JBCCSK010000356.1, forward strand.
GGCAGCAGTCGCTGCAGCTTGCGCTGTCCAGGCTGGTGGCGGTCCGCCCCGCGAGGAGCGGCGTCGAGAGGAACAGTCCCGAGGCGACGAGAAGCACCGCCGCCGGCTCGAAGTTCGATCGGACGGCGCGAGTTCCCATCCCCTGAGGCTACCGGTCGCGAGCGATCCCGGGTGCGGTCCGGGCTAGACGCCGTGCTCTTCGGTCCAGTCCTTCAGCTGCTCGAGCACGACGAGCGCAGAGCGTCCGAACTCGGTGATCTCGTAGGCGACCGCGATCGGGCGGTCGCTGAGGACGTTCCGTGAGACGAGGCCCTGGGCCTCGAGCTCCTTCAGCCGCTCGTTGACCATCTTGCGCGTCGCGCCGCCCATCTGCCGCGCGAGGTCGTTGAAGCGCACCGGCCCGTCCTGCAGGTGCCACAGGATCGAGCCCTTCCACTTGCCGCCGATGATTCGCATGCCCCGCTCGATCGGGCACGGCTCGTCGCAGGGCTCGATCTCGATCCGCTGCCCCTGCGAGGCCAGATCGTCCGGCTGTCTACGTCGTCCCATTCACAGCGCAGTGTCCCGTTCAGACCACAGTGTCCCATTCACACCACAGGTGGTATCAAAAAGGACACTGGTTTACTTCCGTTCCCCCAAGTCTAGCCTCCCGCCTCACCGCCGACAACGTGAGCGCGCCGTGCAGCTCAACGGTGGATCCACCCGCTTGCCCGAGGCCGTCATGGCTACGACAGAAACCGCCCAATCGCGACCCCTCCAGTCCATCAACCCGTTCGATCTCCAGGTCCTCGCCACCTTCGACGAGATGACGCCCGACGAGGTCGACGCTGCCATCGCCGAAGCCCACTCCGCGTTCGAGTCCTGGAGAGCGACGAGCTTCGCGGAACGCGCGACCGTCCTGCGTCGCGTCGCCGAGATCATGCGCGAGCGACGCGAAGAGCTCGCGACGATCATGACGCGCGAGATGGGAAAGAAGATCGCCGACGCGCGGCCGGAGATCGACCTCTGCGCCGACATCTTCGACTACTACGCGGAGAACGGCGAGCAGCTCCTCGCGCCGAAGGCCTACGACACGAAGGAGGGCAAGGGCACGCTCATCCACCAGCCCATCGGCGTCGTCTACGGCATCCAGCCGTGGAACTTCCCCTTCTACCAGCCGTCGCGCTTCGCCGCCCCGAACCTGATCGCGGGCAACGTCGTCCTGACGAAGCACGCGTCGAACGTGCCGCAGTGCGCGAAGGCGTTCGACGACGTCCTCCACGAGGCGGGCGTGCCGACCGGCGTGCACACGAACCTCGTCGTGTCGGCGCGTAACGCCGGCCGCGTCATCGACGACGATCGCGTCCAGGGCGTCTCGTTCACGGGCAGCAACAAGGGCGGTGCGCGCGTCGCCGAGCAGGCCGGCCGCAACGTGAAGAAGACGGTGATGGAGCTCGGCGGCGTCGACCCGTTCATCGTGCTCGAGGACGCGGACCTCGACCTCGCGGTCGAGCGCTTCCTTTTCGGCAAGCTCCACGCGACGGGCCAGATCTGCGTCGCGGCGAAGCGCATCATCCTGCACGAGTCGATCGCCGACGAGTTCCTGATCCGCGCGAAGAAGGCGTTCGAGGCGCTGGCGCCCGGCGACCCGCTCGACGAGGCCACGGGCTACGGGCCGCTCTGCACCGAGAAGGCCGCGATCGAGCTCGAGGACCAGATCGAGCGCTCCGTCGACGCGGGCGCAAAGCTCCTCACGGGCGGCTCGCGCGACGGAGCATTCATCGAGCCGGCGATCCTGACGGAGATCAAGAAGGGCACTCCCGCGTTCGAGGAAGAGATGTTCGGCCCGGTCGCGAACGTCTTCGTCGTCGCGAGCGAGGACGAGGCGATCGAGCTCGCGAACGACAGCGACTTCGGCCTCGGTGGCTCGGTCTACACGACGGACGAAGAGCGCGGCCGGCGCGTCTGCGAGCGTCTCGAGACGGGCGTCGCCTTCGTCAATCACATCGCGTGGACGTACGCGAGCATGCCGATGGGCGGCGTCAAGAAGTCCGGCTACGGCCGCGAGCTCGGCGACCTCGGCATCATGGAGTTCGTCAACCAGAAGCTGATCCGCGTCTTCGACTGATCGCCACGCCATGAAGAACGTCTTCGTCATCAACGCACACGAGGAGTACGAGTTCGCCAGGGGTGAGCTCAACCGCACGCTGACTCGGATGGCGCTCGACCATCTGGAGTCCGCGGGCTACGAGACCCGTCTCACGACGATGAAGGACAGCTGGGAGGTCGACGCGGAGATCGAACATCACCGCTGGGCCGACGCCGTGCTGCTCCAGACCCCCGTGAACTGGATGGGCGTGCCGTGGAGCTTCAAGAAGTACATGGACTTCGTCTACTCGTACGGAATGGACGGACGCCTGTGTCAGGGCGACGGTCGCACGCGCAAGGACCCGGCGAAGCAGTACGGCTCGGGCGGAACGCTGTCCGGCAAGAAGTACATGATGTCGCTGACGTTCAACGCGCCGCGCGGCTCGTTCAACGACCCGGCGCAGACGTTCTTCGAGGGAAAGTCCCCCGACGACCTCTTCTGGCCGATGCACCTGAACTTCCGGTTCTTTGGGATGGAGCCTCTGCCGACGTTCGCGTGCTACGACGTCATGAAGAACCCGGAGATCGAGAGCGACTTCGCACGTTTCTCCGAGCACCTGGCGAAGCAGTTCCCGAACGTCGCGGTCGCGGGGGCTCAATGAGGCCTGGGCAGCGCTCGCTGCCCACGCGATAAAGGGAGGGGCACTCGACCGGCACCCGGGCGCTCCCTACCCTGCTCTCTTCCGGGCGCGAACGCGCGACGCCCGCCGGCGTCGAGCATGTTCAGGAACCCGATCACGTGGGCGTGGGTCGCCCTCCTCGCCCTCGGGGGCGTCTACACGCTCGGCTGGACCACCGACAACCGCGTCGAACGCTGGGTCGGGCAGACCGGAGCGACGCCCGGCTTCGAGCTGCTCTCCGAGCGCTTCGGGGGCGATGAATTCGTCCTCGTCCGCATCGAATCGGTCGCCTTCGACGTCGAGGGCCGGATCGAGGCGTGGCGAGCGAGTTCGGACGAACTCCGGAGCGCCCCGGCGGCAGCCGTCGTCTTCGATCCCCTCGAGCTCGTGGCGGAGGGCGCGCCGCGCGAGCGACTCGCCGCGGCGTCCGAGCGCCCGGTCGTACGCGCCCTCGACCTCGTCGACCCCTCGAACGACGTGCGCGTCGACAGGGTCGTGGCCGTCCGACCCGACGCGACGCCCGCGGAGCGCGCTGCGCTCTCCGGACTCGTCGACGACATTCGCGAGCGCAGCGTCGCGCGCGGCGAGCGATTCGCGTGCGCAGGTCATCCGCTGGTCGCGACGGCGCTCGACGCCGAGGCCCGCCGCGTCGAA
>JBCCSK010000357.1:0-6309 GCA_039200205.1 Planctomycetota bacterium
CGCCGGGGGGCGCGCGCGGGTCGGGCCGCGCTCGTCCCGCCCGCGCGCGCGCCCCGCGACCGCGCGGTCCCGCGGGAGGTCGCCGGCGAGGCTCGCGAGCTGCAGCGCGGCTCCGATCGCGGCGAGTCCGTAGCCGAGGGCGCGAAAGACGCGCAGGCGGCTCCTGAAAGCAGTCGCGAACGCGGGGTCCGCGTCCGCCCGCTCGAGGAAGCGGACGCGCTTGGCGACGCTGAAGTGCCGCCAGCCCGAGACGTCGCGCAGCCGTCCCCCGACGCGCTCGAGCGCGCTGACGAGCGCGGGCAGATCGCCGAGGACGTCGAGGCTGAAGAGGTCGGCGTCCAGCTCGTAGCGGCGCGAGAGCCACCCGAACGACACGTACCAGGCGAGGAAGAGACCTCCGCCGGCGAGCGCCGCGGCCCACTCGGGCCCGACGTCGAGAACGCGCCTGACGACGAGGTCGCCGAAGAGGACGAACGCCGCGAGCCAGGCGATGAACGCGCCGACGTGGCGGCGCCTCGCGTGACCGATCTCGTGCGCGTACACCGCGCAGAGCTCGCGCGCGTTGAGGATCGACAGAAGGTGGTCCGAGAAGAACACGGTCCGACCGCGCTGACCGAAGCCGACGATCGCGGCATTCGCCATCAGGTCGCCGGTGCGCCACATGCGAACGTCGCGCGGCGTGAACTGCGCGCGTTCGGCCACGCGGGCGAGCAGGTCGCGCACTGGCCCGGGAGGCAGCGAGACCGTGTCCCAGGACCAGCGCAGCAGCGTGGGGAGAAGCCACGCGAGCAGCGCGACCATCGCGACGGTGAAGAGCGCCGAGGCGAGCCCCACGTGCTCGACCTGGGCGCGGAGCCAGTCGTTCGTCCCGAGCGCGGCGGACGCGGCGACGAAGACGGCGATCGGCGCCGCGCTCGCCGCGAACATGCGCGTCTGGAACGCCCGCAGGTGCCGGCGCGTCGTCGCGGTCCCGCCGTGCGCGCGGACGGTCGCGTCGATCGCGAGCAGCTGGTACACGACGAACGGAGCGAACGAGATCGCGAGCGCGAGGTCGGGCCAGGACTCGAGTCCGAGCGGCGACCCGGTCCAGCGCCGCACGGTCTCCAGCCAGCCGCAGCCGAGGACGAGGATCGCGTACGAGACCCAGCCCGACGCCTCCGTCGCCGTCGCGAACGCCCGCGCCTGCGAGAGGTTCCCCATCAGCGCGGCGCGCTTCGACAGGAACGACAGCGCGTACGGCAGGAAGAGCCCCGGTCCGAGGGCGCCGGGGATCTCGACGTCGGACGCGTAGCCGCTCTGGGCGGCCGCGTGGACGAAGATCGCGGCGAGGACGGCGACGAGGGAACCCATGCGACGGTGGAAGAGCGGCCGCGGAGGGTGCGGTCAGACGCGATCGAGGATCTTGCGCGTGTTCTTGAAGTGCAGCTTCGCGGCGCCGTGCAGCGCGGACTCGCCCTGGTCGCGCACGAGGTGCACGCCCGCCTTGTCCGTGGGCGCTCCGGCGCCCTTGTGCAAGGGAACGCCGAACGCTTCGGAGAGCTCCTGGAGGCCGAGGAGGAACTCCTGCCTCGCAATGATGCTCGCCGCCGCGACGGCGAGGTGGCGCTCGGCCCGAGGGACCTCGGTCAGACGCACGCTCAGCGGCTCCAGCCGCGTGCGCACGAGGCCGCGGCGCTCGAACTGGTCGACGACGACGTTCTCCCCCGCCTTGGCGAGCTCCCCGATCACCTCGGCGTGCAGGTCGGCGAGCATCGGGTTGAGCGCCGGGTACGTCGGGTAGATCTCGTTGTACTCGGTCGGATCGACGCGCCGGACGGCGTGCTCGAAGCCCTCGCGCAGCGCGGCGCCGATCCGCAGCGCGCGCGCGTCGGTGAGCGTCTTGGAGTCGGCGACGCCGAGCTCGGCGAGCCGCTCGAGGGCGTCGGCGTCGGCGCGCACGGCGGCGACGACGAGCGGGCCGAAGTAGTCGCCCTTGCCCGCCTCGTCGCTGCCGGTGACGGGCGGCTCCAGGTCGAGCGGAGCGTCCGGTGAGCGCCGCGGTGCCGCGGGCTTCGACGGCTCGGGCTCGAGGTCGGTCCAGCGCGCAACGAACGCGAGCGGCGCCTCGCCCTGGACGACGAGCTTGCCCGACGAGTAGAGGGTCGCGACGACCCCCTCCCCCTTCGCGCTGAACTCGGCGTGCGGCACCGGGCGGAACGTGAACGGTCCCTCCGCGACGCGGGCGCGGAGCGCGGCGAACCCGCTGCGCGGGACCTTGGTCACGTACGTCTCTTGGGGCATGCCGGTGTGGAACATAGGCTGCGTCCATGACGGACGACCGCGCCGGCTTCGATCAACTGTTCGAGACCGACGTCGCGGACGCGGAGGTGACGCCGAGGAGGCCGCACCTGGTCCAGTCCCCGGCGGGCCCCCTCGCGCTCGTGCGGGACGGCGAACGCGTCGTCGCGGTCGACGCCTGGTGCCCGCACCTCGACGGTCCGCTCTGGGAGGGCTCGGCGGCCCAGGGTGAGATCGCCTGCCCGTGGCACGGCTGGCGGTACTCGCTCGCCACGGGCGAGTGCACGTGGGCGCCGCGAGGGGACGCCGAGGAGGCCGCGGAGACGAGCGTGCGCGTGTTCCCGACGCAGATCGGCCCGAACGGACGCGTCACGGTCGTGTTGCCCGCGGGCTGACCATCGCCAGGGGCCTGGCGGCGACTACACTGCGTAGCCCCCTTCCCCCCTGGACCTTCGGCGTCCGCGCGCCGCGCCCAACACATCCCATGGGACCCCTCAAGAGCATCCTGGACGCGATCGGCTGCACTCCCCTCGTGGAGCTCCAGAAGGTCGGCAAGGAGACCGGCTGTCGCTTCCTCGTGAAGTGCGAATTCATGAACGCGGGCGGCTCCGTCAAGGACCGCATCGGCCGCCGCATGCTGCTGGAGGCCGAGGAGTCCGGACGCATCCGGCCGGGCGACACCCTGATCGAGCCCACGTCGGGCAACACCGGCATCGGCCTCGCGCTCGCCGCCGCGGTTCGCGGGTATCGGATGATCATCATGATGCCCGAGAAGATGAGCCGCGAGAAGCAGGTCGTCCTCGAGGCGCTCGGCGCGGAGATCATCCGGACGCCGACGGAGGCGGCGTGGGACAGCCCCGAGAGTCACATCGGCGTCGCGAAGCAGCTGCGCGAGATCCTCCCGAACGCGCACATCCTGGACCAGTACTCGAACCCCGACAACCCGCGTGCGCACTACGACGGCACGGCGGTCGAGATCCTCGAGCAGACCGACGGCGGGAAGTTCGACTACTTCGTCGCCGGAGCCGGCACCGGCGGGACGCTCGCCGGCTGCGCCCAGCGCTTCCACGACGACGCGCCCCACGTCCAGATCGTCGGCGTCGACCCCGTCGGCTCGATCCTCGCCGGGCCGGCGCCGGTCGGCTCGTACAAGGTCGAGGGGATCGGCTACGACTTCATCCCCGACGTCCTGAACCGCGACCTCGTCCACGAGTGGGTGAAGAGCGAGGACCGCGAGTCGTTCGTCATGGCGCGCAGGCTGATCCGCCTGGAGGGACTCCTCTGCGGCGGCTCCTGCGGGAGCGCGATGTGGGGCGCGGTCGAGGTCGCGCGGCGCGTCGGCCCGGGCAAGACGTTCGTCGTCATCCTCCCCGACAGCGTCCGCAACTACATGACCAAGTTCATGGACGACGCGTGGATGAAGCAGCACGGCTACACGGAGCAGGACTGGGCGCACGAGACGTGCGGCGCTCTCGTCCGCCGTCTGCCGGGGCGGAGCGTCGTGTCGGTGTCCGGCCAGCACACGCTGAGCGACGCGGTCCACCTCATGAAGGAGAAGGGCATCAGCCAGCTGCCCGTCCTCGAGGACGCGCGCCTCGTCGGCATCGTCACCGAGTCCGACCTCCTCGCGAGGATCGTCGACGGCCGCGCGGGGCTCGAGTCGAAGATCGCCGAGGTCATGTTCCGGAACGTCGAGACGGTGCACGTCGACGACGACGCGAACGCCCTGCTCGACCTCTTCGCCCACGGGAGCGTCGGCGTCGTCGTGGACGACGACCAGAGCCTCGTCGGGATCCTCACGAAGATGGACCTGTTCGATCACCTCACGACCGCCGTTGCGCCGGCCTGAGAGCTGGTGCTCGGCGCGCGCTCTGTCCACGACGAAGAATCGGTCCATGCGCCCCCTGCCTCTCCATGCGTGCAGCGTCGCTGCGGCGCTGCTCGCGTCGTGCAACGCCACGTTCGAACCCGCGGAGATCGAGCCGACGCCGCAGCGTCCGCGGATCTCGAAGAACACCCGGACGACCGTGAAGAGCACGGTCGAGCTCGAGGCGGGCGTCACCTGGGACCCGAACGACTTCTTCGACACTCCGGTGACGCTGAAGTACGGGCTCACCGACAACATCGAGTACTTCGTCGAGACGTCTCCGCTGCGGATCTACGACTTCCCCGGCAGCGACGAGACCGGCATCGGCGACGTGGCCCTCGGCCTGCGCCATCGCTTCGACGACGGCGGGGACGGGGGCGCCGCCTTCGCGTTCGAGCTGATGGGCAAGCTCCCGACGAGCGACGACCCGGACGGGCGCGGAACCGGCGGCATCGACCCGCGGATCCCCGGCGCCTTCACCGGCGCGACCGACCTTCGGATCGCGGGGATCGCCCAGCAGCGCACGGGCGACCTCGACGTCTCGGGCTATATCGCCCTGAACGCCCTCGGCGTGCCGCAGGGCGGGACGTCGTACCAGGTCCTCGCTGCCGGAGCCGTGGCGACGCCGATCAGCGAATCGGACACCGTCTTCGGTGAGCTCGTCGGGACGTTCACCGAGGGGATCAGCAGCACCTTCCTCGTCCAGGGCGGCATCGCCCGGCGTATCGCCGCGAACATGACCGCCGACGCCGCGGTCGGCATCGGCCTCGAGAGCGACGCGCCGGCCTTCTACCTGATGCTCGGCCTGACGACGAACTTCGGCTACGTCCGCTGATCGACGGCCGCGTCCGCGCGGCCCTGGAGAGTCTCGTTCGAGCGGATGTGCAGGTCGCGCTGCGGGAACGAGATCTCGATCTCCGCCTCGCGGAACGAAGCGTCGATGCGCATGTGCAGGTCGTGGACGACGCGCGGATACGCCTCGCGCCCGTTGACGAAGACGCGCAGCTCGAAGTCGAGCGACGAGTCGCCGAAGCCCTTGAACACGACGTTCGGGGCCGGCTCGTCGACCGAGTAGGTGCTCGCGCGACCCGCCTCGAGCAGTCGCGTGATCGCGAGCTCGGTGTCGGACCCGTACGCGATCCCGACCGGAACGACGATGCGCGAGACCGGGTCGGACAGCGTCCAGTTGATCTACGACACGCCCATCGTTGGATGGCAGGGTAAGCGGGTCAACACGCTGCGGTTGTGGAAGGCAGAGCCGCTCGACCCGATCCGGCTGGAGGTGTTCAACGCGGGCGACCATCTCGGCGCGATGGAGGACAAGAACCGCGCAGAAGCGCTCTCGCGGGTGCTCTACCCCGCCGATGAGACCCCGGCGGGCCAAGAACTGCGGTTGAGGCAGGAGTACTTCTTCTCATCGGCGTCACTGCAAGACATCCTCCGCCGCCACCTGCAGCAGTATGACGACCTCTCCAATCTGGCGGATAAGGTCGCGGTGCAGCTTAACGACACGCACCCGGCGATTTCGGTGGCGGAGTTGATGCGGCTGTTGATGGATGTGCACCACATGCCCTTCGACACGGCGTGGGAGATCACGAAAAAGACCTTCGCCTACACCAACCACACGCTGTTGCCCGAGGCGCTGGAATCCTGGCCCGTGCCGCTCTTGGAGCGGATGCTGCCAAGGCACATGCAGATCATCTTCGAGATCAATGCGAAGGTGTTGAAAGAGGCACGGACGCAAGGCTTTGGCGACGGCGACATCGCCGACATGTCGCTCATCGATGAGGGCGGAGAGCGGCGTGTGCGCATGGGCAACCTGGCGTTTGTCGGGGCGCATTCGGTGAATGGCGTTTCGGGTCTCCACACTGAGTTGATGAAGAAAACGGTCTTCAGACCGTTCCACCAACTCTATCCGCTGCGCATCAACAACAAGACCAACGGGATCACCCCGCGCCGCTGGCTCGCGCAGGCCAACCCGGAGTTTTACGCGCTCGCGCATGAGGTTGTGGGTGATGGCCTGCTGGGTGACCTCGACACGATGACAGCGCTGGATTCGGTCGCCGAGGATGCAGCATTCCAGCAGCGGTTCCGCGCGATCAAGCGCGCCAACAAGGCGCGCATGGCCGATGAGATCAAGGCGCAGCTGGGCCTGTCCGTCTCCG
>JBCCSK010000358.1:0-6277 GCA_039200205.1 Planctomycetota bacterium
CCGGCTCCCGCGGCTCCGCCCGCGCCGGCGGCCGCAGTCGGCAAGGCTGCGGCTCCGGCCCAGCCGATCCCCGTCCTCGCCCAGGAAGAGCGCACGCCCTATCGCGGCATCCGCCGCAAAATCGGCGAGGCGATGACGCGGTCGAAGCACACGGCCGCGCACTTCACCGTCGTCGAAGAGATCGACGTCACCGAGCTCGTCGCCGCGCGCCAGAAGGCGAAGGCCGTCGGCAAGCAGCACGTCGTCAACGTGACCTACATGCCCTTCATCATGAAGGCGGTCGCGAACGGCCTCTCGCGCTTCCGCACGCTCAACGGTCACCTCGACGAGGCGACCGAGGAGATCGTGATGCCCGCCGAGGTGAACATCGGAGTCGCGACGGACACGCCGAACGGCCTCGTCGTCCCGGTCATCCGGAACGTCGAGCGCAAGGGCATGCTCCACCTCGCGGCCGAGCTCGCCGACCTCGCGCAGCGCACGCGCGACGGCAAGGTCAAGCCCGACGAGCTGCGCGGCTCGACGTTCACGATCACGAACGCCGGCAACATCGGCGGGACGCTCGCGACGCCGGTGATCAACTTCCCCGACATCGCGATCCTCGGCGTCCACCGGATCGTCAAGCGTCCGGGGATCATCGAGACGCCGGAGGGCGAGGAGATCGCCGTCCGCCACTACATGAACCTCTCCTGCAGCGTCGACCACCGCCTCGCGGACGGTGCGGACGCGGCGCGCTTCCTCGCCTGGATGCGCGTGCTGCTCGAGGACCCCGGTCTCCTCGGACTCTGAGGCGCGAGCGCAGGCGACGACGTTGGCCTCCGCCCTCCAGATCCTCGCACCCGACGGCTCGGTCGTCGGGGAGGCCCCCGGCCTCTCCGACGCCGAGCTGAAGGACCTCTTCGTCCACATGCTGCGGATCCGCTGCCTCGACGGGCGGATGCTGAAGCTGCAGCGCGCGGGACGCATCGGCTTCGTCGGAACGGCGACCGGGCTCGAGGCGGCGCTCGTCGGCGCCGCGGCACCTCTGCGCTCCACCGACTGGCTCTGGTCCGGCCTTCGCGAGGGCGGAGCGGCCGTCATGCGCGGCCTGCCGCTCGCGGAGTACGTCGCGCAGATGTACTGCAACGCGAACGACACGGCGAAGGGTCGTCAGATGTGCAACCACTTCCAGCACGCGGGGACGAACTACCCGAGCTGGTCGAGCGTCATCGGCACGCAGATCCCTCACGGAGTCGGCGCCGCGTTCGCGACCAAGAAGCGCGGCGAGGACGCCGTGCACGCGATCCACTTCGGCGACGGAGCGACGAGCTCCAACGGCTTCCACAGCGGGATGAACTTCGCGTCGGTGTGGAAGGTGCCGGCCGTCTTCGTCTGCACCGACAACGGCTGGGCGATCTCCGTCGCGTCGTCGGAGCAGACCGCGGCCGAGTCGTACGCCGACAAGGCCAAGGCCTACGGGATGCCGGGGCGCGAGGTCGACGGCAACGACGTCCTCGCGTGCGAGCAGGCGATGCGCGAGGCGGTCGACGCCGCCCGCGCAGGCGAGGGACCGTCGCTCCTCGTCCTTCGCACCTACCGCATGCTCGGGCACTCCAGCTCGGACGACCCGACCAAGTACCGCTCCGCGGAGGAGGTCGAGTCCTGGGCGCAGCGCGATCCGATCACGCGCTTCGAACGCTTCCTCGTCGAGCGCGGAGTCCTCGGCGCCGGTGAGCACGACGCGCTCGAGGCCGAGCTCACCGCGGAGATCGACGCGGTGATCCACGAGCAGGAGGCGGCGCCGCCGATGGCGCTCAAGACGCTCGTCGAGGACGTCTACCAGGACGTCCCGTACCACCTTCGCCGTCAGTACAACGACTTCATCGCGGTCGCCGAGAAGCTTGGGCACGCCCAGCCCGGCGACGGCGCCTTCCCCCTCTGATCCCACCCATGTCCCAGAAGCGCAAAGTCGTCGTCATCGGCGCCGGTCCGGCCGGCTACGTGTGCGGCATCCGTCTCGCACAGCTCGGCCAGGACGTCACGGTCGTCGAGAAGCAGTACTGGGGCGGGACCTGCCTCAACGTCGGCTGCATCCCGTCGAAGGCGCTCATCGCCGCCGGTTCACTGCTCGACAAGATCAAGCACGCCGAGGAGATCGGCATCAAGGCGACGGGCGTCGAGCTCGACCTCGGCAAGCTGATCGAGTGGAAGCAGGGCGTCGTCGGCAAGCTCACGGGCGGCGTTGCGATGCTGCTCAAGAACTACGGCGCCACGGTCGTGAACGGTGCCGCGAAGATCCTCGACAAGAACACGGTCGAGATCACAGGACCGGACGGCAAGGTCGAGAAGCTGACGACCGACGACATCGTGATTGCGACCGGCTCCGAGCCGATCAACATCCCCGGGTTCGAGTGCGACGAGGACGACGTGTGGTCGTCGACCGGCGCCCTCGCTCCGGAGAAGATCCCCGGTCACCTGCTCGTGATCGGCGGAGGCTACATCGGCCTCGAACTCGGGATGATGTACCGAAAGCTCGGCGCCGAAGTGACGGTACTGGAGGGGACGCCCGGCGCGCTCCCCGGTCAGGAGCGTGACTGCGTCAAGGTCATCGAGCGGTCCCTCAAGAAGATGGGCGTCAAGCTCATCACGGAGACGTTCGCGCAGGGCTGGCAGCAGAAGGGCGACAAGAAGATCGTCACCGCCAAGACGAAGAAGGGAGAGGAGAAGATCGAGTGCGATCAGATCCTCTCGACCGTCGGGCGCCGGCCGTACAGCGACGGGCTCGGACTGGAGAACGTCGGCCTTCAGGTCACCAAGCAGGGCTTCCTAGACGTCGACAGGCAGATGCGGACGAAGGTTCCGAACATCTACGCGGTCGGCGACATCGCCGGTCAGCCGATGCTCGCGCACAAGGGCTCGCACGAGGGCCTCGTCGCGGCGGCCGTCATCTCCGGCAAGGACGAACAGTACGACGCGCGCGCAGTGCCCGCCGTCATCTTCACCTCGCCCGAGATGTCGTCGGTCGGCCTGACCGAGGAGCAGTGCAAGGAGAAGGGCCTCGACTACATCACGGGCCAGTTCCCCTTCGCCGCGTCCGGCCGCGCCATGCCGCTGCAGGAGACCGACGGTTTCGTGAAGATCATCAGCGACCGCAAGACCGACGAGGTCCTTGGCGTGCACATGGTCGGCCCCGAGGTCACCGAGCTCATCGCCGAGGCCGCCCTCGCGATCGAGATGGGCGCGACGACCGAGGACATCGCGCGCACGATCCACGCGCACCCGACGCTTCCCGAGTCGATGATGGAAGCGGCCGAGGCCGTGCACGGCACCGTCGTGCACATCTACCAGAAGCCGAAGAAGAAGTGACGGACGGGGACCACGCCGGACGCAGCCACGCCATTGTCGGAGGCCTGGAGGTCATCGATCTCGGTCGGCTCTCCTACGACGCCGCGTACGCGATCCAGCAGGAGCGGCTCGATGCGCGCGTGCGCGGCGAGGTCCCCGACGCTCTCCTCCTCGTCGAGCACGACCCGGTCGTCACGCGCGGACGGCGGTCGCCCGACGACGATGCCGCGGGCGTCGATGTGCCCGTCTTCACCGTCGAACGCGGCGGTGAAGCGACGTACCACGGACCGGGTCAGCTCGTCGCCTATCCAATCGTTCAGCTCCCCGAAGGCCGACGCGACCTGCACGCGTACCTGCGCGACCTCGAGTCGGTCGTCATCGACGCCCTCGCCGAGCTCGGCGTTGAAGGGCGTCGCGAAGAGGGACTGACGGGCGTCTGGATCGGGGACCGGAAGGTCTGCTCGATCGGCGTCGCCGTTCGGCGCTGGGTGACGTGGCACGGCCTCGCGCTCAACGTCACGACCGACCTCGACGCGTTCCGGAGCTTCCGGCCGTGCGGCCTGCGGCCCGACGTGATGACGCGGGTCGCCGATCACGTGGATGGCGAGGAGACTCCCGGGGCGCTCCTCGATCGCGCTCGGGCGGCAGTCGCCGCTGCGTTCCGCGCGCGTTTCGAAGCGCGCGCGTGAGGACCGGCGCCCGGTGGGAAACGTTTTCCCACTCCACGTTTCGGCCGCGTAATTGACCTTCGCCGCAAGCCGAGGGTATCCCCTTGTCGATGGGAGTTAGGAAAGCGCAATTGGCGCTGCCGCGGACCGGGAGGAAGGAGAGACGATGCAGAGCGAACGAGATTCCCACTCGCCCCTGGAGCTGCGGCACGACGACCGCTTGGGCGGCGGGCCGATCCTCGATCGCGACGCCTTCGCCGCTCTGGAGGAGCTCGCCGGCCTCGACGACCCCGATCTCGTCGCGGAGATCGTCGAGCTCTACCTCGACGACTCGCTCGTCCGCGTGTCCGAGGTCGAGTCGGGCCGACGCTCGTCCGAGTTCGGGCGGATCGGATCCGCGGCCCACGCGCTCAAGTCCGCCAGCGCCAACATCGGCGCGCTGACGTTCTCGGAGGCCTGTGCCGACCTCGAGGCGGCGACCCGCGTTCGCGGCGGCGTCGACCTCGACGAGATCGAGCGACTCTGCGATCGCGCCATGCAGATGTACGCCGAGGTCCGCACGGCGCTCGGCCTGCTCGACTGCGCCGACTGAGACACCAAAGCCCCCAGCAACCATGTCCCGCCGCACGATTCCCGTCGAGTTCGAAGAGCTGAAGGACAGCGGCAACCTGCCTTCACCGGCAGGCGTCGGCCTGCGAGTCCTCGAGATCACGAGGACGGACGACTACAGCGCCGAGGACATGGGGGAGGCGATCATGTCCGACCCGGCGCTCACCGGGCGGATTCTCGAGCTCGCCAACTCGGCCGAACGCGCGGGGCAGGAGTCGATCACGACGGTCTCCGGCGCGATCATGCGCCTCGGCGCAACGACGGTTCGGAACCTCGCTCTCGCCTTCTCGCTCGTCTCGGAGCGCGAAGCCGGTTCGTGTCGCCCATTCGACTACGAGCGCTACTGGTCGCTCTGCCTCGCTCGCGCTGTCGCCGCAAAGGCGATCTCGGTGGAGATCGAGAACATCACGCCGGAAGAGGCCTACGTCGCCGGCCTCCTCGGCGAGATCGGGATCCTCGCCCTCGCGAGCGTTCACTCCGAGCGCTACGGCCGTCTTCTCGTCGAGTACGAGGGCCGCTCGCTGGGTTCGATCCGCGACGCCGAGCTCGCCGCCTTCGACATCGACCACCCCACGATCGGCGAGTGCATGCTGCGGGATTGGGGATTGCCCGAGAGCTTCGGAGCAGCGGTCGCGGACTTCTGCGTGAAGCGCGCCGTGACGCCCGTGACGGCGCGCCTCGAGTCGCTCGCCGATCTCCTGCGCTTCGCGGACGTGATCGCATCCGCCCTCCTGTTCGGCGAGGACTCGCCGCCGGAGCACGTGACCGAGGTCGGGGAGTCGCTCGATTGCGTTCGAGACGTCCTCGCGTACGAGGCGCCGGAGTTCGATCGCATGTGCGATGCGATCTCCCACGAGTGGCGCAGCTGGGGAGAGCGCCTCGAGATCACGACGCGCGACGTTCGCTTCTCGCGCGTTCGCAAGGAGATCGCCGAGGGGCGCGAGCGGTACGCCGAGGAGAAGAGGGCCCGCGCGACCGGTCGCGCCACCAGGAGGAAGCCCACGCTGCTGCCGCCCGAGCCGCGGTCGCCCGTCGTGGATGACGAAGAGCGCATCAGCATCCTCGCCGTCGACGACGATCCCGTCTCGCTGCGGATCCTCGTGCGCTTCCTGCGCCGCGCGCGGTTCGACGTGACGATGGCTCGCAGCGGGAAAGAGGGCCTCAAGAAGGCGCTCCAGGAGAAGCCCGACCTCATCATCGTCGACTACGAGATGCCCGGCATGAGCGGCCTCGACGTCGTGAAGGCGCTTCGTCGCTCGTCGCTCGGCTCCTCGCTGTACATCCTCCTTCTGACCGGCAACGACGAGGACGAGCTGCTCGTCGACGCCTTCGACGCGGGCGTCGACGACTTCGTCAACAAGCCGTTCCAGCCCCGCGTCCTCACGGCGCGCATGCAGGCGGGCATCCGGATCGCGCGGCTGCAGCGCAAGGTCGATCGCGATCGCCGCACGATCCTCAAGCAGCTCGCCGAGAAGAACGCGCTGAACCGGAAGCTCCGGACCGCATCGCTGACCGACAGCCTCACGGGGCTCGCCAACCGCCGGCACGCGATGAACCGGATCGAGACCGAGTGGATGTCGAGCGAGAGGACCGGCTCGCCGTTCTCGCGTGGAAACGGCACTCACTCGCTCTGCCGGGCCAAGGCGGCGGGGATTTTTCGGAAGACGGTAAACCTTCGA
>JBCCSK010000359.1:0-6272 GCA_039200205.1 Planctomycetota bacterium
ATTTCCGATGCTCGCGATCGCGGCCAGTTAGTCGATGCGACCTATGGCCGTCGCACGCGAGCCGTCCTGATTATGGATTCTGGCGGACCGCAGCGTCCTCGGTGACGAGGGGCGCTTCCCGACGCTCTCGCTTCTCGACGTCCCGCCGTCCGAGGCGGCGCGCGCAGCGATCGAACGCGGCCCCTCGTTCCTCTATCGCGTGCTGCCGTTCCAGGCGGCGGCCCTCGCCGACAGGCTCAAGATCCTCCTGCTCCCCCTCATCACCCTGCTGCTGCCGCTGCTGCGCGCGGCGCCGCCCCTGTACCGCTGGCGCATCCGCCGCAGGATCCTGCGCTGGTACAAGCAGACGCTCGAACTGGAGAAGCGGCTTCGCGAGGGAGATCCGACTCCGGCCGACCTCGCCGCCGCCGCGCACGAACTCGATCGGTTCGACGCGGAGCTCGCCGCGGTCAACGTCCCGCTCGGCTACGCGGACGAGCTCTACAACCTGAGGCTCCACCTGCGGATGGTGCGCGAGGACCTCGAGAGCGGCCGCGGCCGCTGGGCCAATTGACGAGCGATCGCAGTTAACCACGGATCCGCTTCTCGCGCACGAAGTTCGTGAGGATGCGGAACACGGAGAGGTCGAGGACCTCCTCCGCCGCCTTCGACGTCGAGCGCCACCACTTCTCGTCCACGAGCTCGCGCAGCTTCGTCGGGGCGAGGCCCATGTGGTCGATGGCGAACGCCTGGCGGTCGATCGGCTTGCGCAGTCCGCTCGCCGCGCTGAAGCCCTGCTCCTCGAAGTGGTTCGCGGTGTCCAGCACGACGCCGTGCCCCGATCGGAACCAGGCCGCGAGGTCGCCCGTCCCGTGCCGAGCGGCCGCGGTCGGGCTGTCGAGAAGGACCTCGGCGCGCTCGGGATCGAGCACCTCGACGAGGTGCGCGCCGAGCAGGCTGTAGTAGGGGCGGACGCCGCCGTCGAAGACGCCGCGCAGGTACGGCGAGTCGGCCGCGCCGAT
Organism: Planctomycetota bacterium; assembly: GCA_039200205.1. GTDB lineage: Bacteria > Planctomycetota > UBA1135 > UBA1135 > Saltatorellus. Next base: position 1,002 of record JBCCSK010000359.1, read on the forward strand.
CGCGGGGAACGCGAACACGTTGTCGACCACCTCGCCCGGGCTCGGGAACTTCGCGAGGACGGCGGGGAACGCGGGCTCGACCGTGTACGTCAGCGCCCAGCACGACGTGAACAGCGCGCCGCCGGCGTGCACGTACCAGCGCACGATGTCGACGTCGTCGGGCGTGATCTCTCCCGTACAGCCGACGAGCAGGATGGCGCCTGGATGCAGACCTGCCTCGGCGAGCTGCCCTCCGCGCGCGATGCGGTACTTGATCTCGAGTCGCTCCAGCACGAGCTCGATGTGGTCGCCGCGGCCGGGAACGACGACGACGTCGAGGCCGCGGTAGATCGTCCGCTCGTCGACGCCGTAGCCGTACTTCTCGGCGAGCTCGCGCTCCTCCTCGCGCGTGCGGAACTTCGCGCGCTTGGCGTTCTCCTGCCACCAGCCGGGCCACTCCTCGAACTCGACCTCCTGGCCCTCGCGGTCCGAGAATCGCAGGAGGGCGCGATGCGCCGTCGCGCGGACGGCGGCGTTCTCGTCGAGGAGGAGGGCGAGAAGGGGCGGCACGCACTCGGGTCGTGAGAGCTGCTTGAGTCCCTCGGCTGCGGACGCCCGGACCATCCACGACTCGCGTTCGGTCAGCGCGCGCAGAGGTCCAAGCGCATCGTCCGCACGAGTCCGGCCGAGGGCGATCGCCGCCGTGATCGCGACCTCACCCTCTCCGTCGGCGGCCGCCTGAGCGAGCGCCGAGACCGCCGTGCGGTGGATCCCCTCTCGGCCGAGCGCCACGGCCGCGGCCTCGCGCACCGGATCCGATACTCCGTCCTTCAAGAGGCCGATCAGCGCCTTGACCGCCGCGCCTGCCTCGCCCTCTTCCTCGTCGACGAGCGCTGCGCGTCGGTCGAGGATGCGGACCAGCTGCAGCTGGACCCGCGCCTCGGACGCGTCTTCCAGGGCGCCGAGTGCGAGGTCCGCTCCTTCCTCACCGAGCGCGTCGAGTCCCTTTGCAGCCGCTGCACGCGCGTCGACGTCGTCCGTCCCGAGGAGCTGCGTGAAGACCTCGGTCTTTGCATCGACCCTCACGTCCGGGAACGACGCGACGCGCGCGATGCGTGCGCTCGCCGCGGGGGCCTCGCTCGCCGCCGCGAGGAGCGTCGCGCTCTGATCGTCCGCCGACAGGTCGGCGATCGTGCGCGCGAAGGCGCGCTCGAGCCGCCGCGCGACGACGCTCGTCGGGAACTCCTCGGAGAGGAGCAGCGGACGCAGCGTGTCGACGTCGGTGGGATCCGGAGCGGCGGCGATCGAGTCGAGAGCCGCGCAGACGAGCTCGGCGTCCTCGTCGGTGAACGCGCGATCGACGACGATCTCGCGCACCTGCTCGGGGCGCGCGACGGCGTCACCGCGGGCCGCTGCGACGAGCGCGCGCGGCTGCCACGCGCTCGGCGTGGTCCTTCGACTCGATCTCGCGCGCGATCTTGCGCAGCTCTTTCTCCATCTCGGACTCGGTCCGTTCGACGGTGCCTTCGGCCGCCTCCAGGGACAGCGCGAGAGCCGTCGCCGCGGAGGTGAACTTCTTGCCCGCGGCCTCGTCGAGGAACTCGGCGCGCGCCGTGGCGGCGTCGAGTCGGCCGAGAGTCGCCGCGGCGATGTCGCGGATTCGAATGAACGGCGACTCGAGCGCGAGGCCGACGAGGGCGCGCCGCACTTCCTTGGACAGCTCGCGGCCGTCGAGCCCGTCGAGCGAGGCGAGGACGACCAGCAGGTCCTCGTCGTCACTCGCTGCTTTCGCGAGGGCGTTGGATGCGGACGGGGACGCGTCGTCGGCGAGCGCGCGCGCGGCGGCCTCGCGCGTCGCCGCGTCCTTGGAGCGGATGTCCTCGAGCGGTTCGTCCTGGGGCCCCCGCCCCCGGCCGGCGAGGAGTGCGCTGAGTGCGATCACGGCCACAGGGTACGCGCACCCCGCTCCCTCCGCTCAGATGTCGCTCGTGAGGACGAAGTCGAAAGGTGTCCCGCCCATTCCGTGGTGCAGGACCGTCGCGTTCGCCGACGGGCCGAAGCCCGCAGTCACGAGATCCGCGGCGAGCGCGTCGCTCCGCGGCGCCGCGAGCATGTGGACGTGATCGCTGAGCGGAGCCTCGAGACCGCCTCCCGCGCACGGACCGAACTGGGCGTGCAAGAGCGGGAGCGACCGGCCGTCGCTCTCCATGCGAATGTCCTTGCAGTCCTGCAGGGAGAGGAACGACAGCGGACCGCGATGCCGCTCGACGATCGGTCGCGCCTCCGTCATCTCGCGCTGGTCGAGGCTGAACAGGACGAGCTCGCCGGTCCGGAACGGGACGATGGGGAGGCGACGGACGAGCCGCGCGACGCGATTCTCGGACTGGTTCGGGTCATTCATCGAGATCGCGTAGCCCCGCCGGCACCGCACGTACGCGCGCGCGAAGGCGTGGCGTGCGAAGCGCGCGGCGATCCTCTGTCCGCGGTACTCCGGGTGGACCTTCAGATCGCACAGGTACCAGCAGCGCGTCGGCCTCTCGCGCAGGACGCGCGCGACGACCGCGACCACGCGGTCGCCATCGAGCGCGACCTCGAACGTGGTCTCGCCCAACCGATCGAAGAACGCGAAGTAGTCTGCGCCGTGGTCGATCCGAAAGCGGTCGTCGCCCAGCGGGTAGGTCGCGCCTTCCTCGAGCGCAGCGATCCCCTCCGCGAACGGCGCCCGATCGTCCGGTCCGAACGTGACGACGCGCAGAGCTGAAGCGGTCCGCCTCACGTGCGCGCGTGGGGCCCGACGCGATCGGGGGCGCCGACGCGACGCGCTCGCGCCAGGAAGAGGCCGCGGTACAGCGTGTCGAACGCCGTCGCGCCGAGCCGCATGCCCTGCTCGATGTAGTAGCGCGAGGACGGGTCGTCGTCCCAGGTCGCCCGCAGGACCTCGAAGAAGTCCTGGCTGTGCCGGACGTCGAGCGCCTCGTGCAGGTCGTAGTGGATCATCTCGTCGGCCGCCAGCCACCCGCGTGCGACGACGGCGCGTCCGATGCGGCGCGAGATGTCGACGAACATGCGCTCGATCATCCCGAGCATCCCGACGCTGACGAGGAACTCGTCGAGCACGCCAGCCCCCGCGAGCGCGGTGTCGAAGAGCCTCGCCTCGGGCCAGAGAGCGCGCGCGTCCAGGTCCTCGCGGGTGATGCCGGCGAGCCGCCGCAGGAACTCCGAGAACGTGGCGCCGTGCGCGCGCGAGAGGTCGCCTTCACCGTGCTCCTCCCACACGTTTCGCAGGACCTCCATGCGGAGCGATGCGTCCGGGATCTTCGCCGCGACGGCCGCCATCGGGCGGGGGAAGAAGAGGACGACGAAGTAGAACTGCATCTGCGTCTCGACGAAGTCGTCGAAGGCCAGCGACCCGCTCTCGAGCGCGTGCAGGTACGGGTTGTCGTCGGTGCAGACGTCCTCGAGAACGCGGTCGACGAGCTCGTCGAGCGTCTCGCACTCGGGAATCAGGGCGGCAGTCATCGTTTCTCAGCGATCAGGAGGTCGGAGTAGAAGAGGCTCCGGTCGCGCGCGAGGAGCGACCGACTGAGCTCGGGGTCCGGACGCCAGGCGGGGCCGAGGGCGTCGGCGAGCGGCAGCGACGCAGCGAGCATCCGGACGATGACGAAGGTCCCCGGCGCAGCGCGTTCGTCGAGGTCGCGCGCCAGTGCGACGGTCTCCTCGCGGCTCATCCAGTCCGTGACGTTGGACAGGGAGATCACGTCGAACCGCTCGAGATCAGGGACGTCGGTGAGCGTGCCGTGCACGAGCTCGGGGTCGGCTCCTGTGAACGGGCGCGCGAGGTACTCGGGCCCGGGTGCTGGCGCTCCGACGTAGTGGCCGAGCAGGAGATGCTGGAGGAAGGGGTTCTTGCGCGCGTCCGCCCGGCCGAGTCCCCGCTCGAACGCGGCTCGGAAGTGCGCCGGGTAGCTCCCCGGCGGCGCGTGCTGGATCGCCGCCTGGCCGAACATCTCGCGGAGGAGGTCGTCCCCGAAGTGCGCCTCGAAGGCGACGGGCCAGATGCGGTGGGTGACGAGCCGCCGCGCCGTCGCCGCGAAGTCGCGCCGCCCCTCGAAGGCCGCGAGCAGCTCCTCCCGGGGCACGACGAGGTCCTCCAGGAACCGGCGGAGCGCCCGGAAGAGCGACTCGAAGTTCCCGCACGCGTTCAGGCCCTCGTCGACGCCGACGCTCCACAGCTCCGGGTCGCGAAGCCCCTCGCGGAGAGCGCCGAGCTTCCGGCGTACGAGGTCGATCTGGGCCGGGTTCGCGTCGAAGGCGGTCAGCGAGAGTCCGGGACGCTCGACGGCGAGGGAGAGCACGGTGCAGCCGCCCGACGCCACGAGGAGCGCTCCGCGGGCCGCGGTCCGGTCGATCACGGCCCGCTCGATGGCTGGATCCTCGCGGACGACGGCGAACTGGACGGGATTGTCGCGCACGGCGACCGGGGGTACGCCCGAGCGGCGCGGGCCTCCTCGCAACGCCGCGAATCGACTCGATTCGCGCGGTGAATCGAAGGCTGCCCCGCCGCGTAGCATGGGCGCGATGTCCCTGCGATGCGACGAATGCGGCGCGGTCGTGACCGACCCGGACGCCCGGTTCTGCGGGTATTGCGGCGCGGCGCTCCCGCAGCCTGAAGTCCCGCCGTCGTCGCACGCGGCGGAGCGCGCGGACGTCCAGAGGCGGTTCGCGGCGCTGCGCGATCACCCTGAAGCTCGTGCTGCGATGCGTGAGCGCCCCTCGGGGGCGGGCGCGGTCGCGAGCAGCGGCTTCGCGATGGTCATCGCATTCTGCTTCGTCGGGATCTCCGGTTTCGTCGCCTTGAACATCATCGGTTCAGGAATGCTGTCGCAGCCGGGCGGAGGCTTCTTCGGACTCTTCAGCCTCGTGCCTCTGGTCATCGTCGGGGCCGGGATCTTCGCGGCCGCGCGGGCCGTCTCGAAGACCGCGCGCGTCGCGTCGTCCCCGGTCGAGGCGGGCCTCGCACACGTCCTCGACGAGCACGCGGAGGTTCGCGGAAGCGGCGACAGCTCGACGAGCGTCCACGTCGTGATGCTCGAGGACCCCTACGGCACGCGGACGAGCCACGAGGTGCCCCGCTCGCTCGCGCGCACGATCACCGAGGGCGACATGGGCGTTTCCCACACGAAAGGCGGAGAGCTGATCCGCTTCACGCGCATCGACGTCTAGGTGGAGCCTGGCGAGCGACCCAAACCCGGTTCAGCGCGTCCGCGAGCAACCCGAAGCCGCAGGCTTCGG
>JBCCSK010000360.1:0-6268 GCA_039200205.1 Planctomycetota bacterium
GTCGCGTCGGCCGCCGATCGTCGCGCGCGCCGGTTCGCGGCCGGCCTCGCGCAGCTGTCGCCGATCACGGCGGGCGCAGGCTCCACCTCGGCCGGCGCTCCGCTCGTCCCGGTTCTGCTCGAGGGCTTCGCGGGCGCACCTCCGACCGGCCGCTGGGCCCGGCTCGTCGCGCTGGAGGGGCTCGGTCTCGCGGACGAGGGCGCAGCGAGCGTCGCCGCCCGTACGCTCGCCGGAGAGGTCCCCGCGCGATCGCGGCGCCAGGCCCTGCGCACTCTGCTCGCGACGCTCCCCCTCGATCGCGCCGGCGTGTCGCCGAGCCTCGTCCTCCAGGACCCGGAGGCGCTCTTCGACGAGTCGCCCGTCGGGGACGTGGCCGGCCTCGGACTGGAGCTCGGTCTCTCCGCCGTTCACGCCGGCCCGCGGTTCGGGTCCGCGGTGGGGCGCCTCCTCGGAAGGCGTGACAGCGCCGCCGAGCTCCTCGTGTGGGCCGCGATCCTGGCCGAGACGGAGCGCGATCGTCGCCGGGCTCCGAGCTGGGTCCTGGAGACGGTGCGTGCGTCGCTGCGGCTGCAGAGAGACGGTGGTCCCGGCGAGGGTGCCGGGCCGTTCGAGCGCGCGCGCGACCTCGTGCGCGGAGATCTCTCGCGAGCGTTCGGCGCGCTCGTCGCGTGGGTCGACGCCGAGCTGGATCCCGCCGAGCGCGCCGCGCTCGCGCGCCTCGCCGTCCGCGCCGACCTCGCCTCTCCCGAGGCGCGGCGCGCGACGCGAGACAGGGCCGTGCGAGCGCTCCAGCGCGACCGCGACGATCCCCGCGCGGTCGAAGGTGCGTGGCTCGATCTCGCGTCGGTGGCGGGGGATCCCGAGGTCGGCCAGGCCGCTCTCGCCACCCTGGAGGCGTCGCTGATCGAGGCGTTCGAAGGGCGCTCGCGCGGACCTGCTCACACGTCCCGTTCGATCCGCGAGGCGATCGAGCAAGCGATCGCCGCGCTGGAGCGAGCGCGTCGCGACGACCTCGCGCGGAGCTTTGCAACAACGTTGCGGCGGGCCGCAGGGGACGCCAATCACCCCCTCGCCGGCCGCTTCCTGCGCCCGGACTGGCCGCCGCGCCGCCCGCTCCCGCCGCGGGACGTCGAGCGCCTGGCGGCTCCCCTCCCGCCCCAATAGCCCGATCTCGTCACCGGATTCGGCTCCCGGTGATTCCGCTCAGGGGCTTCCTGGCAGCGCGCCGATCGGGAAGATGAGGCGAACCATGGCATCGACGTCGAAGAAGAACCGCGGGGGACTCCAGCCGCCCGACCCGGACGAAGCGCGCAATCGGCCGATCCGGCGCGAGGAGCTCGCCGTTCACGTCGACCCGCGCGGACAGGTCGCCGAGCAGTTCCGCCATCTCCGCAACTCGATCCAGGCGATGAACCCGCACGGAGCGTCGCACACGCTCGTGCTCACGAGTGCGCTGCGAGGCGAGGGCAAGACCATCTCGGCGCTCAACCTCGCGCTGGCGTTCGCCGAGCTGCCGGGGACCGAGGTGCTCGTCCTCGACGCCGACCTGCACGAGCCGTCCATCGAGCCCTACCTTGGCCTGCCCCGGCGTCAGGGGCTCACCGAGGTCCTCGCGGGCAAGATCGCCATCGGCGCGGCGATCCGCGCGACGTCCGCTCCCGGCGTCTCGATCCTCGGAGCCGGGACGCTCCCGCACAACCCGTCCGAGCTCATCGGCTCCGAGCGCATGCGCACGGTGCTCAACGCTCTTCGCCAACGTTTCTCGTACGTCCTGATCGACACCCCGCAGGCGCTGACGATCTCGGACGCGAGCCAGCTCGGCGCGATGGCCGACGGGATCTTGATGGTCGTTCGCCTCGGCGAGACGCCGCGCCACTACGTCGAGCAGACGATGAACACCCTCGAAACTCTGGGGGGGAACGTGCTCGGCACGTGCCTCACCGGCGCGTCCATCACCAACACCGCAGAGGGCTACGGCAACCGCAGGTAGTCGTCGTCGAAGGGCAGCGCGAGCTGCTGCGCTCGCACCTCGGGCGGGCGGGGCGTCGCTCTCGCCGCCCTGATCGGCTCGGGCTCAGCGAGGTCGCGCTCGCGCACGCGGAGCGCGGTTCCCTCCCGAGCGGAGCGGATCAGACGCGCGAGGTTGCGGCGCTCCCACGCGAGCGCCGCGCGGTACTCCGGCCAGCTCGACTCGCGGGAGCGGAACTCCGGCCCGTGGTGGACCCAGCGCCCGGACGAATCGCGGTACGCGTCGATCACGGCGTGGAGGATCTCGTGTTTCAGCACGAAGCCCACGAACCAGGCCGGAACCGCGGCCTGATCGAGGACCGGATGAATGCGGACGACGCGCTTCTCCGGCTCGAAGCTCCCGAGGCGCAGCGAGTGGCGGGAGCGGCTCCGCACGCGGCGGCCCCAGGAGATGCGCGGGGTCTCGCTGTCGCCCCGCGGCGCGAAGTCCTCGGCGAATTCGCCCGCGAAGAGCGGATCGGCGAGTCGCTCGAGATCGTGGACGTCCCCGGCGGTCTCGAGCCGAAGCTCGCGGCGCGGCGTCGGGAGCGCGGCGATCGACTCGTGGATCCAGCGGTCGAGGACCGGTCCAGCTCGGCGCGCCCGCCGGCCCGCACGCAGCCACGATGCGAGTGCGTCGCGCACGTCGTCGGGAGCTCCAGCGAACACTCCGTGCAGGCGCAGCTCCCAGCCGCTCTCACCGCCTTCGTCCTGATAGGCACGGGCCTGCACGGGCGCCGTGCGCGACCGACCGTAGGTCACGCGGACGGGGTGCCCCAGTCGCTCGGAGAGGAACGCCGCCCAATTCTCGCACGCCCACCCCGTCTGCGGAGAGCCCTCGGTCGCAATACGCGCGCGGGCCGGAGACGACGCTCCGATCCGCTTGCGCTCCTTGCCCCGCGGCCCGTTCGCGCGTCCGCCCATCGCCCCATTGGACCAGGCGACGGGCGACCTTGCACGCTTCCGCGCCCGACCTCGTCACCAGACTCGACGCACTGGGCGTCGAGTCTGGTGACGAGGTCGGGCTAGACGTCGCTGAGCTTGATGTCCTGCCCCGTGACGCTCTGCCCGTTCTGAACGGTCAGCGAACGCTGCGTGGCGCGCAGGTCGATGTTCTCCTGGAACGGGTTGTCGTTGCCCGTTCGAGGCCGCGTCGCGTAGAGCTTGTACGTGCCTTCGCGCACGTGATCGACCGAGTACTCGCCGTCGCGGTTCGTCTGGACGGTGTGAGCGCGTCCGCCGGCCGTCGTCGGCGACAGCTTCACGATCGCGCCGGCCATCGGGCGACCGCTCGGGCCGAGGACCATCCCTGAGATCGATGCTCCCCGCGGAAGACGGACGTCGTTGACGCGGAGCTCCTGGCCCTCGGTGACGGAGAGGTCCTTGACGAGCTGCTGCGCGAAGTCGCGGTGGCGAACGACGAGCTGGTAGTTCGCCGGCGTCAGGTTCACGAGGCGGAAGGAGCCGTCGCTGCCCGAGCGCGTGCTCGTCTCGGTCGCGTTGCCGGGAGCGCTCGCGCCGAGCGCATCCCAGAACGGATCGTCCGACCACTCCTTGTCGTGCGTCTCCACGACGGCGCCGGAGATCGGCGTGCCGTCGTCACCGAGCACGCGGCCGACGAGGATGCCGCCGCGCGTCATGCGGACGACCACGCCGCCCATGTCGGAGCCGAGGTTCGACTGGAACGAGTCCGAATACGTGTCGGCGAAGCCCGCGGCGATCGCCTCGACCATGTACTCACCGCCCTTCGGAACGACGATCTCGAACTTCCCGTCCGGATCTTCGAACCGCTGACGCGTCGTCGGCACCGCGGTCGAGAGGCCGTCCTGGGAGCCCGGGACCGTCTGGCGCAGCTGCGCCTCGAAGTCCGTCACGGGACGGCCCGTCGAGAGGTCGACGACCTGGCCTGTGACGACCGGGAGCGGGCGCAGCTCGATCGAGACGGTCATCGTTCCCGACTCCACGCGCGTTCCGGTGTTGGGGGCGTAGCGCGGGTGCCGAGCGACGAGCTGGTACTCGCCGGGAGGGATGTCGGTGATCTCGAAGTCGCCGGTCTCCAGCGACTTGGTCTCGGTCGCGGAGCGCGGGCCGGGCGTCCCGAGCGACCAGGCCTGGATCTTCACGCCCTCGAGCGGCTCACCGCCCTCGGCGAGGATCACGCCCGCGATCATCGATGCGACCTCGAGCACGACGTCCTGCACGAGATCCTCGGACTCGGTCACCGCGAGGCCGCTGAGGACCACGGTCCCGTAGCCCTCCGCGGCCACGCGCAGCGCGTAGTTCTGGCGCGGCGTGACGTTCTTGAACTCGTAGCGGCCGGCCTCGTCGGTCTCGGCCTGCATGCCGTCGTCGTCGCCGTCGGGCTGCGAGACGAACGCCTTCTCCGTCAGGAGGACCTTCGCGCCGGGGACGGCGTTGCCGCCGGTGTCGGTGATCGTGCCGCGCACCATCACGCCGAAGCCGAGCTCGATCGTCGGAACCTCGGTCGTCACGCCCTGCTGGACGATGATGCTCGGCGCCTCGGTCTTGCTGAAGTCGGGGTGCGACGCGATGAGCGAGTAGCTCTCGAAGACCGGGACCTTCTCGAACGCGAACGTGCCGTCGGATCCGGTCCGCGTCTCCACGTCGGACGAGCGGTCGACGTCACCGAAGAAGAATGAATCGGCGCCGTACTTCGTCAGCACGATGCGCGCGCCTGCGACCGGCTTCTCGTCGGGGTCGACGACCATGCCGCGCAGGTCCCCGAGGCCGACGGCGGCCACGGGGTCGGCGAGCTCGTCCTGCTCGACCACCGTCGGAACGGTCTCGAGACGCGCCTCACCGCGCCCTCCCGAGCTGTCCACGTCGGCGAGCGGCGACGCGGCCCGGGAGCCGTCCGAGGTCTCGGTGTCCGACGCACGTTCCACGACGGAGGTGTTCCCCGTGCCGGGGCTGCTCCCGTCGTCCCCGCGGAGGACGAGGAAGAGACCGCCCGCGGCGATCGCCACGAAGAGGAGGACGAGGAAGGACTTCATGGTGGAGGGTGGAGCGAATCGAGGTTCGGGTCGTCAGGTGCGGCCGGATGGGGCCGTCTGGACGGGGACGTCCGAGCGGGAGGGGCCTTCCCGCGAGGTGGAAGAATGTTCCGGCGGTGTAGCGATCAGCGCCGCGGCAGCCTTCATTCGCGCTTCATCCGCGCGCCGCGGCCGCCGGGGCGCCGCGATCGACGGACTCGAGCGAGGTCGGCAGGGCGCTCTCCCAGAGCGCGAGGCCGCCGACGAAGTAGGCGAACACGAGCAGCTCGGGGTCGATCTTGCGGAAGGTGCGGATGGTCGCGTCGCGGCTCGCGATGCCGTGGTCGAACTGGGCGACGAGGCCGGACTTGGCGCCCACGATGCGCCAGCCGCGGCCGAGCTCGAGTCGCGGGACGAGGCGCAGGGGCTTGCCGCCCGTCCACATCTCGATCGTCCGGCGCATCACGCCCGGTCGGATCGTCGATCCGAGCCACTCGCGCCCTTCGGTCCAGCACGCGAACTGGGCCCGCAGGAGCCCCGGATCGCGCTTGATCGCGAGCGTCTCGCCCTTGGTCGGCTTCCACTCGCCCCCGACGATCATTCCGAGCCAGTTGCGCTCGACGACGAGCACGCCGATCTCCTTCCCGTCCTCGTCGGTGAAGGTGTGACGGGGGCGGAGGAGCCCGGAGACTTTGGTGCGGAAGGTCTTCTGCGGGGCAGCCATGGTCCGGTGAAAGGCCAGGATTGGCACGAAAAGGGTACCCGTGCGCGCCGGCTGCGGCGGTGCGACCGCCCGATTCGCCGCCGATCCAGCCCTCAGCTGGGTGCGAGCCCCGCGACGGCTCCGTAGGCCTCGACGACCGCCGCCGCGCAGCGGTCCACGTCCTCGTCCGTGGCGGCGTCCGGGGCCCCTTCGTGCGCCAGGGAGAAACGCAGGGCCGAGGAGGCGGCGGCTTCGTCGAGGCCCATCGCACGCAGGACCGGAGACGGCGCCATCCGGGTGGAGTTGCAGGCCGAGCCCGCGCTGACCTCGATCCCCTGGCCGTGCAGGAGGCCGAGCAGCGCGGTCGCGTCCAGGCCGGTCCCCGCGAGATCGAAGCCGATGTTCGTCACGTTCGCAGCGCGAGGGGACCCGCCGTGCACGCGCGTTCCGGGGCAGCCGGCGAGGACGAGGCCCTCGAGCCGATCGCGGCGTGCGGCGAGCTCCCGCTGGGCGGTCGTCGACTCCGCGAGCTCGCGCGCACGGTCGGCGGCGACGCCCATGCCCA
>JBCCSK010000361.1:0-6257 GCA_039200205.1 Planctomycetota bacterium
CGCTGCCCGCCGGACGCGAGCAGCTTGCGCCCGAGGGACTTCGACTTCTCGACGAGCGTCACGCTCCGCCCCAGCCGTCCCGCGCGAATCGCCGCGACCATGCCGGACGCACCGCCGCCGCCCCCGTCCTCGACGTCGTCATCATCGGCGGCGGTGCGTCCGGCATGGTCGCGGCGATTCGCGCGGGACGGCTGGGGCGGAGCGTGACGCTCGTCGAGAAGTCGAAGTCCCTCGGGCGCAAGCTGCTCGCGTCCGGCGGGCAGCGCTGCAACCTCTCGAACACGCTCGACAAGGACCAGTTCATGGAGCGCGTCGGTCGCGACGGGCGCTTCATGGGACCCGCGCTCGACGGCCTCGGCGGTCCTCTCCTGCGTGAGTTCTTCCACGAGATCGGAGTCGAGACGGTGTGTCACGACGGCTTCCGCATCTGGCCCGCAACGCGCAAGTCGTCGACCGTCCTCGCCGGGCTCGTCGGCGAGCTGGAGCGGCTCGAGGTCCCCGTCGCGACCAGCTGCGAAGTCACGCGAGTCGCCTTCGAGGACGAGCTCTTCGTCGTCGAGCACGCGGACGGGGCGTTCCGTTCGCGCGAGCTCGTGATTGCGACGGGCGGGCTCGCGCTGCCGAAGTCAGGCGCCTCGGGCGGCGGCTACGCGTTCGCGGAGGTCTTCGGCCACAAGATCACGGCGCGCCACCCCGCAGGCGTGCCGCTCGTGTGCAAGGAGACGTGGACGGCGCGCTGCACCGCCCATACGGTCGGCAAGGCGCACCTCCAGGTCGCCCTGCCGAAGCACGCGAAGGTCCAGCGCACCGGGGACGTGATCTTCACCAAGCAGGGCATTCGCGGCCCGGTCGTGCTCGACATCTCGCGCGACATGTCACCGCTGCTCGAGCGCTACGACGAGGTGCCGATCTGGATGAACCTCTGCCGCGGGCGGACCCAGGACGATTGGCAGACGACGCTCAAGGAGTGGCGCTCGGGGCCGCAGCGCGCGATCGTCGACTGCCTGTGCGAGCACCTGCCGCTCGAGCTCGCCGAGGTCATGTGCGAGATCGCGGGCGTCGACGCCAGGCAGTCGATCCAGTCGCTCAAGGGCGAGCCGAAGGACGCGCTCGTTCGGACGCTCGTCAAGACGCCGCTGACGATCACCGGGCACACGGGCTACGACGGCGCCTTCGTCACGCGCGGCGGCGCGCGGCTCAAGGACGTGCGGCCCGAGACGCTCGAGAGCAAGCGTCAATCCGGGCTCTACCTGTGCGGCGAGGTCCTCGACCTGGACGGACCGTGCGGGGGCTTCAACCTGCAGTGGGCGTTCGCCAGCGGCTACCTCGCCGGGACCGGCGCCGCCGCCTCGGTCAGCGCCGCTGGCCCACCGCGAACAGGTTGACGCCCGCCTCTTCGTAGCGGATCTCGTCGCAGGGGGCTCCGAAGCTGGACGCTTCGAAGAGGCGGTTCATGTCCTCCTCCGACCGGTGGATGAGGCGCCAGTCGAGGACGTGGTCCATGAGCGCCTTGTCCGGGTTGTCCGTATGGAAGTTGCCGAGGACGACCTTTCCACCGGGTGCGAGGTGCGCGTGGGCCCAGTTGAGCAGCGCGACGACGAACTTGTCCTGGAAGTAGTCGATCAGCCCGATGCTGTAGATCAGCGACTGGGGCTCGAGGTCGATCTTCGCGCGGCCCGTCGCCAGATAGACGAGGTTGCCCTGCTCGAGGCGCATGTGACGCTTCAGGCCGGCGGCGTCGCGACGGTCGGAGACGAGGGCGAGTGCCTGGAGGTCGATGTCGAGGCACGTCGCCTTCAGCCGTCCCGGATCCTCGAGCGACTCGAAGACGTCGAACAGCTCGCGCGCCGGGCCGCAGGCGAGGCTCGTCACGTTGCCGCCGTGCTCGACCGCCTCGCGGATCTGATCTCCGAGGAGACCGCGCCGGTTGCGAACGGCGCGCGCCGCCGGCCGCTCGAGGAACGCGGAGTCGATCAGCGGCCCCGCGGCGCCCGTGCCACCGGGCGCGTTCTCGTACATCCACTCGATCGTCAGGAAGTCGCCCGCGTACCCGCGCGGCTTGGTGTAGATCCGCTCGACGATCCGGGTCAGGAGGAGATAGGGGTGCATCGCCCGCCGCACGCGACTGCCGAGCTCCTCGCGAACGTCCTCGTCGATCGCTGCGCCGTCGCCGAGCTCCTTGGAGAGAACGCCGCAGAGCGCGTCGAGTCCCGCGTGGGTCGCTTCGAAGAACTCGTCCGGCGGCGTGCCGCCGTTCTTGCGCGTGGCCTCTTCCGCGAGGACGAGACCCTCCTCGAGCTGACGGACGATCGCTTCGATCGCGTTCCATGCGCTGCGCTCCGCACCGGACCCGCTCGCCGGATCGGACGTCGCCACGGCGAGATCCCGGCTCCGCTCTCGCAGGCGCCGCGACAGGCACCGTCCGAGCGCGCGGTGCAGGCGCGACGAGAACTCCGCGTCCGATCCGATGCTCGCTTCGAGCGCTTCGCGGGGGATCTCCAGTACGACCCCGTCCTCGATCCCTCGGACCGTTGCCGAGGCGGCGCGGTCTTCGAGCCAGGCGATCTCGCCCAGGAGTTCGCCGGCACCGAGCGTCGAGAGGACGCGTCCGCCCGCGGCGTCGAGGCGAGCCTCGACGACGCCCTCGAGCACGACGAAGAGCGCGCTCGGGCGCTCTCCCTCGCGCAGGATCACGTCCTCGCGGTGCACCTCGACCTCGCGCCCGAGGTCGATGAGGCGGTCGACGTCCGCGGGTGACAGGTCGGCGAGGAGGGAGAGGGCTTCTTGCATGGCGGTGCGTCCTCCGACGCGAGTCAATTCTTCACGGCGACGCGGCCGAGGCGATCCTCGGCGAGCGTGCGCAGTTCGTCCGCGCGCTCGCGGATGGCCGCCCGGCCCGCGTCGACCATCGGTCGCCAGACGTTGGCGAAGTCGTATCCGTCGAAGTTCCCCGTTCGAGGTTCGATGAGGACGTCGGCGCCGGCCGCGTCGCGCTCACCGTGCCACCACCCGAGGAGCTCCCACGAGCGGCCGAGGACGGACCGCATCCCGAGCCAGCGGCCCATCGCACGCCGCAGGTCGCGTGCGCTTCGCTGGCGAGCCCCATCGCGCTCGTCCGGAGAGGGGATCACGTTGACCGCGATCCGAAGCGCGCAGCGGTCCGGCGAGAGGAGGTCGAAGGGGATGCGCGAAACGAGCGCGCCGTCCACGAGGACTCGATCTCCGTCGACGACCGGAGGCAGCGCGCCCGGCACGGCAGACGTGACGAAGAACGCCTCGTCCACCGCACCGCGCTCGATCACGACGCGCTCGCCGGCGACGAGATCGGTCGCGACGACCGAGACCGGGAGCGGGAGGTCGGCGAACGAGCGTCCCTCCGCGACTTCGGCCGCGCGGCGCCTGAGCTCGCGATCGGAGAGGAACGACGACCTCGGCCACCAGTGCACGCGTCGGGCCCCGGCCTTCCCGAGCGTCTTCGCTCCGTTCTCGATCCCGCCGGCGCCGTCGCCGCCGAGGCCGTAGAGGAGCGCAGCGATGCCGCCCATGCTCGTCCCGGCGATCCGATCGACGGGGATCCCGAGCGACTCGAGCTCGGCGAGGACGCCCAGGTGAGCGAAGCCCCGGGCGGCGCCTGCCCCGAGCGCGATCCCGACCTGGCGTCGCGCGATCCAGCGCGCGAGCCGGTCGAGCGCGGGCGTGGACGATGCGGTCCCGGCGATCTCGTCACGTACGACGGAGAACGCCCAGCGCTCTCCGCGGGGCGCCCTGTTCGGGCCGGCCACGCGAACGCCCGCGTGATCCGCGAGACCCCAGCGCGTGATCTGGAGAGTCGCTCCGCGCTCCACGTCCGAGCTGGACCGCAGGACGGCGTCGCCGCGCTCCACCACGTGCCGCAGGCCGGCGAGCGCGCTCGACTCGACGTGGACGAGCAGGATCGCGCCGGGGGCCGCGCCTCGGCGCCAGCTCTTCACCTCGTGCTCGCCGTTCGGGTCGTCGCCCAGCTCGATGAGCGTGACGTCCTCGACGTGGCGCGCGACGGCGGAGCGAAGAACCCGGGTCCATTCGGAGGAGAGGGTCGCGTCCTCGAGTTCCTCGATCAGAACGACCTGGGGAGCCGGCGCCGTCCGCGCCGCCATGTCGTTGGCGCGCCGCTGAACGAGCAGGTCGGTCAGTGCGGAGCGCAGCTCGGGATGCTCGACGACGAGGGCCAGGAGGCGATCTCCCGGCACGACCCAGAAGCGCGTGTCTCGGTCGGCGATGACGTTCGCGCTGATCGGAGTTCCGGCGAGGAGCGACGCCTCGCCGAGGACCTCACCGGGTCCGAGGAAGAGCGGCGCGCGCTCGGGGCCGCAGTCGACGCGAACGCCGCCCGCTGCCACGACGAGCAGCTCGGTCCCGCTGACGCCGCGGCGCAGGACGGTCGTTCCCGCTCGAACCTGGCGCTCGCGAGCGGCGCTCCGCAGCGCTTCGATCGCCGCGTCTCCGAGCCCGGTCAGCGCCGAGGCATGCTCGAGGGGGATCATCCG
This sequence comes from Planctomycetota bacterium, assembly GCA_039200205.1. GTDB lineage: Bacteria > Planctomycetota > UBA1135 > UBA1135 > Saltatorellus. The sequence continues at coordinate 4,527 of JBCCSK010000361.1, forward strand.
GCCAACCGATCCGATGTTCGCCGGACGACGACGACGCCTGGTTCACGGCGCGAACACGCGCGCGCGACTTCCCGGGGGGAGTTCGAGGGGGCGTCGATGGCAGGCGACACGGGGACCCAGGAGCATCGGCGACTTGGACCTGGTGCGCAAGCGCACGCTCGGAGGGCGAGTGGTGCAGGCGCCCGCGCTTAGACAGCGCGGGCGCCTTGCTACGACTCGGGGTCGCTCGCCTCTTCTGCCAGGCTGCGGACCTGGTCGACGAGGTCCCCGCTCGCGAAGTGGAAGGTCGCGCGGGTGCCTCGCAGGATGTCCTGCAGGGCCTCGAGCTCCTTCATTCGCATCAGGGCCGGGTTCGAGGTGAGCAGACGTGCCGTGTTGGCCTGGCTCCGTGCCGCCGCGGTTTCCTCGCGGCGCTGGATCAGGTTCGCCTCGGCGCGCTTCTCGGCCTCGATGACCTGGTTCAGGATCGTCTTCATCTCGCCCGGCAGGATCACGTCCCGCAGGCCGACGCTCTTCACCGACACGCCGAAGCTCTCGGCGCGCGCGGCAGCCGCGGCCCGGACCTCGTCGCTGACCGCGTCCTTCTCGCTCAAGAGCTGGTCGAGGGTCCGCGTCCCGACCGCGGCGCGCAGCGCGAGCTGCGCTTCGCGGTACAGGGTCTGGACGGGGTCCTCGACCGTCTCGAGCGCGACGATGGGATCGGCGATTCGGAACGTGACGAGCATGTTGATTCGAAGGCTCACCTTGTCGGCGGTCATGATCTCCTGGCCCGTGACGTCGGCGACCTGCTCGCGCGTTTGCACCGACTTCCAGTTCACGGCGCCGGAGAGTCGCCAGAAGACGCGAACCCCGGTCGTCATCTCGTCGAGACGCTCTCTGTCGCGGTAGAAGACGACGTGCTCGTGCACGCCGGCTCGAACCGCCTGGAAGTGACCCGACGCATCGGCGTGGGACAGGATCGCATCCATCCGATCGTGGACGAAGGGACCCGGGCCGACCCGGTGCACCTCGATCTCGAGCGGGAACGGCTCCTTCCAGAACGCGTGCAGGCCGGGTCCGAGGATCTCCTCGAGGCGACCCTGCTTCCAGACGAACGCCCGCTCGTCGTCGACGAGATCGACGAACTCGAGGTCGTCCGCCAGCGCAGGCTCGTTCGCCAGGACGTCGAGCTGCCGGTGCGAGAACCTCGTCTTCCGGGTGTCGACGACCTCGATACGCTCCCCGCGAAGGAAGCGGCCTAGGCCGTAGTAGACGCCGGGACGAAGGACGTCGACGAAGTCGCCGTTCTTGAAGCGGAGGGCGAGCTCGTACTTGCGGACGCGGATTCGTTGCATGGGTCCGTGGTGGCGCTCCGATCGCCAAGGGGCCCGGGTCGAGGAACCGCACGGCAACGGGCCGTGCGGTGGAGAAGGTGCGGACCGAGAGGTCGCCTTCGGAGATGCGCGCGAGATGCGTCGCGGGACGAGGGGTCGATCGCGCGGAAAGCGCGCGGCCTCGCTCGCCGGGGCTCGCCGTCGCGGCGAATCGCTCCTCGAGCTCGGGCGCAACGGGCCAACGCACATCACGCGCGGCGGAATCGCACTCGTCGCGGGCGCTGCGTCTCGCAGCTCGTGGAGCGGTGGACGCCCGGAGGCGCTCCGTTCCACGGGCGCGACATCACGATCGAAGGTTCACCCTCGGCCCGCTGCGAGGCTCAGGGCCTGGGCAGCAGTCGCTGTAGCTTGCGCTGCC
>JBCCSK010000362.1:0-6240 GCA_039200205.1 Planctomycetota bacterium
GGTTGGGAGCGTCCGCTTCGGCGAGGGCGAGCGGCCCAAACCCGGTTCGGGTCGCTCGACCCAGGCGCCGATGCCGCGGAGGTGCGACTCCGCACGGTCGGCGAGCTAGAGCACTCGCTCCATCTGGCGGACGAGCTCCAGCTGGACCCGGGCGCGGTCGAGGTTCTGGCCCTCGCGCTCGATCTTGAAGTACTCGTCGCCGAGGACGTGGTCCGCGAGAAAGCGGGCGCCCAGCGTCAGGGTCACGACGCGCGCTGCGATCGGCATGTGCGCGATCTCGAAGCTGCTCAGGAAGCCGGCCGCGCGCTCGAGATAGCCGTCCCGGAGCGCCCCGTAGAGCTCCAGGTCGACCCCGACTCGATCGAGGTCGCGCTCGTCCTCGTCCGCGGTCGCCGCCGTGAAGCGCACGAGGTCGCCGAAGTCGAAGAGCGAGTAGCCGGGCATGCACGTGTCGAGGTCGACGATGCAGCGCGGCGCGCGCGTCGACTCGTCGAACAGCACGTTGTTGAGCTTGGTGTCGCCGTGGATGACGCGCCGCGGCATCGCTCCGCTCCGCAGCGCGTCCTCGAACACCGAGAGCTGCGCGCGGCGGTCGGCGATGAAGGCGAGCTCGTCCGCAACATCGCAGACGCGCCCCCGAGGATCGCGGCGGCGGGCGTCGTCGAGCTGTTCCAAGCGCGCCTCGGAGTTGAAGAAGTTCGGGATCGTCTCGCGCAGCTCGGATGCGGGGAGCGTGCTGAGCCGGATCTGGAAGTCGCCGAACGCGCTCGCCGCGGCGTGCGCCATCGACGGATCCTTCGGGTGGTCGTAGGACGCCGAGCCTTCGACGAAGTGGTACGTCCGCCAGGGCGTGCCCTTCGCGACGGCGTAGTCGTCTCCGTCGCGCGTTCGGACGAGGCGCAGCGCGGTGAGGCCGCCGTCCAGCTCGAAGCGCGCGAGGTGCCGCGTCACGACGCCGACGTTGTGCATCAGCGCCGGGATGTCGGGGAAGACGTTGTCGTTGAGCCTCTGGTGCAGGTAGCGCCGCGTCCGGCCGTCCACGCGCCACTCGGAGACGAGCGTGTCGTGAATGTGGCCGCGGTGCAGCTCGCGCACGCCGACGAGCTCACCCGCGAGGTCGAACAGGCGGACGGCGAACTCGACGTCGTCGCCGGACCGCTCCGAGAGCTCCGCCATGTCCGTCATGCCCGCGGCTCCCCGTGGTTGACGTGGAAGTGCAGGTGCTTCGAGTCCTGGTACTCGCCGAGGTTCGTCAGGACGCGGGCCGCGCCGTACTCGTTCTCGACCTGACGCGCGACGTCGCGCACCACCTCGACGAGCTCGGCCAGAAGGTCCGGCGGAGCCTCGCCGAGGTTCGTCAGCGAGGGAACGTGCTGCTTGGGGATCACGACGATGTGGACGGGCCAGAACGGCCGCGTGTGGTGGTACGCGAGGACCCGGTCCGTCTCGGCGACGACGTCGACCGGCGTTCGGCCGGACAGCACCTCGTCGCAATAGAAGTCCTCGGTCACCCCCGCATGATGCACGACCGCGGGGCCGAAGGTCCCGGCGGGAGGCGATCCCGGGCCGACTGCCTCGACCCGAGCCCGCTCTACCGGACGAGCGCGATGTCCTCGAGCTCCTTGAGACGGTCGCGGAGCTTCGTCGCCTCCTCGAAGCGCAGCTCGTTCGCGGCCAGGAGCATGTCGGCGCGCGTCCGCTCGATCTCGCCCTTGAGCCGGTCGGTCGGCCACGTGCGCGGATCGTCCTCCGCGTCGCCCTCCGCCCCGACGTCGGGGATCTCCGGGACCGCGGGGTAGTCCATCTCGTAGAGAGCCTCGATGCCGTCCCGGATCGGCTTGTAGATCGTCTTCGGCTCGATGCCGTGCTCGGCGTTCCACTCGATCTGTGCGGCGCGCCGCCGCGTCACCTCGTCGATCGCGGTGCGCATCGAGTCGGTCTCGCTGTCGGCGTAGAAGATCACCCGACCCTCGACGTTCCGCGCGGCGCGGCCGCACGTCTGGATCAGGCTCGTCTCCCCGCGCAGGAAGCCCTCCTTGTCCGCGTCGAGGATCGCGACGAGCGCGACCTCGGGCAGGTCGAGTCCCTCGCGCAGGAGGTTGATGCCGACGAGTACGTCGAACTCGCCGAGTCGCAGGTCGCGCAGGATCGCGGACCGCTCCAGCGCGTCGATCTCGGAGTGCAGGTAGCGCACCTTGATCCCGAGGTCGGCGTAGTAGTTCGTCAGGTCCTCGGCCATCCGCTTGGTCAGCGTCGTGACGAGCACCCGGTGGCCCGCCTTCGTCGTGCTGCGGATCTCGGCGAGGAGGTCGTCGACCTGCGTGCGGGCCGAGCGGACCTCGATCTCCGGATCGAGCAGCCCGGTCGGCCGCACGATCTGCTCGACCGTCCGCTCGGTGCTGACCTTTCGCTCGTACGAGCCGGGCGTCGCGGACACGTAGACGACCTGCTTGACGAGGCGGTCGAACTCGTCCCACTTCAGCGGCCGGTTGTCGAGCGCGCTCGGCAGCCGGAAACCGTGGTCGACGAGCGTCTCCTTGCGGCTGCGGTCGCCCTTGTACATCGCGCCGACCTGGGGCACGGCGACGTGGCTCTCGTCGATGTAGATGACGAAGTCGTCCGGGAAGTAGTGCAGCAGCGTGAACGGCGGCTGCCCCGCCGTGCGCCCGTCCATGAAGCGGCTGTAGTTCTCGATGCCGCTGCAGACGCCAACGGTGCGGAGCAGCTCGAGGTCGTGGCGCGTGCGCTGCTCCAGGCGCTGGGCCTCCAGCAGCTTCTTCTTGCCCTTGAGGTCGGCCAGCCGCTCCTCCAGCTCGTCCTCGATCTTCGGGATCGCCGTCGTCAGCCGGTCCTGCGGCGTGACGTAGTGGTTCTGCGGGTAGAGATTGATCTCCTCGACGTCGCCGAGGATCTCGCCGACGAGCGGATTGACGCGCGTGATCGTCTCGATCTCATCGCCGAAGAACTCGACGCGGATCACGACGTCTTCCTCGTACGAGGGAAAGACCTCGACGACGTCGCCGCGGACCCGGAACGTCCCGCGGCGGAAGTCGAGGTTGTTCCGCGCGTACTGCATCTGGGTCAGCTGGCGCAGGAGGTCGTCGCGGTCGACCTCGTCCCCGCGCCGGAGCGTGACCGCCATCCGGCTGTAGTTCGACGGGCTGCCGAGGCCGTAGATGCACGAAACCGACGCGACGAGGATCACGTCGCGGCGATCGAGCAGCGATCGCGTCGCGCTGTTGCGCAGGCGCTCGATGTTCTCGTTCCGACTCGCGTCCTTCTCGATGAACGTGTCGGTCGAAGGGACGTACGCCTCGGGCTGGTAGTAGTCGTAGTAGCTGACGAAGTACTCGACCGCGTTGTTCGGGAAGAGGTCCTTGAACTCCGCGTAGAGCTGGGCGGCCAGCGTCTTGTTCGGCGACAGCACGATCGCCGGCCTGCCGGACCGGGCGATCGTCGACGCCATCGTGAAGGTCTTGCCACTCCCGGTGATCCCGAGCAGGCACTGGTGGCGCGCGCCCTCTTCGAGACCGCGCACGAGCGCGTCGATCGCCTGCGGCTGGTGCCCCGTGGGCTCGAAGGGGCAGCTGAGCTCGAACTCGTTCCGGATCATGTGTCGGTTTGATCTTGGGCCGCTGAGCGCGCTGTCGCGAGCCTGGAATCCGATCGCGCGAACCGCCGGCGCCGTCGGACGTTGGGCACGGCGGGCGCCGGTTGCGGCCCCCCCGGGACGCCGGTACGTTTGCTCGGGTCGATCGCCGGCGGACTGCGGTCCCGAGCGCCGGCCGGCGCTTCCCTCGCGCTCTCCCTCGCGGCGCCGCGCGCTCCCAACCTCCGAAAGCCGACATGCTCATCCAGTGCCCCTCCTGCGGCACGCAGGCCAAGATCCCCGACAGCAAGGAGGGAGCGAAGGTCCGCTGTCCCGCCTGCCAGCACGTCTTCGTCGCGCGCCCGATCGGCGCGCCTCGGGCGCGCGCGTCGAGCGATCCGACCAAGTACTTCATCTACGGCGGTGCGGCGCTCGTCGCCCTCGTCGTCGCGGTGATCGCCACGCGCGGCTCCGAGGAGACGCAGTACGCGCCCGAGGTCGCGGCGGCCGAGGAGCCGGAGCCCGAGCCCGTCGTCGACGCGCTCGGATGGGACGGCCCGATCGTGTCGCTCAGCCGCCAGCTGCACGCGGCCGCCTACTCGCGCAACGAGACCAAGCTCCTGTCGAAGCTCGACGAGGAGGCCGCCTACGCCCGCTTCCTCGAGACCGCGGAAGTGGCCGAGGGCGAGGAGCCGCCCGTCGCCTGGAGCGCGCTCAGCGAAGGCGAGCGCGTGAGGTGGACCGACGACTACATCGACGGGCTCCTCGCGGACGGCGCCGACGGCGCTGTCCTCGGCTGGGAGCCGTTCGACGGCTCCGTCCAGTCGCTCGCCGACGGCGAAGCCCTCGTCCACCTGCGCGTGACCGCGCGGGACGCGTCGCTCGGCCTCGACGATCGCTGGACGGCCTGGACGCTCCGCAACCTCGACGGCGAGAGCGGATCCGAGGACCGCTGGCGCTGGGTCCACGTCGAGCGGTTCCTGACGCCGGAGGAACTCGCCGCGCTCCGCCGCGGCACGCGCAAGAAGACCGAGCGCAAGACGCTCTCCGACGGCTCGGTCGTCTACGAGAGCGACATCCGCGCGATCCCGTTCGACGAGGGCGTGCCCGCGGAAGAGCAGGAGCGCCTCAACTCGCTCGTCGACCGCTTCGTCGCCGACCTCGACGCTCCGCCGCGCGAGCGCACCGCGATCTCGCGCGAGCTCGTCGACGCGGGCAAGGTCTCGATCGCGCCGCTCCTCACGAAGATCGCCTCGATCACCGAAGCGATGCCGGACGACATGACCCAGTCGCCCGACGACCTCAACCGGATCTTCTTCCTCCACAACACCCTTCGCGAGATCACGGGCGTCGAAACGACGTTCGACGTCTCGGTCGAGATGGGAGCGACGAAGGAGCGGATCCTGTCGGGCGTCAAGCAGTGGTACGGCTGGTACGACCGCAAGTACCGCAAGTTCGAGGGTCGCGAGATCGACGCCAACCCCCTCGCGGACGACCCCGACTTCCAGCCGCAGACGCCAGAGGACGAACGCAGGTACCGTAGAGACCTCGAAGAACAGCTGAAGGCGGAACGAGCCAAGCAAGACGGCTGAATCCACGTCGCCCGACCTCACGAGCGCAGCTCTCTCCCCCACCCCCGGTCCCGCCGCTGCGGGCCCCTCTCCATGACCGACAACGAACCCCGTCCGATCCCCAAGAAGTCGCCGAAGAAGAAGAGCGGCCCGTCGATGCGCGAGCAGATCCTCGAGCGCCGGCGCGCCGAGCTCGAGGCGGCCCAGTCCGACGGCGGCGGATCCGGCGGCGCTTCGGCGCGTCAGGCGGAGAAGAAGCCGGCGGCGGCGCGCTCCTCGCGCCCCGCGCCTGCCAAGGCCTCCAGCGCCGCGGGAGCGGGCGGACGCACCTCGTCGCGCTCCAGTGCGCGCCGCGCGGGCGGCTCCAGCAGCCGGCGCCGGAAGGGCGACGACGACGAGGAGGACGAGCCCCGGGCGGGCGCACGCGGCCGTCGCCAGCGGCCCCAGAAGAAGAGCAAGTCCCCGCTCCCGCTCATCGCGACGGCGGTGGTCGTGCTCGGCGGCGGCTTCGCGGCCTACACGATCATGACGGGCAGCGACGCCGAGGCGTCCGAGGGCGATGGGGCCGCGGGCACCGAGACGGCCAACGCGGAGGGCGCCGAGGCGCAGACGACCGAGGAGGCCACGTCCGAGGAGGCGACGGACGGCGGCGCGACCGCTGACGACGCCGCCGGCGAGGAAGACGCGACCGAGGAGGCCCCGGCGCCCGAGCCGGAGCCCAAGAAGGCGCCGAAGCCCGTCGAGGAGATCGACCTGTCCAGCCTGGAGCCGTTCGGGAAGCCGGAGGAGGCCACCGACGAGCAGTGGGCGAAGCTCCAGGAAGACGCGGCGACGTTCTTCGACATGGACGCCGGCGCGGCGGGCAATCGCGCCCGGGCGCGCCTCGAGGAGGCGGGCAAGATCGCCTGGCCTGCCATCCTCAACGAGATGATCAAGCTCGACCCGGCCAACCGGGACGACAACCAGATGGGCATGATCGCGCAGCAGGCGCTCAGCAAGGCGCGGGGCAGCGAGACCCGCATGGCGTTCGACTGGCGCACGCCGGACGACAGCGCCGCGGGCACGCTCAGCGACAAGAAC
>JBCCSK010000363.1:0-6228 GCA_039200205.1 Planctomycetota bacterium
CCCCGCCCCTCCCGGAGCTCCCCCGGCCGGCCCCGCACCGGCCGGCCCGCCTCCCCCGCGGTTCCTCCCGTGTATTCGGCCGTTCCTGCTGATCGGCGCGGCCGTGGGTTACCTGTTCTTCGCGCCCGTGAATATCTGGAACCACAGGACGAGGCCGATCAGCAGGAACGGCATCATCGACTGGAGGAACGGCGGGCTCTGCGGGCCGTCCGTTCCGGGGCCGGCCGGGGGAGCTCCGGGAGGAGCGGGGGCGCCTTGGACGAGGATCGTGGGGGTCGTGGCGGCGAAGGGGGCGGTCATGGCTTCCGGAGTGGGGACCGGACCCGCAAAACAGGACGGATGCGTCCGAGCGGGCGGAATCCGGGGCGAAGAAGCCTAATAGACTGCTTCTGCGGGCGGTAGCGCCCCCGGACCGAGACCTCGAATGCAGATCCAATTCCCCTCTTCCGAACGACTCCTGGTCGCGATGAGCGGCGGCGTCGACAGCTCGGCGGTCGCGTGGATGCTGCGCGAGGCCGGGCACGAGCTCGTCGGCCTGTTCATGCGCAACGGCGTCGAGGTCGACGAGTCCGAGGTGTCCAAGAAGTCGTGCTGCTCCCTGGGAGACGCACGGGACGCGCGGATGGTTGCGGCCGGACTCGGGATTCCGTTCCAGGCGATCGACCTGAAGAACGAGTTCGGCGACGTCATCGAGTACTTCGTCGGCGAGTACGGCCGCGGCCGGACGCCGAACCCCTGCGCCGTCTGCAACCGCGACCTCAAGATGGGCAAGCTGCTCGACTTCGCGAACGAGCTCGGCTGCGCCGGCGTCGCGACCGGGCACTACGCGCGCATCTCGGTCGAGGACGGTCGCGTCCGGCTGCGCCGCGGCGTCGATCGCTCGAAGGACCAGTCGTACCAGCTCTTCCCCGTCGCCGAGGATCACCTCGCGCGCACGGCGACGCCGCTCGGCGACCTCGAAAAGCCCGTCGTTCGCGCAATGGCGGAAGAGGCCGGGCTGAAGACCTTCGCCAAGAAGGACAGCCAGGAGATCTGCTTCGTGCCCTCCAACGACTACCGCAAGCTGCTGGAGCAGCGCGGGGTCGAGCTGCATCCCGGCCGGATCGTCGACGTCTACGGCCGCGATCACGGACCGCACGCGGGGACCGAGCACTTCACGATCGGGCAGCGCCGCGGCCACGGCGTCGCCGTCGGCGTTCCGATGTACGTCGTCGAGATCCACCCCGAGGACGGGCTCGTCGTCGTGGGGACGGAGGCGGACTGCAAGGCGCCGGAGATGCGCGTCGAGGACCTCAACTGGATCGGCTTCGACCCGCCGGCCTCGCGGACGTTCCGCTGCGCCGTCCAGGTTCGCTACCACCACACGCCGGCGCCGGCGACGCTCGAGATCGAGCCCGGCGGCAGCGCGGCGATCGTCCGCTTCGACGAGCCGCAGACGGCGGTCGCGCCGGGCCAGGGCGCGGCGTTCTACGCGCTCGAAGGGGACGATGCGGGCGGCGACCTGCTCCTCGGAGGCGGGTGGATCCACACGGCCGCACGCCCGATGGCCGACCCCACATCCGACGAGCCGTCGCGCGCAAAGGCGTCCCGCGCGCAGCGTTGACGCCCGGCCGCCGCGCGCCCGGCGTCGACCTGCTCGCGCTCGGCGTCGCTCTCGCCGCGGTCGCGGCCGTCGCCGCTGCGATCGGCGCGCCGCGTTCTTCGGCGGACGCGGCTCGGGCCGCGCCGCTTCGCGCCATCCTCGTCGACACGTCGGCGAGCGTGACGCGTCCGCGACCCGGCTGGCGGCGCTGGGCTCTCGTCGAGGTCGCGCGCGAGGCGCGCGAGGCGCGCGACGCGGGCGAAGACGTCGCACTCGTGACGTTCGACGCCTCCGTGCAGCGCCGCCTCGGACCCGTCCCCGCCGGCGTCCTCGTCGACGCCCTGCGCGGAGGCGAGGTCCTGACGTGGCTGGAGCCCGACCCCGAGACGGCGCTCGGGAGCGACCTCGGCGGGGCGGCGCGGGCGGCCCTCGACCTGGTCGCATCGGGCGAGCGGCCGCCCGGTCGGATCGCGGTCCTCGGCGACGGCGTCCCCGGGAGCGAGGACCCGTCCGATCTCCTGCTCGACCCCGCCGTCGCCGCGCTCGACCTGGTGCGCCCCGGTCCTCCGGACCTCCCAGACCTGGCGATCACGGCCCTCCACGCACCGCGCCGCGTCGAGCCCGGGGCCGTCGTTCCGGTCCTCCTCGATCTCGCCTTCGCAGGGCCACGGCCCGAGGGCCGCGAGCTGGAGCTCGAGTGGACGCTGCGCTGGCGCGGGGCCGCCGGTCTCGTCGATCCGGTGACGCGCCGAGGCCGCGTCGACGGGGCTCTGCGGCCCGACCCTTCGACCGACGCCGTCCAGCGCGTCCGCTTCGAGCTCGAGATCCCGCCGCTCGACCCCGGAAGCGCAGAGCTCGAGGTCCGAGCCTCGCTCGCGGGGGCGGGACCGGACGCGTTTCCCGAGAACGACGCGCTCGGAGCGACGCTCACCATCGGCGACGCCGTCCGGGCGCTCCTCGCCGTTCCGGAAGGCGTCGCGCCCGCCGCGATCGGCCTTCGCGGTCCCGCGTTCGACGGCATCGAGATCGTCCCGATCGCTTCGACGGCGATCGCCGACGCCCTGAATTCATCGCCCCGACCGGACGCTCTCATCACCCTCGATCTGCCTCTGGCCGGTCTCCCGGCCGCGGATCTCACGCGGTTCGTCGAATCCGGAGGCGGGTGGGTGCGGGCTGGCGGCTGGACGCGTCTGCGGTCGGACGCTCCCGCGCTCGAACGGCTCGCGGCCCTCGTGCCCGATCGCGAGCCGCGTCCGCCGCGCGACATCGTCCTCGCCGTGGACGGCTCGGGGAGCATGGCCGGACCACGCTGGGATCGCGTGCGTGGCGCCCTCGGCCAGCTCGTGCCGACCGTCGGGGCGCGTGACCGGATCGAGCTGCGGCTCTTCACGCGCGCGCTCGGCGAGGTCGCCCTCGCGTTCGAAGCCCCGGACGGAGGCGAGCTGACCGAGCCCGAGCGCGAGCGCCGGCGCGGTGTCGTCAGCGACCTCATGCGTGCGCGCGTGCCCGGCGGAGCGACCGACATCGTGAGCTCCCTCCGCGATCTCGCGCGCATCCGCCTGCGGTCCGTCGACCCCAGGACCGAGCGCACGGGGATCTCGATCCTCCTGACCGACGGGCTCACCGACTCCGCGGCGAACCTGCGCGACGAGGTTCGCGAGCGGATCGACGTCGCGGGCGATCGGCTCGTGGTCATCCAGGTGGGCGACGATCCCGAGGGCACGCGCTTCCTCGAAGGACTCCTGCGCGACGGCGAGGCGCTCGCGCGCGCAGGAGAGCTCGAGGGGCTCCTCGACACTCTGCAGCGAGCGGTCGAAGGGGACGCGCTCGTCGAGGGGACGCGGGCGGTCGCCGCGCCGGCGCCCGCCGGCCCGACCTGGGCCGCCTCGCTCGCCGAGGCCGTGAACGTCGAACTCCGCCTCGACCAGCCGCTCGCGATCGCGCGCGCCCTGCGGTGCCGTCCGGCGGACGACGCCGTCGGACTCGTCGGGATCGCCGCCGAGGACGGCGGCGCCGCCGCTTCGCTCGTCGCCGTGGCCGAGCGGGGGCGCGGCACCGTGTGCGACGTTGCGGTCCCCTGGATCGGCGCGACGGACGATGCGTGGTGTCCGGAGCTCCTGGGCCGCTCGTCCTGGCTCGCTCCCGTCCTGCGCTCGATGGCGCGTCGCGCCGAGGAAGCGCCCGACGCGAGTCTGCCTGCGCGCCCCGCTGCGGCCCTGGAGCAAGGAGGCCGATCCCTCGCCGTGCGGGGCCTCCCCGCGACGCTCCCTGCACGGCTGGTCGCTGAACTCCAGTCCGCGCCCGCGCTCGACGTGTTCGGCTCCCTCGTGCCAGGTGCGACCCTCACGACGGTCGTGCTCGAGCCGCCTCTCTGGGACGCCGCCCCCGCCCGGACGCGAGTCGGGCCGCGACCCGCCCCGTTGGAACGCCTCCCCCGGGGCACTGCGGTCCGCCTCGACCTCGGCGCCGGGATCGCGTCGATCCCGCTCGTCGCGCCGGGCCCTCTCGAAGCCCTGAGCGCGGTCGACCCGACGGCGACCCCGGCGCGGGCATTCGGCCTGGCGGATGGGTTCGGGGCGACCGCGACAGGAGCGCCTTCGCCCGAGGGGCGCGGCCCGCATCCGCTCACCCCGGTGCTGCTCGGGGCGGCGGTCGTGGCTCTGTTCCTCGGCGCGATCGGGTTCCTCGGCGTGATCGGGGCGTCTCGCTCCTCGCGCCGGCGGCGCGCGTGAGGAACTTCCGGCGAACGGGCAAGAGTGCCGCCGTCCGCACCGATGTTGCCAAGGCGGGTCTCCCCTCCAGCCCGTCTCCCTGCGCACTGCTCGGCTTCCCCCCAATCGCGCCGCCGCACCGACACACGCCCAAACTCCGCACGCCATGCTCCTCGCTCCGCTCCGGACGACCCTCGGCCTCCTCGCTCTGACCCCGCCGCTCGTCCTCGCGACGTCCTGTGCGAGCACGAAGGCCTCGGCGAGTGGCGATGCCGAAGTGACCTCGACCGAGTGGGTCGAGGCCGCGCCCGACCTCCAGCTCCAGATCGACACCCGCGCGATGCAGGTCGCCGTCATGGCGAGCCCCGACGAGTTCGTCGAGCTCTCCGACTGGTTCCAGGGCGTCGGCGAGCCCGCCTACCCTGCGCTGCTCGAGATGATCGAGTCGGGCGAGAAGCGCGAGCGTAGCTTCGCGCTCAGCGTCGTCTCTGCGACGGCGGACCGCCGGCTCCTCGAGCCCGTCAAGGAGGCGATGCCCGTGAGCGCCCTGAAGGACGAGCAGCACTCCTACGAGTACGCGCGCGCGCTCGCGCGGATGGGCGATTACTCGGAGCTGCCGACGCTGATCGCCGGCCTCCAGGACAAGGACCGCTACACGCGGGCCCTCGCGAACGAGACCCTCAAGGAGGTCACGAACAACCAGATCGGCTACTCGCCGGACGCGTCCGCAGACGAGCGTCAGAAGGCGGTTGAAGCCTGGCTCGCCTGGTGGGAGGCGCAGCAGCAGGACGTGCTCCTCCAGTCGGAGGAGGACTGATCAGTCCGCCGCGAGCCGCTGGACCAGGGCCTCGAAGCGCGGATCGCCGCGTAGGGACGCGAGGTCGTCGTCGTCGCGCATGAAGGCGACGTCGTCGTAGCCGAGATCGACCGCGACGCCGAGCGTGTCCAGGGCCGCATCGAGACGCCCTACGAGCGCCTGGCTGCACGCGAGGTTGTAGCGGACGGTCGGATCGTCCGGAGCCATCTCGACGAGCTTGGCGTCGACGGCGAGCCCGTCCTCGTAGCGCCCGAGGCGCGTGTAGACGTGCCCGAGCTCGGCGAGGGCCGCGATGTTGTCGGGGCGCCGCTCGGTCTCTGCGACGTAGATGGCAGCGAGGAACTCCTCGCCGATGCGGCCGACGATCTCCTCGCAGCGGGGCGTGAGCCCGAGGTCGTCCACGGTCGCGCCGTCCCCACTGGAGCCGTCCATGGGGGTGATGCTACCCCCCGCGCGACGCCCTGGAGCGGCCCTTTCCGGACCTGCGCGTGACCGCGCGGGCTCTGAGGGGTAGGAGAAGTGCCCTCTGCGGACGATCCTCATCATCGACCCCGGCCTGTCCCAGGACGCTGGCCCCCTTCCCGACGAGTCTCCATGGACATCCGCTTCTGCGACATCTGCAACGAATCCGTCCCCGAGTCCGATTTCGCGGCCGGGCGGGCGTACTTCCGCAAGGGGCGCGTGATCTGCATGAGCTGCGACCAGGCGATGGGGGGCGAGCTCCCCACGGCCACCGCGGTCGCAGGTGCGCCCGGGCTCTCGAGCGCGACGCCGGGCGGTCCGACGGTCCAGGACGTCGCTGCGTCGCTGCGGCCCGCCGCCGTCCCCGCGATGGTCCCCGACGATCTCGCCCAGGCGCCCGCTCCGCGGGGCAGCGCCGTTGGCGCGATGGCGCTGGTGCTCGGCCTCGGCTCGGTCGCTGCCATCGGGCTGGGCGGCGCGATCCTCCTGGAGCGCCTCGAAGGACTCGAGGACGATCTGACGCGCGTTCGAACGGACATCCAGACCGCCAGCGCGGACGCTCAGCGCGAGCGGATCGCAGCCTTCGCGCCCCTCCGCGACCAGATCGCCGGCGTCGAGGCGTCGAGCCGCACGGCGGCCGCGGACGCGCTCGCCGC
>JBCCSK010000364.1:0-6228 GCA_039200205.1 Planctomycetota bacterium
CCGCTCGATCGCCCCGAGGACGGCGGCTTGACCTGGATGTTGCGAAGGGCGATCTGGCCCGCGGTCCCCACGAAGGTGATCGGGGAGCGCTCGCCGCTGGTGCCCGAGATCTCGACGCCTTCGTGGATCGTGGTTCCTCCGAGCTCGACCCGGTCGAGGAACGCGGGGGCGTCGGCCGAGCCCCGGCGGAAGTAGACGTCGAGCGGCGTCCACTGTCCCGCGCCGGCGTAGCCGCCCGTCGTCGGAGCGGTGTCGCGGAACGTGCCGCAGGTCGCGGCGTCGTCGGTGAGCTCGATGCGACCGAGATCACCCAGCGCAATTGCCGAACGGCTCCCCTCGGGCAGCATGAACTCGACGTGCAGGTGGGCGTCGCCGAACGAGCCCCGCGTCACGAAGTCCGTCGCGCTGGGCCCGACGTTGACGAGCGCGCCGTTCCCTTCGCTCGTCTCGAACGACCTGCGGTCCTCGGCGAGCGTCGCCTGGCACAGCTCCCAGCCCTCCGCTTCGAACTGGCCCAGGGCATCTCCCCACGAAAGGCGCAGGACGCCGGCGTCGGCGTCTCCCTTGCTCGGCGGCGGCGGGACGACCTTGGCGACGTACGCATTCGTCGGGGCCCCGCTCGGGAGCTGGTTCACCGTGTAGGCGATCTCCGGGTGGAGGAGCGGCGCGCCGCTCGCAGCCGTGACGCCTTCGAGCGTGATGCGCACGCACTGCGCTGGGAACAGGTCGTACGAGCGGACGACGAGCTTGGTGCGATCGTCCGATAGCTGCAGCGCCGTGTTCTCCATCGGCGTGACGTGCCGCTCGGGAGAGCCGTACTCCCACCAGTAGTCGTAGTCGTACCGGATCGCCGTGACCGTCTCGTCGCCCGGCTCCCAGCCGTCCGCGATCGGGTGACCGAACGACAGCTCGAAGCCGCACGCCTCGTACTCCTCGTCGTAGTCGAGGAGCGTCATGCCTGCGATCTCCATCGTCTCTAGGCCCGTGGAGCGAACGCGACGCAGCCCGTCGGCGGGCGCCGCGCCGCCCCAGCCGCGGTTCGTCAGCCCGCAGAATACGCTGCCGTCCGGCGCCTGGATGACTCGGTTGACCGAGCCGAGCTCGGTTCGGAGCGGGACGATCCAGCCCTGGAGCTGTCCCTGTACCTCTTCGAGCCCGGCGCGCAGGATCATCCCGTTGGTGAGCTCCGCAACGACGTACTGTCCGTTGGGCACGCCGAACTTGCCGTCCGTCACGTCCTCGAAGAGGTTTCCCGTCGAGCGCGACCACTTGTACGGGATCCAGATCGCCGGCGACGTCCGGCCCGTCGCTGCGCGGGCAGGCGGGATCTCGTCGTGCGCGAGCTTGCCGGACGCGCGGTACTCGTCCGTCCAGTTGAGGCTCTTCGGGTGTCCGTAGAAGGCGTCCTTCTGGATGTGGTAGATCGGCGAGGACGCGATCCAGTCGCCCTGGTTGTCCGTGACGAGGACGCGGTCCTTCGAGTCGACCGCGACGCCGTTGGGACTGCGCACCCCCGAGGCCCACGGCGTCACTTCGCCGTCGGCGCCGATGCGCAGGATCCAGCCGCGGTAGGGGACGGTCGAGCGCCCGTGCCACCACTCGGGATCGCCGAAGCTGACGTTCAGCCCGGCCCACCAGTGGCCGGCCGAATCGCGCGGCAGGCCGAAGGCGAACTCGTGGTAGTGCCCCGAGAGTCCCCACTCGTTCGTGATCGTCTCGACGACGTCGCAGCGGCCGTCGCCGTCGGAGTCGGAGAGCTTCGACAGCTCACCGCGCTGCAGCACGTAGATCTCGCCGTCGCGGACGTCGAGGCCGAGGCCCTCCCAGAGGCCCTCGTGGAACAGCGTGATCTTCGCGTTCTCGAAGTCGTCGCGGAGCGGATCGTCGACGATCCAGACCTGTCCGCGCCGCGTACTGACGACGAGGCGACCGTCGGGGAGGAAGTCCATCCCGCCGACCTCGAGCACGCACCCTTCGGGCGTGTTCAGGGTCTCGACGGCGTAGGCAGCCGATTCGGTCTCGGCGAACGTGGTGTCCTGAACCGCGATCGCGGAGCAGAGGAGGAGGGGGATCATCGGCTCAGTCCTTCTTGCCCATGGACTCGAGCAACGCGGCGCCGAGCGCGTCACTCCATTCGTTCGCGTGGACGTACACGCGGAGGTTCGGTGAGCGGCCCGGATCGACCGCGAGCACTCCGTCCTCGACGCGGCCGACCACGAACGTCGACGGGTCGTCGCCCACCGTCGCGACGGGCGGCCACTGGATCGGCCGGAACGCGACGTCGTCGGTTCCGCTCGCGATCACGACTGCGCGGACGGGCACCGGAATGCCGTCGACCGTGATGAAGTCGAGGACCTCCTGTCCGCCACCGCGGTGCGTCCCGTCCGCGTCGACGAGGTCGAAGTGGAGCCAGACGCGGCCAGCCTTCACCTCGGTGCGCTTGATGGGACGCGCCAGCGTCGCGCGGTCCGCGCCGTGAACGATCTCCGCGTTCGGCTCGGCGTCGGGCGCGGGGGTCCAGACGATCGCCCCGAGCGGATCGAGCGCGCGGCCGCCGCGCTCGCGCCAGTCGCGCCGATCGACGAACTCGCCCTGCCGCACGGCGAGCAGAGCGCCGTCGGCCTGGCCGTACTGGAATGTCGTGCCGTTCGGAAAGCCGACGAGGAGGCCGCGCGGCGTGCGGAACTCGCCCTCTTTCGCGGGGGGCAGCATTCCCTGGACGACGACGGGGGTGTCGCCGACCGCGAGGACGCTCGCGCCCGGCTCGACGATCGTGCCGGGGGGGCCGAGGTCGATGACGTAGTCGGCGACCGCCTCGAGCTGCTCCTGGGTCAGCGTCTCCTCGAAGGCGGGCATCGGGGTGCCCGGGATCCCGTGGACGAGCGACCGGACGACGGCTCGCCGCGTGTTGCCGTAGGAGAAGCCGCCGTCGAGGAAGCTGCGCGCGGGTCGCTCGAGTTCCTGGGTGCCCTTGCCGTCACCCGACTCGCCGTGGCACTGGGAGCAGTGCTCCAGATAGACGGCCTCGGCGTCCGCAGCGCGCGTGGCACGCTCGTGGGCGGGGAGGGCGTGGGGAGCGAGCGCAGAGGCGGCGATCGCCGCGAGGAGAGGTCGTTGGGGGAGCATGGGCGGCGGTCGGCGCAACCGGATGTCGGGGCCCCCTAGGATAGGGACTGGTGCGCGATCGATGCGGTGTCGGATGGCGGCCCGAATCCGGGACGGTGATGGCGCGGGGGGCTCAAGTGCGGGCCGGCGTGTGTCGATGGGGGACGCGCGTCGAGGTCTGCCCCCTTGGCTGGCGTAGCACACCGTGTCACTTCGTCCTGAGCCCCATCCTGCACCTGCCCGGCGGCGTGCGGCGGCACGCGACCTCGTCGCGCCGCTCCGGCGTGCGATCGATCTGCACCTGCGGGGCGACTACGAGCTGGCCGAGAAGCGGCTGCGCGCCGTTCTCGAGCTGGATCCCGTGCTGCCCCAGGCTCACCATCACCTCGCCGTCGTGCTCCACGCCCAGGGGCGCACCGTCGAGGCGATCCGGCACCTGCGCGAGGCCGTCGAGCGCGATCCGCACCTCCCGGGGGCCATGGATCGTCTGGAGCGCTACGTCGCCGAGGCACACGCTGCACGGAGCTGACGAGGCGCGTACGGACCCCGTACCGCTGCGCTGGTAGGCTCGCGGTCGATGGCAGCGGCCAACGGAGAGAGAGGACGGTTGCTCCACCTCGTCGACGCGAGCCCCTACATCTTCCGCGCGTACTTCTCGCTGCCCACGTCGATCACGGATCGCAGCGGTCGGCCGGCGAACGCCGCGCGCGGGTTCCTCGACATGCTCAGCCGCCTCGTCCGTGACGAAGAGCCAGAGCATCTGCTCGTCGCGTTCGACGGGAGCCTGACCACGAGCTTCCGCAACGACATCTACCCGGCGTACAAGTCGAGCCGGGAGCTACCCGACGAGGAGCTCACCGCTCAGCTCGAGGACTGCTACGAGCTCGCCGAGGCGATCGGCGCGATGACCTGTATCGACGAGCGGTACGAGGCCGACGATCTCGTCGCGACCGCGAAGGCCCGCTTCGCATCGGCGTTCGACGCGACCGTGGTCGTGACTGCGGACAAGGACCTGACCCAGCTCGTCGACGAATCGACCGTGTTCCTCGACTTCGCGAAGGGCGTCCGGCTCGGTCCGGACGGGGTGAAGGAGCGCTTCGGCGTTCGGCCCGAGCAGATCCGTGACTTCCTCGGACTCGCCGGCGACAGCGTCGACGACATTCCAGGCGTGCGCGGGGTGGGCCCGAGGACGGCCGTTGCGCTGCTCGCGGAGTTCGACGACCTGGACGCGCTGTACGCCGATCTCGACCGCGTTGCGACCCTGTCGATCCGCGGCGCGAAGACGCTCGGGCCCAAGCTGGCCGAGCACCGTGAGATGGCCTTCCTCTCTCGCGAGCTCGCGACGTGCGCGACGGACGCGCCGCTCGACCTCGAACTCGACTCACTCGCCTACCACGGTGCGGACGCGGCGCGGCTCGAGCCGCTTCTCGAACGCCTCGGCCTGGAGAGCCGACTTCGTTCCGTTCCCCACCGTAGCTCGTCATGAAGCCCCTCGCGTGCGTCCTCATCGCTGCCGTGCTGCTGACCCAGGAGCCCGCCGAGAACACGTCCGGCGGGCGCCTGCTCGATGAGCAGGCGGCGTTCGACGTGCTGCATTACGACCTCGAGCTGGACGTCGATCCCGAGAAGAAGTCGATCGAGGGGCGGCTGGAGATGCGCGCCGCGCTCCTCGACAGGACGCGTGAGATCGCGCTCCACCTCGACCCAGCGCTCGAGGTGCGCTCGGTACGCATGGGCCGGGACGACCTGGAGTCGACCGAGTTCCGCCACGTCGACGGGATCGTCTGGATCGAAGCCGAGGGTCTGCCGGACGAGGAGGGGGAGGAGTTCCGCGTCGCCGTCGAGTACGGCGGCGTGCCGCGCGTTGCGCCCAACCCTCCCTGGGACGGCGGTTTCACTTGGTCGGAGGCGAACGGCAAGCCGTGGATCGCGACGAGCTGCCAGGGCGAGGGGGCCGACCTCTGGTGGCCCTGCAAGGACCACCCCTCGGACAAGCCGGAGTCGATGGCGCTGACGTTCACCGTCCCCGAGGGACTCGTCGTCGCGACGAACGGTCGGAGGCTCGACGAGGAGACCGTCGACGGGCGGACGACGACCCGCTGGTACGTCTCCACGCCGATCGCGAACTACACGGTCGCATTCAACGCGGGCCCCTTCGTCGAGCTGGATCGAACGCTGACGAGCACAACGGACGAGGAGTACAAGCTCTTCTTCTGGGTGCTCCCGGACAACGTCGAGGAGGGAACCGCGTTCCTCGACGAGATCGCCGCCCACCTCAGCTTCTTCGAGGACGTTTGCGGGCCGTACCCGTTCCGCGCGGACAAGTATGGAGTGGTCGAGACGCCACACCTCGGGATGGAGCATCAGACGATCATCGCCTACGGCAACGGCTTCCGCGGCGACTCGAACTTCGACTACGACTGGCTGCACCACCACGAGCTCGCGCACGAGTGGTGGGCGAACCTCGTCACCGCGCGCGACTGGGCGGACTTCTGGATCCACGAGGGCATCGGCACGTACATGCAGCCGCTGTACCTCGAGCGGACGTTCGGCGCGGACGCGTACCGGAAGAAGATGGAGATCGATCTCCTGCGCGTCCTCAACAACGCGCCGATCGCTCCGCTGCCGCCGCGTTCGACCGACTCGATCTACTTCTCACAGGGGAGCGACGACGCGCCGGGGGCCGACATCTACTTCAAGGGGTCGTGGGTGTGTCACACGCTGCGCTGGCTGCTCGGAGACGAGATGTTCTTCTCCGTGCTCCGTCGATGGGCGTATCCCGACCCGGAGCTGGAGGCCACGAGCGACGGCTCGGCGGTCCGATTCTCCGACACCGATGAGCTGATCGGGATCGCCGAGGAGGTCACCGGGCTCGAGCTCGGGTGGTTCTTCGACGTCTACGTGCGCCGCGCCGCGCTTCCCAAGCTGCGGCACGAGGTGGCGGATGGCGTCGCGGTATTGGCCTGGGAGGCGCCGGACGGTCTGCCGTTCCCGATGCCGGTCGAGGTCGTCGTCGACGGTCGGGCGAACCGGATCGAGATGCCGGACGGGAGAGCGTCGATCGACGTCGGCGACGCGGAGCTCGAGATCGATCCGAACAAGCGGATCCTGCGCGAGTTCCGC
>JBCCSK010000365.1:0-6226 GCA_039200205.1 Planctomycetota bacterium
CAGGACGATCAGTTCATCGACGAGACGTTCCAGGAGCTGCAGAACCGCTTCCGGCGCTTCGACATCGTCGAGGGGCGCAGCCGCGGACTCGCGGGAACCGGAGGCGGGACCGGCGTGCAGGGCCTGTTCGGCAACCAGTTCGGCAACCAGTTCGGGAATCAGCTCGGTCTCCAGTTCCGCAACCAGGGCCAGTTCCAGAACAACGCCGCGCGGGGCCAGGACTTCCTCGCGCCCGATCAGCCCGAGCTCACCGACGAGCAGGCGCTCCTGCTCGCGCAGGCGCGAGCGGGCGAGGAGGGCGCCGCCGACGACGCCCAGATCCTCGCCGACAGCCAGGCCGTGACCTACGTCACCTCGATCGATCGGCTGAATCGCATCGTCGTTCGGTCGGGCGACGCCCAGGTCATGGAGGACATTCGGCGCCTCATCAAGAAGCTCGACGTGCCCACGCCGCTCGTGCTGCTGGAGGTTCGTGTGCTTCGCGTGGACCTCACCGACGGGCTGGATTCCAGCTTCGACTTCGCGTTCGAGAGCGGGGACGCGGCGGGCGCGTTCACCCCCGGCGAGATCGCACCGCCCGATTCGGGCAGCATCCTCCCGGGCGGCACGGGCGTCGACCTCAGCGCCGGTGTCTTCCAGGTCGTCTCCGACAACTTCCAGGCGCGCCTCCAGGTCCTCCAGTCCAAGGGGCGGGTGACCTCGCTCGCCACGCCGGTCCTGCTGACCGCCAGCGGCGAGGTCAGCCGGATCTTCTCCGGCGAGCAGGTGCCGATCGTCATCGGCTTCACCGAGCCCCAAGTGATCGTGGGGCAGGGGGCGACGACGACTCTGAGCTCGGTCCCGATCACCGAGCTGCGCGACGTCGGCACCGAGCTCTTGATCACGGGCAACATCAACGCCGACCGCACCGTGACCCTGCGGCTCCTCCAGGAGACCAGTCAGGTCAACGAGGACGGCGCGTCGCTCCTCGTGCCGTCCGAGGGCAGCTTCACGACGGAGACGATCGACACCGTGCAGACGCAGTCCGCGAGCGGCACGATCGTCGCGAGCGACGGCATGCTCCTCGCGTTCGGCGGACTCATCGAAGAGACGGAGAGCGACCAGCGTCTGCAGCTTCCCGTGCTCGGCGACCTGCCGCTCATCGGACTGCTGTTCCGCCGGGAGTCCTCGGTGATCCGCCGGAGCGAGCTGATCGTGCTCGTCCGTCCCTACGTGCTGAGCACGGCGGTCGAGGGCGATCAGATCAGCCGCAACTGGCTCGACTCGCTCAGCGTCCACCCGTATCGGCCCGGCGACGGCGTCGAGACGGGAGAGGACGACGACTGGGGAGTCTTCCGCGACGAGAAGCCGACGTTCAATCGTTCGGTCTTCGACCTGTTCCGATTCCACACCGTCCCGTCGTTGAACGGGGATACGGCAGCCGGAGCGAACTCATGAAGCTCTCCGTTCTCTGCCTCTCCGCAGCGCTCGTCGCGTCGATCGGGTGCGCCGTCAGCCCCACGGCGCCGGACGAGACCGCGGAGGCAGAGGCCCCCGACCGGTTCGAGCGCGTGCTCCGCGTGGACGGCGAGTCGGTCATCCTCGGTCAAGCCGCTTCGACTCCGCTGTCCCTGAGGGGCTTCGTCCTCAGCACCCAGCAGTCCGCCGCGGCGGGCCGCGACGAAGAAGTCGGTCGGTCGGTCCGGACGTATCCCGACCTCGCACGCCAGGCGGTCCTCTCCGCGGAGGTCGACCCGAGCTGGCAGCAGACGATCGCTGCGTGGCTCGATGGCGACGCGTCTCCGGGCCGCGGCGGCTGGTCGCTCTTCGTGACCGACCGGTCCGAGAATCCCGGCCGCTACGCCGCATGGGCCGAACAGCGCGCTCAGGCCTGGGCCTCTCTGCGTCGAGGGGAGTTCGCCGAAGTCGCCGATCGAGAGCTGACGCCGCCCGTCGACGGGCCGACGCCCTGGCCGGGCCTGGAAGCCGCGTCCATGCGCGCGACCGCGATGCTCGCGGCCGGACGGCCCGCGGAGGCCGCCGAGCTGTTCGACCGAACCGCGGAGGAGGCGGCCGACTGGGACGCTCGCATCGCGGTTCGGTCGAAGCTCTTCGCATCGCTGAGCTTCCAGCTCGCGGGTTCGATGGACGCCGCGTCTCGAGCGCGCAAGGACGCCGTCAGCGCAACGTCGCTCGAGGCCGTGCACGACCCGACGGTCCTGCGGCTCCTGCTCGAGACCGAGGACTCCGCGGCGATCTCGATGGGCGACCTCTCGGCCCGCAGCATCCGCGCGCGCCTGGGACGTCTGGAGATGGAGCGCGGTGCTCCCCAGGCTGCGCTGCTGGCGTGGCGCTCGGCGGAGAACGAGCGAGGCACCGAGCCGACCCGGAACCGCCTGCGACTGAACCAGGCGCGAGCCCTGATCGCACTCGGACAGGATCAGCCGGCCGTCGCGATGCTGGCCGGGCTCGCGAGCACCGACGTGCGCTCCGAGGCGCTCGCCATGCTCGGTCTCGTCCAGCTGCAGCGTGGACAGGTCGACATGGCCATGGCGGTCTTCCGTGAAGCCGTGCGCAACACGTCGTCCGATGCTCATCCCGACGTCTACGCCGACGCCGGGCTCGCGCTCCTGAGCGCGGGGAATCGCGACGTCGGGCTGTCTCTCCTGCACGAAGCGCGCGACGTGTACCGCGCGAGAGCGGATACGAGCGCGCTGCGTCAGCTGCTGACGAACGAACTGCGCTACGCGCAAGCGGTCGGCGACGGGGACCTGACGGATGAGGTGAGGCAGCAGCTCCTGGAAGAGTCGCTGTAGAGGCCGTTCGACGCGTTATTGCCCTGCGGGTCCACAATTCGGACGCAGATCCGCCGCTGCAGCTTCTCCAGGAGGGGCTGGTTCGAATGCGCGCGATGGCTTAAGAATCTCGGTGAGCTTCCGCCGAAGGAAGTTCCAACGAGATGTTGGACGCGTACGACGGACCGAACCCCAGCCGCGAACTCGCTGTCGCACAGCGGGACCGGGCGCTGCGGGACCTCAGGTTCCCGCTGCTCTACGGTGCGATCATCATCGCCGGGTCACTCGACATCTGGCTCACGGGGATCCTGCTGGAGCTCGGTGCGATCGAGGCCAATCCGGTTGCAGACGCG
The DNA here is from genome assembly GCA_039200205.1 of Planctomycetota bacterium. Lineage (GTDB taxonomy): Bacteria > Planctomycetota > UBA1135 > UBA1135 > Saltatorellus. The sequence continues at coordinate 3,128 of JBCCSK010000365.1, forward strand.
GTGCTCGCGACGCACGGATTCACCGGGATGGTCGTCTTCAAGTACCTCATCGTCGGCAGCGTCATCCTGTCGTGCGAGTTCGTCGCCGCGCGCAATCGCAAGGCCGCGAGGATGCTCGCCGTTGCACTCGTCGCGCTGCACGCCGCTCCGCTGCCGTGGAGCGCGGGGCTGCTTGCGCAGCTGATCTGACGCGACCCGGGCGATCGAACTTCGCGTCGACGTGAACGGCGCGCATCGATTCGACTGTGACACGTGGGGGTTGATCCGATCGGCTATGCTGCTGCGACTGAGTCGCAATTGCACGCCGCATTCGCGCTGAGCGCCTCTCCCTTCGCGCACGCTCTCCCTTCGAACTCCCCATGCAGCTCTCGCATTCCCTCGCCGTCACGGCTCTCGCCGTCGCATCGTTCTCCGCGCCTCGCGCCCAGGACGAGCTCATCCTGTACTCGTCGCGTCACTACGACTCGGACCAGCAGCTCTACGACGCCTTCGAGAAGGAGACGGGGATCAAGGTCAAGCTGACCGAGGACAGCGGCGACTCGCTCCTCGCCCGCCTCCGGGACCCGAACGCACCGGGCGACGTGCTGATGACCGTCGACGCGGGCCGCCTCTGGGCCGCCGACGACGCAGGGCTCTTCCAGCCGACCGAGTCTGCGGTCCTCGAAGAGCGCATTCCGGCGCACCTCAGGCACGAGGACGGGCACTGGTTCGGGCTCTCCATGCGCGCCCGCTGCATCTTCTACAACCGCGAGGCCGTCGACGCGTCAGAACTCTCCGACTACGAGTCGCTCGCGGATCCGAAGTGGAAGGGACGCGTCCTCATCCGGTCCTCCTCGAACGTCTACAACCAGTCGCTCGTCGGCTCGATCATCGCGCGCCTTGGCAAGGAGACCGCCGAGCAGTGGGTGAAGGGGCTCGTCGCGAACTTCGCGCGGACTCCCCAGGGGGGCGACACGGACCAGCTCCGCGCGCTCGCCGCGGGGGAGGGCGACGTGGCGATCGCCAACAGCTACTACTACGCCCGACTGATGAAGTCGGACGATCCGAAGGACCAGGAGGTCGTTCGGAAGGTCGCGATCTTCTTCCCGAACCAGGAGGGAAGCGGGACGCACGTGAACGTCGGTGGAGCCGGCATTCTGAAGTCGAGCAAGAACCCCGAAGCCGCCAAGCGCTTCCTCGAGTTCCTCGCGGGCGATCGCGCGCAGCAGATCTTCTCGAGCGGCAACAACGAGTTCCCCGTCGTTCCGGGCGTCGAGTGCGATCCGATCCTCGAACCGTGGACGAAGAAGCGATTCGACGAGAAGACCTCTGTCGCCGAGTTCGGCAGCCTCACCGGAGAGGCGCTGCGGATGATGGACCGGGCCGGTTGGCGATGAGCCTTTGACCGAGCTCGCGACCGGTCGAGCGTCTCGGCGGCGTACGCTCACCCGCATGCGGTCGACCTACTGGCCAGCCCTCGCTCTCGGTCTGGCTGGCGTTCTCTCTCTGCCGGTCCTCGTCGTCCTCTCGCGAGTGACGGCCGATAGTGAAGGCGTCTGGCAGCACCTCGCCGCGACGGTGCTGCCAGAGTACGTCAAGAACAGCGCCCTTCTGCTCGTCGGAGTGGGGGGCGGTGTCACGGCCATCGGCGTCGGGTGTGCGTGGCTCGTCACCATGTACACGTTCCCGGGCCGGCGCTGGCTGACGTGGGCGCTGCTGCTGCCGCTCGCGATGCCGACGTACCTGATGGCGTACACCTATACGGACCTGCTGCAGTACAGCGGTCCCGTGCAGACGACGCTTCGCGACGCGTTCGGCTGGCGCCGAGGGGACTACTGGTTTCCCGAGATCCGGTCCGTGTCGGGCGCGGTCGTGATCTTCTCGCTCGCGCTCTTTCCGTACGTCTACCTGCTCGTCCGTGCCGCGTTCCTCTCGCAGTCGCAGACCGTCCTCGAGGTGAGTCGCACGCTCGGGCGCGGGCCCGTGCGAACGTTCTGGACCGTCGCGCTTCCCCTCGCTCGCCCGGCGATCGCGGCGGGGACCTCGCTGGCGCTGATGGAGACGCTCGCCGAGTACGGGGCCGTCGACTACTTCGCGGTCGATACGTTCACGACGGGCATCTACCGGACCTGGACGTCGCTCGCCTCGCCGGAGGCCGCCGCGCAGCTCGCCTCGGTGCTCGTCCTCGTCGTGCTCGTGCTCCTCGTGTTCGAGCGGCTCGCGCGGGGCCGCGCTCGCTACGACGCTTCGGCCCGCGACGTCCGTCCGGTCCGTCCGATCGAGCTGACCGGCCTGCGTGGGATCGCGGCCTCCGCGATCTGCGCGGCTCCGATTCTCGGCGGCTTCCTCGTCCCCGCTGGAGTTCTCGCAAGGCTCGCGCTCGGTCGCAGTCACACGGCGCGTGTGCCAGACCTGCTCTCGGTGACCTCGAACACGGTTCTCCTCGCGGCCGTCACTTCGGCTCTTCTCGTCGCGTTCGGGACCCTCATCGCGTACGGAGTCCGGGTGAGCGGCGGTCGGCTCGTCCGCGGAGCGGCCCGCGTCGTCTCGCTCGGGTACGCGGTTCCCGGGTCGGTCGTCGCCGTCGGCGTGCTCGTGACGCTGAGTCAGTTGACAGCGCTTGCCGGAGTCTTCGCCGGCGGGACGCTGATCGGGCTCGTCTACGCGTACTCCGTCCGCCTGAGCGCCGTCTCCGTCCAGGCGCTCGACGCCGGGCTCCAGAAGATCGATCCCGCGATCGACGACGCGGCGCGAACGCTCGGCGCCGCGCCGAGCGGCGTGCTGCGGCGCGTGCACCTCCCTCTCCTGCGGGGGAGCCTCCTGACGGCGGGTCTGCTCGTGTTCGTCGACGTCATGAAGGAGCTGCCCGCAACGATGATCATGCGGCCCTTCGACTTCGATACGCTCGCCGTCCGGGTGCATCGCTACGCGTCGGACGAGCGCCTCGCCCAGGCGGCCCTGCCCGCGCTCCTGATCGTCGCTGCGGGCCTCGGCCCCGTCGTCGTGCTGAGCCGTGGGCTCGATCGCACCGGGCGAGGGGCCGCGGCGAAAAGGCCAAGAGCGTTCTAGTGATAAGCGACAACGCGCGCGCCGACAAGGGCACCCCCGCCCGCGACGGGG
>JBCCSK010000366.1:0-6219 GCA_039200205.1 Planctomycetota bacterium
CGACGCCGTCCGTGCTGCCGCCCTTTCCCGCGGACGCACCGCGGAACCGGCTGGGGCTCGCGCGCTGGCTCGTCGCCCCGGAGAACCCGCTGACGGCGCGCGTCTGGGTGAACCGCGCGTGGCAGCACTTCTTCGGCCGCGGACTCGTCGCGACGCCCGAGGACTTCGGCGCCCAGGGTGAGTGGCCCAGCCACCCCGACCTGCTCGACTGGCTCGCCGAGACGTTCGTCGCGTCCGGGTGGAACGTGAAGGACATGCACCGGCGGATCGTGACGAGTCGCACGTATCGTCAGGACGCGGCGGTGAACGCGGGGCTCCTGGAGGCCGATCCGGACAACCGACTGCTGTCGCGCGCGCCGCGGATTCGCCTCGACGCCGAGACGCTGCGCGACCAGGCGCTCTACGTCTCCGGGCTGCTCGACGAGACGATGGGCGGCCCCGGCGTGCGCCCCTACCAGCCGGACGGCGTCTGGTTCGCGGTGGGCTACAGCCGCAGCAACACGGTGCGCTACGAGGAAGGGCCGCAGGATCACCTGCACCGCCGGAGCCTCTACACGTTCTGGAAGCGCACGGCGCCGCCGCCGAACCTGACGATCTTCGACGCGCCGATGCGCGACGCGTGCGTCGTGCTTCGCGAGCGGACCAATACGCCGCTGCAGGCGCTCGTCACGCTGAACGACCCGACGTACGTCGAAGCCGCGGAGTTCCTCGCAGCCCGCGTCCTTCGCGAGGTCGCGGACGACCCCGCTCGGATCGAACGCCTGATCGCGCTCGTTCTCTCGCGCGAGCCGACCTCGCTGGAAGCCGAGAAGCTGCTCTCCCTCGCGTCCGACCTGGAGGCGAGCTACGAGGCCGAACCGGCGTCCGCCGTCGCTCTCGTCGGCGCGGGCGATCTTCCCGTCCCCCACGACGTCGACGTGATCGAGCTCGCCGCCTGGACGGTCGTCGCAAGCACGATCCTCAACCTGGACGAGGCGCTGACGAAGGAATGAACCACCCCCTCGGCAATCACTCGCCCATCGCGGATCGAGCGCGGCATCTCACGCGTCGGCAGTTCTTCGGCCGCACCGCGACGGGCATCGGGACCGCGGCCCTCGCGTCGCTCCTCGGCGACCGCGCGCTCGCGCGCGGCAATGAGCGCAGCGCCCCGCACTCTCCGGCGAAGGTGAAGCGGGTCATCTACCTCTTCATGTCGGGCGCGCCGAGCCAATTCGAGACCTTCGACTGGAAGCCGCGACTGCGGGAGATGTTCGACGAGGAGCTGCCCGACTCGGTGCGACAGGGCCAGCGCGTCACGACGATGACGTCCGGCCAGGCGCGCTTCCCGATCGCGCCGTCGAAGTACGACTTCGCCAGGTACGGCGAGTCGGGCACCGAGGTCTGCGAGACGCTCCCGTGGACGGCGAAGATGGTGGATGACCTGTGCGTGATGCGCAGCGTTCACACGGACGCGATCAATCACGATCCCGCGATCACGTTCATGCAGACGGGCTCCGAGCAGCCCGGTCGACCGAGCTTCGGCGCGTGGCTGTCGTACGGCCTCGGCACGATGAACCGCGACCTGCCGAGCTTCGTCGTGATGACGCCGAAGTGGAAGGGCCGGCCCGAGGCCCAGGCGCTGTACCAGCGACTCTGGGGCGCCGGCTTCCTCCCCTCCGAGCACCAGGGCGTCGCGCTCCGCGCGAGCGGCGACCCCGTGCTGTACCTCGGCGACCCCGACGGCGTCGACCGGCGCGTGAGGCGACGGATGCTCGACGTCGTCGCCGAGCTGAACGAAGAGCGCGCGGCCGAGGTCGGCGACCCCGAGATCCGCGCGCGGATCGAGCAGTACGAGATGGCGTTCCGCATGCAGACCGCCGTGCCGGAGCTCGCCGACATCTCGGACGAGCCGCGCTCGGTGCTCGACCTGTACGGACCCGACGCGGACGTGCCCGGGACCTTCGCCGCCTCGTGCCTCCTCGCGCGACGCCTCGTCGAGCGTGACGTGCGGTTCGTCCAGATCTACCACCGCGGCTGGGACCAGCACTTCAACCTGCCCGTCGACCTCCCGAACAACTGCCGCGACATCGACCAGCCCTGCTACGGCCTGATCCAGGACCTGAAGCAGAAGGGGCTCCTGGAAGACACGCTCGTGGTATGGGGCGGCGAGTTCGGACGGACGACGTACTGCCAGGGCGAGCTCTCGCAGAAGACGTACGGCAGGGACCACCATCCGCGCTGCTTCTCGATGTGGATGGCGGGCGCCGGCGTCCGAACCGGCCAGACCTACGGGACGACGGACGACTTCTCCTACAACGTCGTCAAGGACCCGCTGAGCGTGTTCGACCTCAACGCGACGATCCTCCACCTCCTCGGGATCGACCACGAACGTCTGACCTATCGACACGCGGGCCGCGACTTCCGGCTGACCGACGTGCACGGAGAGGTCGTGGATCGCCTGCTCGCCTGATCCCCTCGACACATGCAGCACATCTCGACGCTCGCGACCGTTCTTCTGGCCATGGGCTGCACCGTCGGCGGCGGCTCTGCCAACGGTGACGAGGCGAACTCACTGGAAAGGCTCGCCGAAGAGGAGATGGCAACGCTCGAGGCGCGCGCCGATCGTGGAGACGTCGCGGCTCAGATGGAGCTCGCGAACCGCTACTACGACGGGCGCTTCGTGGAGCGCGACATGGTCCAGTCCGTCTCGTGGTATCGAGCAGCGGCGGAGCAGGGACACCCCGACGCCTACTTCGCGCTCGGCGTTCTCTACGAGCGTGGCGACGGGGTCGTGACCGATCCAGCCGAGGCGGCCCGCTGCTACGACATCGCAGCGCGCGAGGGGATCGTCGAGGCACAGCACAACCTCGGGCTGATGTACCTGGAGGGACGCGGCGTCGAGCAGAGCGACAGCGACGCGTACGCCTGGCTGACGAGCGCCGCCAACCAGAGCATTCCGGCCGCCCAGTTCGCCGTTGGCACGATGGTCGCCGACGGGCGAGGAACCCCGGCGGATCCGGACGCAGCCGTCGAGTGGTTCCGCCTCGCGGGCGGTCAGGGCTTCGCGCCCGCCCAGGCGAGGCTCGGCCGCGCGTACCTCTTGGGCGAGGGAGTCGAGCGCGACGCAGCGATCGCGAGGGACTGGCTCGAGCGCGCCGCCGACCAGGGCGTGACCGAGGCGCAGGCGCGGCTCGGGCTCCTCTTCGCGCAGGGTGGCGATGGCGTCGAGCAGGACCTCATCGAGGCGGAGCGGAGGCTCAGGGTCGCGGCCGAAGCGGGGATCGCCTCGGCCCAGAGCAACCTCGGCCTCATGCACCTCCAGGGACGCGGCGCCGAGCAGAGCGACGCCGAGGCGCTTCGCTGGTTCCAGCGCGCGGCGGACCAGCGCCTTCCCTCTGCACAGACGCGACTCGGCTCGATGTACCAGTACGGTCGCGGTGTCGACCCTGATCCCGTCGTCGCGGCGAAGTGGTACGAGCTTGCGGCGCGCGCCGGCGACCGAACCGCAGCCGAACGCCTCGATGCGATCCGAGCGACGCTCGAACCGGAGCAGCAGGCGGCGGCGACCGCGGCGGCCGACGCGTGGCTCGCGGAACGGTGAGCCGGCGATAGCAAGGGCGAGCGACCGCAACCCGCGCACAGTGCGGAATGTAAAGAGGCCGCGTATCAGAGCGAGTCGCCCGGTGCGCCGAGCCCATCGGCGCTCAGGTCAGGGGCATGGCCCGGGCCGATACGCCAAGGATGCGTCCCGCCGTCTCCCTGCCTCACAGCGTCTCGCTCGTCGCCGCCTTCAGCCTTGTGCTCGCCTCGTGCGCGACGACCGACGCCGGTCTCAGCGCGTACGCGCGCCACGACTACGAGGTCGCACTCGAGACCTGGCGTCCGCTCGCCGAGCGCGGTGGCGCGGAAGCGCAGTTCTACCTCGGGACGCTGTACGAGGAGGGACGGGGCGCGGACCCCGACCCACTCGAGGCGCACGAGTGGTACCTCCGCGCCGCGGCGCAGGGCCATCCCGGAGCGCAGACGAACCTCGGACTGATGTACTTCGAAGGCTCAGGTGTTTCCCAGTCGTTCGACAAAGCGTACGAGTGGTTCGCGCGCGCAGCGAAGCGCGACTACCCCGAGGCGCAGAGCAACCTCGGCGTGCTGTACCTGCTCGGCGAAGGCGTCGAGCGAGACCCGGTGCGCGCGCGCTACTGGATCGAAGAGGCCGCTGACGGTGGACATCCGAAGGCCCAGCGCATCGCAGGAGCGATGGCGGACGAGGGGATCGGCGGTCCGATGGACGCGATGCTCGCGGCGAGCCGCTACTCGATCGCGGCGGAGGGCGGCGACACGGAGGCCCAGGTGCGCTTCGGTGCGATGCTCCTCGAAGGGCGTGGCGTCGACCGTGACGAAGAACGTGCGTTCGAGTGGCTGACGCGCGCCGCGGAGGGCGGGAGCCCCGACGCGCAGTTCCTCGTCGGCTGGATGCACCACGCGGGCCGGGGAACCGAGCCGGATCAAGAGGCCGCGATGACGTGGCTCGCATCCGCCGCGTCGTCGGGCGGGCCAATGGCCAAGCACGCGCTCGCCCTCGCGTGTCTCGAGAGGAGCACCGATCGCTTCGACGGCTCGAGCGTCGAGGCCGCTCAGTGGATGCGAATCGCGGCGGACGAGGGACTGGCCGCAGCGCAGTTCAACCTCGGGCTGATGTACGTCCGCGGCCGCGGCGTCATTCGCTCGCGCTCGGAGGGGATTCGCTGGTTCGAGAAGGCCGCCGCGCAGGGCCACCCCGACGCGGTCGACAAGCTCGAGATCCTGGGTGAGCGCTGGTGATCGCCGGCCCTACCAGGGATCGCCGAGCGATTCGGCGGTCTCTTCGAGCGCTTCGATGAGCGCATCGCTCGGCTCGATGCCGGAGCGAACGATCGAGATCGTCGTCTTCACGAGGTCCTCGGCGCGCGGACGCGAGTTCGGATTGACGACGGCTTCCGCGAGCGCGCGCTTGTAGAGGTCGGTCGCCGTCATCGTCTCACCGAGTTCGACGTACGCCTCGGCCAGGGGCCGAAGCGCCTCGCCGCGGAAGATCTCGACGATCGACTCGCGCGTCTCGTCGTAGAGGGTGAGGGCGTCGTCCGCGGCTCGGATGCCGCCCTCGCGGTCGCCCGCCTCACCGCGAAGCCGCGCGACCTTCGCTCCGAACGCGACCAGGAGCTCGGGCTGGAAGCCTCGCCCCTCGGCGAACGCCTCGACGTCGCCGATCTTCGTCAGCGCGCGGGCCTTCTGATCGTGCTCGAGGTCGTACTCGATGAGGATCTCGAGGACCTCCATGCGGAGCGGCGAAGGGAGAGTGGTCCAGCCCGCGCGGATCTTCGTCTCGATCGCGGCGCGCCGGTCGTCGTCCTCGTAGGCACGGCCGTAGAGGTGGCCCATCGACTTCAGCGCCGCGAGGGTCACCGCGAAGGAACCCTCCTCGGCGATCTTCACGAGGCGCTCGACCTGGGCGTCGATCGCCTCGGCGTCCATCTCGCGAAGCTGGGAGTCGACGACGGACAGGTGTCCGCCCTCTTCCGGGTCGACCATGACCTGGAGCGCAGCGGCTGCTTCGCGATCCCCGAGGCGAAGGTAGGTCTCTGCGATCCGCACACGCACGCGGTCGCGGCGCCATCCGCGCACGGAGTCTCCCGTGAGCCCCGTCTCGAGGCGCTCAGCGCTTCCGAGAGCCTTCCGCGCGAGCTCCTCTTCGCCGTGTTCCGCGCAGTAGGACGCGACGGTCGCGTAGGCGAGCGCCTGACGCCAGTTCGTGATGCGACTCGCCCAGTCGTTCGCGAGCGACACGCTGCCCGCGTCGAGCGCAGCCTCGACGAGCTCGCCCTGGAGACGAGAGCGCGTCTTCACGTGCGGCATCTCCGGCAGGCGCGACGCGGAGTCGAACGCGAGCTGCAGGATGCCGTGGGCGCGCGCGTTCGGATCGTCGCTTTGAGCCGGGGACAGGACGCAGGACGGCTCGGAGGCGGGGAGGAACGACGAGGCGACGAGCGCGACGGAGAGGTGGAGCATGATCACGAGGAAGTGGCGGCGTCGGTGCCGGTGAAGGGTACGGCCGATCTCGCCGCATGTGAGAAGACCCGCCCGCTCCCGGGGAGCGGACGGGTCCTCGCGTCGGTTGCTCAGGGCTCGATCCGAAGATCGGCCCCGACGCGCATCAGTTGAAGTCGATGCGGACCGCGTTCGAGAAGTTCGACGTCGCGGTGCCCG
>JBCCSK010000367.1:0-6213 GCA_039200205.1 Planctomycetota bacterium
GCGGCGCTCCTCGCGCGCGGTCAGCCCTCGGCCCGCACGCTCTTCACCGCTTCGGTCAGCGCCGGCACGATCTCGAACGCGTCGCCGACGATGCCGTAGTCCGCGACCTTGAAGATCGGCGCGTCGGCGTCCTTGTTGATCGCGACGATCGTCCCGGACGTACGCATGCCCGCGAGGTGCTGGATTGCACCGGAGATCGCGACCGCGACGTAGAGCTGCGGGGACACGGTCTTGCCGGTCTGGCCGACCTGCTCCGAGTGGGGGCGCCAGTCCAGGTCGACGACGGCGCGCGAGGCGCCGACGGCCGCGTTCCCGAAGGCGGCGGCGAGCTCTTCGACGATCTTGAAGTTCTCGGGCTCCTGGAGGCCGCGGCCGCCGCTGACGACGACCGGCGCTTCCTTGACGTCGAGCTTGGCGTCCCCTTTGGCTTCGACCGCAGTGACGGTCGCCTTCGCGTCCCCGGACAGCGCGTGGTCGGCCGTCTCGCCGGGAGCGCCGCCCTCCGCGGCGGGGAAGACGTTGAGCCGCGTCGTCGCGCAGAGCGTGCTGCCGCTCGTTCCGAGCGTCGCGAGCGCCTTGCCGGCGAGCCAGGGGCGCTTGACGTGGAAGCTGTCGCCGTTCGCGTGCAGCTCGATGATGTCCGCGAACGGGGTGACGTCGAGGCGTGCAGCGACGCGCGGGACGAGGTCGCGGCCGCGGTACGTCGATGCGGCGAGGACGCCGCCCGCGCCCTCGGACGATGCGAGTTCGGCGACGGCGGCCGCGACCTGGTCGGGGCTGTACGCATCCGCGCCGGTCAGGCACACGGCCTTGGCCGCGCCGACGGCGCTACCGGCCGCGTCGGACGCGCCGGGGCCCGAGAGGACCGCGACGACGTCGGCGCCCGCCGCCTTGGCGGCGCCGATCGCTTCCAGGCTTGCGCGTCGCACCGAACCATCCTGGTGCTCGCAGTAGACGATGACTTTCGACATGACTGTTCGTCTCTCCTCAGAGCACCTTGGCTTCGTTGCGGAGCGCTTCGATCAGCGCGGGCACGGCGTCCGCGCCCTCGCCGATGATCCGGCCCTCGGCGCGAGCGGGCGGGAGAGCCACTTCGACGACCTCGGCCTGGTTGGCGTCGATCTCGGGCGTGACCTCCTCGAGCGGCTTCTTCTTCGCGGCCATGATCCCCTTGAGCCCGGCGTAGCGCGGCTCGTTGAGGCCCTTCTGACACGTGACGACGGCCGGGAGGGTGAACTCGACCGTCTCGACGCCCGCCTCGGACTCGACCTTGGCCGTGCCCTTGCCGTCTCCCAGCTCGAGCGAGACCACGTCCGTGACGCAGGACCAGCCGAGGTAGGTCGCCGCCATCGGGCCGACCGCTGCGTTGTCGCGGTCGGTCGCGACGCGACCCATGAAGACGAGGTCGGCGCCCAGCGCGGTGATCTGCGCGGCGAGCGTCTTCGCGGTCGCGCGCGCATCGCGGGTGGTCCACTCCTCGTCGACGAGGACGACCGCCTTGTCGGCGCCCTTCGCGAGGCACTCCCGGATCTCCTTCGTCCCGCCTGCCGGGCCGAGCGTCAGGACGGTCACCTCGCCGGCGCCGAGCGCCTCCTTGGTCTTGACCGCTTCTTCGACGGCGATCTCGTCGTAGAACGAGATCATGTACTGCAGGCCGGTGGGATCGAGCGCCTTGCCGTCGGCGGTCGGTTGGGCGACCGCTTCCGTCGTGGGCACGCGCTTGACGCAAGCGACGATGTTCATGGTTCGGGTGCGGAGCCTCGCGCTCCAGGTCGATTTCGGGCGGAAGAGAGTACCGACCGACGGCTGACCCTGGGGCGTCCTACTCGATGAGTTCGCGCTCCTCCTGGGCCGAAACGCCGCGCGCGCCGGCCGGCACGTCGAAGTTCCGACCGAGGTAGACCTCGCGCACCCGCGGGTCGGCGACCAGCTCGTCCGCGGTGCCTTCGCGGAGGATCTGGCCCTGGTGGATGATGTACGCCCGGTCGCAGCTCTCGAGCGTCTCCCGCACGCTGTGGTCGGTGATCAGGATCCCGATGCCCTGGTCCCGGAGACGCTCGATGAGGACCTGGATCTCCTCGACGTTGATCGGATCGACCCCCGCGAACGGCTCGTCGAGCAGGAGGATCGAGGGGCGCGTGGCCAGCGAGCGCGCGAGCTCCAGCCGTCTTCGCTCGCCCCCGGACAGCGTGTCGGAGCGGCTCTTCGCGAGGTGGGTCAGCTCGAGCTCCGCCAGGAGCCGATCGGCCTCCGCCCGCCGCTCCTTCCGGTCGAGCGGAAGAGCCTCCAGGACCGCGAGGACGTTGTCCTCGAGGGTCATCTGCCGGAAGACGCTCGACTCCTGCGGGAGGTACCCCATCCCCAGCCGCGCGCGCTTGAACATCGGCAGGCGCGTGCACTCCGTGCCGCCCAGGGCGACGCGGCCCTCGTCGGGCGTGATGACCCCCACGGTCATGCGGAAGCTGGTCGTCTTCCCGGCGCCGTTCGGGCCCAGGAGGCCGACGATCTCGCCCGGTTCCACGTGGAAGCCGACGCCGTCCACGACCCGGCGGCCGCGGTAGGACTTGACGAGTCCCTCGACGTGGAGGGGCCGTGCGGCGCGATCAGCTGTCATGCCGAAGAGGATCCAGGGAAGGAGGACGGAAACCGAGCTTTGACCGGGAGTTCAGAGAGGAGACGTGTGGGAAACCTGGGGAACAGGGATGCCGGCTAGCATCGAATGGGACCTCGAACGCGCGGTTTCCCTAGGGATGCGACATCCTGCCATGCCTCGTTGGCAGCGCCCGTAACCCGTGCGTCATTCTGCCTTTGCGCTGGAATCGATCCCAGCGGCGCGACGGCTTGTCGTAGGAAGTCTCCGAGCAGCGGATCCGCGGGGCCCGTCGCAGCCCGTCTAAAGCCTGTGGACAAACCGTGGAAACAGCCCCGGCGGTTGACACGGATTTCATCGGGCGCCCTGGCCCCAGCGGTCCTCAGCGGACCCACTTCAGGCGGTAGACCCCGTGCTGCGGCGCGAGCGGCCACACCACGAGGACCGCGCGGCCGCGGATGAGCTCCCGCGGGACCAGGGACGCCGTCTGGTCCGCCAGACGCTCGACCTCGCCCGACTCGAAGACGTGGCTCTCGCCGCGTTCATCGCGGAAGAAGATCCGCTCGTAGTTCCGGCGATCGTTCGGGACGTACCGCGGGTTCGTGTCGGGACGGATGGTCATTCCCTCGCGCTGGTTGCCCCGCACGATCTCGCCCTCGTCCTCCCCGTCCATCACGCGGAAACTCGCCAGCGTCCAGTCGCGGCCATCCGACGAGTCCTGAGGGTTGTCGCCCAGGACCACGTAGTTGTCGGGCGGGATGTCCCAGCGCACGACCTTCTGACGCGTCGGGTCGGTCGTGTAGAAGATGTCGCGCCAGACCTTCACGTCGTCCAGGATCGCGCCGTTGCCGTCCGGCGCCTCGACGGCGATGGACACGCTGGAGCGCGCGCGATCGGGGGCGGGCGGGATCTCGACCGCCAGGATCTCCTCGTCGCCGATGCGCATGGCGAGACGGTCGTTGAGGTTCTGGACCTCGACGTCGAGGCGCTTGCCGGCGGCGAGCCGCACGTCTCCTTCCGCCACGGACGAGTCGATGCCCCCGGGGAGCTCGTCCGCGTCGAGCCCGAAGAACTCGACGCGCGCGCGGTCGGCCGCGGGGGCGGCGGGCCCGGGGAGCGCGAAGCGGAACTCGCGCCGGCCCTCGCGCAGGACGAACGCGACCTCGCGGCAGCTCGCGTCCGCGGTCACCGAGGAGCGCAGGCGAAGGTCCGTGACGTCGTTGTAGTTCGAGCCCTTGTTCGTGTCGTCGATCTTGGACTTGATGCCCTCGGGATAGCCGTCGAGGTAGTCGTCGCGAATCGACTCGTACGTGCGTGGGAAGGTCGCTTCCCCGCGACCTTCCGCGACGATCCGGTCGCCGCCGCCCTGTGAGTCGATCGACCAGTCGGCGGCCGCTTCGCTCGACAGTCGCCACTCGTTCCGCGTTTCGAGGCGCCGGAGCTGGGCCGCCTGGATCGCGCGGGAGCGACGGAGGACCTTCGCCTCCGACGCGCCCTCGGGCTGGATCCACGCGTCTCCGCCCTTCAGGTAGAGCGTCTCGCCCGGCATCCCGACGATGCGCTTGATGAAGTTCTTCGAGCTGTCGAGCGGGTACTTGAAGACGACGATCTCGAAGCGCTCGGGGTCGCGGTAGTGGTACGAGAGCTTGTCGACGATGACGCGGTCGAAGATCCCCGTCTCCTCGTTGCCCATCAGCGTCGGCTGCATCGAACCCGTGGGGATCTTGTACGCCTCGAGCACGAAGTACTTGAACAGGACGATCGTGACGATCGAGATCGCGATCGCCTCGATGTTCTCCCGCCAGGGGCGACCCTTCTCGGGCTTCTTCTTGGACGTCGCGCGCCCGGCCGACCCCATGGCCGAGGTCTCGGGCGCGGTGGAAACGTACGCTTCGGGGGCTGCGGCTTCGGAATCGGTCACGGCGCGGGGGAGGATACCGGCCGGTCCCCGGGCCTGCCCGGTTCCCACGCCGTCCTCGCGCGATTCCCGCGGCCGCCGATCTGGAATCGCGCGGTCGCGCTTCGGCACGATCCCCCCATGAGCGAGTACGCCGATGCCGAGCGCATGTTCCGCGGGGCGACGCCGCCCCGCGCGGGTTCGACGAGCTGGTACGACGCCTGCGACCTCCTCGCGACGGAGATCAAACGCGGATTACGCGAGCGCTTCGGCCGCGGCTTCCCCGTGGAGGTCTACGGGGACGAGGTCGGACTGATCGTCCGGATCCGGGGGGACGGCTACGGGGCGTCCCCGTGGAGCGTCGATCGGTCGTTCGATCCGCACGGGGCCCTCGCGCCGCAGGTGGCGGGGCTGATCGAGGTCGTCGACCGCGAGATCGCCTCGGTCTACGTGCGCGACTGACGCCCCTCGATCAGAACACGACCCCGGCGCCGACGCCCCAGCCCCTGGCGTCCCCACCGACGAACACGGCGCCGCCGACCGAGAGCCCGTCGACCCACGGGAGGTCGTGGTTCGTCATGAAGTCGAAGCCGCCGCCAAGCTCGATCACGCCGAACGGGTCGGAGTTCTCCGTCGGCAGCAGCCACGAGAAGCCGACGTGCGTCCGCCACCGGATCGGGTAGGGGCCAAGACCCCGGCCGGTCGGCGCCGAGTACTCGAGGCGCGCGGTGGTCAGCGCGGACTCCGCCGAGAACTCGTGCGCCGCGTCGTCGAACAGCAGGCCGCTCTGCTCCATCCGCGAGGTTCCGATCACCCCTTCCGTGTAGAGACCGAGCGTCGGATCTTCGAAGGGGTGGAAGGTGTAGTGGAACGGAAGGACGAGGGCCGAGATCTCGGTGTCGAGCTCGTCATCGATCTCGTAGTTGACGCCGCTCAGAGCGTGGGCAGCAATCGCTGCAGCTTGCGCTGCCCACGCCCTGATGACGTCTCTGGCGCGTCTCCTGACGGAGACGCGCGTCGAGCCTGGGCATTCCTGCCCATGCTCTCAGCTCCAGCTCGTTGCCGATCATCACGAGCGTCACGAGGCCGCCCGCGAACTGGTCCCGGCGAAGCTCCTGGCGTAGGTCGTCGCGAATCTCGTCGATCGTCTGCGCCGCCGCGACGGGGGCGGACAGGCAGGCGACGAGGAGACTGGCCAGGGGTCTCTTCACGGGCGGCGCGGGCGCCGTCGCGGATCGAGACGCCCCTCCCCGAGTCGATCGGGCGGGCCCCGCGCCTGAAGCGGAAGCCCCGGTTCTCGCCCTACCGCCCCGGTCAGTCCGACCCGAGCACGCTCAGGAACGCCTTCTGCGGGATGTCGACGCTCCCGACCTGGCGCATCCGACGCTTGCCGGCTTTCTGCTTCTCGAGCAGCTTGCGCTTCCGCGTGATGTCGCCGCCGTAGCACTTCGCCGTGACGTCCTTGCGGAGCGCGGCGATGCTCTCGCGCGCGATGATCCGCGAGCCGATCGCCGCCTGCAGGCGGACCTCGAACATGTGGCGCGGGATCTCCTTGCGCAGCTTCTTCAGGATCGCGCGTCCACGGGGATCTGCGAACGAGCGGTGAACGATGGCGCAGAGCGCATCGACCTCGTCGCCGTTGACGAGGATCGAGAGCTTCACGAGGTCCGCCGGCTCGTACCCCTTCCGGTCGTAGTTGAGCGTTCCGAACCCCCGCGTCGCCGAC
>JBCCSK010000368.1:0-6196 GCA_039200205.1 Planctomycetota bacterium
CGGGGCAGCCTGGGGCGGCGGCGCCTGCTGCGCGTACTGCTGGGGCGGCGGCGCGCTCGCGGCGGGCGGGGCCGCAGGGCTCGGCGCTCCCGCGGCCGGCGCCTGACGCGAGATCAGCTCGGGAGACCAGCGAATCCCCGCGGCGCGCATCCCGGACAGGAAGCCGTCCTTGTCCACGGCCTTCATGTAGGCCTCTTCCGGCTCGACCTTCTGGAGGCTGACGAGCTCGACGAGCGAGTCGTTCATGAGGCGCATGCCCTCCTTGCCGCCCATCTGCATCGAGCTGACGATCTGGTGCGTCTTGCCCTCGCGGATCAGCGAGCTGACCGCGTTGTTGACGAGGAGCACCTCCAGCGCTGCGACGCGGCCGCCGCCCCGCTTCTTGCAGAGGGTCTGCGCGACGACGCCCTTGAGCGAGGACGAGAGCATGGTCCGGATCTGGGCCTGACGGTCCGCCGGGAACTGATCGATGATCCGGTCGACCGTGGAGGCCGCCGTGGTCGTGTGCAGCGTTCCGAAGACCAGGTGACCGGTCTCGGCCGTCTCGATCGCGATCTCGATCGTCTCGAGGTCGCGCATCTCGCCGACGAGAATGATGTCGGGGTCCTCGCGCAGCGCCGCCTTGAGCGCGCGCTTGAAGGACTTCGTGTGCTCGCCGACCTCGCGCTGGTTGATCAGGCAGGCCTGGTCCTTGTGCACGAACTCGATCGGGTCCTCGATCGTGATGATGTGGTCGGAGCGGCTCTTGTTGATCAGGTCGATCATCGCCGCGAGCGTGGTCGACTTACCCGAGCCGGTCGGACCCGTGACGACGACGAGGCCCTTCGACAGGAAGCAGAGGTTCCGGATCGCCTCCGGGAGCCCCAGCTGATCGCACGTGAGGATCTCCTCGGGAATCACGCGGAACACGGCGCCCGGGCCGCGGTTGTCGCGGAAGAAGTTCGAGCGGAAGCGCGCGAGACCGGGGATCTCGTACGCGAAGTCCGCGTCGCTGTGCTCGTCGAAGCTCTCCCAGACCGCCGGCGGACAGACCTCCTTCAGGACCTGCTTCATCTGCTCCGACTGGATCACGGAGCACTCGTCGATCGGCACCATGTCCCCGTGCAGGCGGAACTGGGGCTTGTTGCCCGACGTCATGTGGAGGTCGGAGGCGCCGACCTCGACCATCCGGTTGAAGAGAGCGTCAATCCAGGCCATGGCGAAGAAGAAGGGAGGTCGTGGCGGTTCGGGAGCGAGCGTCGGGCTGGACGCCCAGCGGTCCATCGGCACGATCCATTGGCCCGCTCAAGCCGATACGCTCTCCCCATGTTCGTTTCGCCGTACCGCACGCGCCGCCCCCCCGAAGAGCGCCCGTGGGCCGCTCTCCTCGCCCTTCTCGCGGTCGCCTGCGGGGGCTCCGAGCCCGCCGAGGACTCCGCGGCCATGCCCCGAGCCGGGACATGGCGCGCGACGCTCGGCTCGCCGGGCGGGCCGCTGACGTTCGGACTGGAGCTGGTCGAGGCCGACGGCGCTTTGAGGGCCGTGCTGATCAACGGGGAGGAGCGCCGGCCCGCGGGGCTCGTGCGCGAGCACGCGGAGGGGATCGCCTTCGACGTGCCGCCGTACCAGTCGCAGATCGTGGCGAAGGTCAACGAAGGAGGCGCCGCGCTCAGCGGTCGCTGGGAACGCGATCGCGGCGAGGGCATGCGCGCCGTGCTCCCGTTCGCCGCAGTCGAAGGGCTCCACGTGCCGGATGTCCAGCCCCTGACCGATGAGCGGATCGCCGCCGTCTCCG
Organism: Planctomycetota bacterium; assembly: GCA_039200205.1. GTDB lineage: Bacteria > Planctomycetota > UBA1135 > UBA1135 > Saltatorellus. The sequence goes on from JBCCSK010000368.1 coordinate 1,775, forward strand.
GACGCTGGCGCGTTCGCTTCGCCGCAGACGACGACGACGCCGTCGGGATCTTCGAGGTCGACGCGACGGGGCGCGCGCGCGGCACGTTCCTGACCACGCTCGGCGACTACCGCTACCTCGCGGGCTGGTTCGACGGCTCCGTCCTGCGGCTGGCCTGCTTCGACGGCGCGCACGCGTTCCTCTTCGAAGCTGCGATCCAGGAGGACGGTGCGCTGAAGGGCGACTTCTGGTCGCGCGACTCCTACCACGACACGTGGACCGCGACGAAGGACGCCGACGCGGAGCTGCCCGACGATTTCGCTCTGACCTCGTGGGTCGGGGGCGTGCCGCTGTCGGAGCTCCAGTTCGAAGGGCTCGACGGCGAGTTGCGCGCGCTGGACGACCCGGAGTTCGCAGCTCCCGCGCGTCTGCTCGTCGTCTTCGGGACGTGGTGTCCGAACTGCAACGACCTGACCGAGCTCCTCGTCGAACTCGACGAGCGCTACGACGACCTCGCGATCCTCGGGCTCGCCTTCGAGATGGGCGACGGCCTGGAGGAGCAGCGCGTCGCCGTACGCGACTACCTCGCCTTCCACGGCGCGACGTACCCGGTGCTCCTCTGCGGCACCTCGGACAAGGCCGCCGCGTCGGCGACGCTCCCGCTGCTCGACCGCGTGCGCGCCTATCCGACCACCGTGTTCATGGACGGCAAGGGCGGTGTAACGGCCGTCCATACGGGCTTCAGCGGACCCGCGACGGGGGTGCGTCACACGCGCCTCCGGGAGCGGTTCGAGGACGAGATCGAGGCGCTGCTCGTCCAACCGGAGGGCGGCTGAACGGCGCCCAGCACGAGGGGCAGAAGCGGCGGGCCTCGCGCCTTATCATGGCGCCATGCCGCTCCCGTTCCTCCTCTTCGTGATCGCGGGGATCCTCGTCGCACCCGGTCTGTTGCGGGAGACCACCGACGACGTCCAGGCGTGGACGACGAAGGCGATGGAGGAGGCCGATGATCCGGAGCCCGATGACGACGTCGTCGAGGTCTCGATCCTCCGTCTGAAGAACGCGCGCTATCGCCGCGGGCGGCCGCTCCCGGGCTGGATCCAGGACCTCGACGGCAAGCGCATTCGCCTCTGGGGCTACATGGCGATCGGAACGCTGGAGGGCCTCGAACAGTTCGAGCTCGTCCCCGAGTCGTGCGAGTGCGGGCAGTCGAAGGTGAATCACTTCGTCGAGGTGAGCCTCACCGAGGGCGTGACCCGGTTCATCCCGGGGCGCATCACGCTCGAGGGCGTGTTCCACTGCGGCGAGGAGGTCGAAGACGGGTTCATCACGAGCGTCTTCCGCCTGAAGACGCCCTACCTCCCGAACTGACCGATGCTCCTCGGCTCGCTGCTCGCGACGTTCGCGCTCACCCTCCCGACGCATCCCGTCCAGAAGGACGAGAAGCCACTCAGCACCGCGGAGGAGATCGACAAGTTCGTCGGCCTCTCGCGAACGGGCTCTGCGATCATCCGTCCTCAAGCGGCGCGCAAGCTGCTGTCCTACGGCGAGCCAGCTGCCGACCGACTGCTCGAGCTGTCGGGCGACTCCAACCGCGACCTCGCTGCGCTGGGAACGAGTCTCGTCGAGGTCCTGGGCGAGTTCGACGACCCGCGCCTGCGCGCGCGCCTGTGGCCCGCGCTCGAGGACTCCGAGTTCCCCTGGCGCCCCGCGGCAGCGCGTTCGCTGGCGCTGCACGCCCGCGCGAACGAGTGGGATCGCTTCGCACAGTACCTCGACGACCCGATCGCGCCCGTGCGCCTCGCGTGTCTCGACGCGCTCGCGGCGATCGAAGAGGGCGACGACGCGCGTCGGAACGAACTCCTACAGCACGCCGCGACGCAGCTCGCCGACGAGAACGACATCGTGCGCCGCAACGCCGCGCTACACCTCGACCGGCTCGGCCACGGACGCGCGCTGCTGTGGCTCGCGGAGGACCTGCGTCGCACCGATACGTTCTTCGGCGTCGCGACGGGCGAGGCCGCGCGGTACGCGGCGCTGTACGCGTTCGAGGACGCCGAGGTCGAGGTCGGCGACTACAACGCCGCCGACCCGGAGAGCGAGACGAGCCTGAAGGCGCTCGCGTCCCTCGACGAACGACTGCTGGTGCGCGCCGAATCCAAGGAGAAGGCGCTCCCCGAGTCGGAGCGCCTCCTCGTCCCGCGCGAGCTGCCGTCGATCGCCCTCGCGAAGCCGCCGGTGAAGAACGTGGTCCTCGGGCTGCAGCTCCGATCGTGCCGGCGCGGAGACTACTTCCTGCGCTGGACGGCGGACGACGAGCTGATCATCGGCTACGGCAGCCCCGCCCGCATCGAGCTGCCCGAGGGCACGACAGCACAGCTCGTCGACATCGCAGGACGCGCGCAAAACGCCACGAAAGGGACGGTCTACTGGGGCCGCCCCGGCTGCGACATGGAGCTGTACGCGATGCCGCGCGTCGGAGACCGCGACGGCAGCGTCCAGCAGCTGATCATCTCCAAGGACGAGCAGCCGGTCTCGAACCTGCGACCGCGGCCCCTCACGAGCCTCGGCGCGGCGCTCGCGGCCTCGATCCCGACAGGGAAGGCGATCCCGGACGACCCGCGGACGCGCGAGCTCGCCGAGCGCGTGTTCGCCGCGTTCGCGTCGATCGGCGGGGCCGTGTCCGACGGGAAGGCCGCCGGGAAGCGCTGAACCCGCTTCCTGGGGCCGTGGCGGGCGATCCGCGCGGGTCTTGGAGGTGTGCCGAGATTTCGGGGGAATCGCTGGCAGCTCCATTCGGCGGGGCTCGCATGCCCCGGGGAAGCCACCTGCTTTCCCCCACGGTCACCGCCATGAAGAGCCTCCCTGCCCTGCTGACTGCCTTTTTTCTCCTGCCTGGCGTCGTGCTCGCCTGTTCCCCCGAGCCGGCGCCGCCGGCCGTCGCCCCGCAGGAGGCCCGGCCGGTCACCTATCGGGGCGACGGCATGACGGCGACGATCGAGTCCGTCGATCAGCGGACCGGTGAGCTCTCCGGGAAGATCACGATCGACGACGGCCGGCCGATGCCGTTCACGGTCCTCGTGGACTCGGACGGACGCGGGACGGGCCAGGTCACCGGACCCGACCGCGTTCGCAGGCTCCGGACCCGGGACGTCGACGAGCGCACGGTGCGCGTCACCTACCGCGCGCGCCGCTACACGGTGGTCCTCGTCGACGGTCCGGCTCCCTCCCCCTCCGAAGGCGGCGGCGACGAGCCGCGACGGTCGAACTCTGCGGTCGAACGACCGACGGTCGCTCCGACGGGCTCGGTCGTCCTGACGAAGCACACGTTCAAGGACTCGGGGACCCGGGGAATGGAGTCCCACACCGTGCTGGTCCCGAAGGGCTGGGACGTCGAGGGCGGCGCGTTCTGGGCGCCCAAGCAGTACTTCGCACTGATGCCGAGCCAGGACATCCGCGTCACGTCCCCCGAAGGCGTGTCGGTCCGCGTCGAGCCGAAGATGGTCGCGAAGGCGTTCCAGCCGCCGCCCGAGCTCGCCGCTGCGACGCCGCCGACGGGTGCGTCGGACAAGGGCTTCCCCGTCGTCCCGCTCCCCGCGGACGTCGACGCGTGGAAGCGCTGGATGGAGTCGCAGGTCCTTCCCGCCGAGCTCCCGAAGGCCCGCGGGCTGCGCGTTCGCGACGCGGCGATGGTCCCCGAGCTGACGTGGGAGCTCAGGCGCCGCTACGCCCCGTACAAGCAGGCGCTGGAGCAGCGCAATGGAATGGGGACCTCGCGCATCACCGCGGACAGCGCCGTGCTGAGCTTCGAATGCACGTACGAGCTCGACGGCGTCGACCTCGAAGAGGTGCGCGTGATCGCGTTCACCTACATGCACGACGACGGCCCCTACACCGGGCGCTCGACGATGTGGAACGTCGAGAGCGCGGTGAGCTACCGCGCTCCCAAGGGGACGCTCCAGGAGAACATCGCGCTCCTCAAGACCATCGCCGACTCCGTGCGGATGACGCCGCAGTGGGCGAGGATGCGCGCCGACCTCCAGGCGAAGCACCTCAAGGTCTCACGCGAAGTGGCCCTTCGCGACATGGAAGCGTCGCGGAAGCGCTCGGAGATCGTGTCGCAGTCCGGCCAGGACCTGAGCGACATCATTCAAGCTGGCTACCAGAAGCGCGAGGCGATCCGAAGCTCGAGCCAGGCCAAGCTGATCCACGCGATCCAGGGAACGGAGGAGTACACGACGCCCGGCTCGAACACGGTCGTGCACCTTCCCTACGGGTACGACCACGTGTACAGCAACGGCCGCGACGAGTACCTCCTGACGAACGACGCCCTGTTCCAGCCCAACGTCGACTCCGCGACGAACGGCTCCGACTGGACGCGCATGAAGGTCACGCGCTGAGGGGATGTGGGCAACCGGCCCAAACCCGGTTTGGAGCGTCCGC
>JBCCSK010000369.1:0-6155 GCA_039200205.1 Planctomycetota bacterium
CGACTCCGTTCTTCCTCGAGCTGATGGCCTTCTACCCGCTGTTCCCCGTGAACCGGCGGAACATCGAGGAGGCGCAGAGGGACTTCCCGGACACCTGGCGCCAGAAGTGGCTCCGACCCGAGAGGATCGTCTGCAACGGTCCCTACGTCGTCGAGTTCCGCCGCGTCAACGACCGGATCCGGTTCGCCAAGAACCCGCTCTACTGGGACGCGGACAGCGTCGCCTTCGAGACCGTCGACGCCCTCGCAGTCGAGTCGTACACGACGGCGCTCAACATGTACCTGACGGGCGAGTGTCACTGGATCGACGTCCCGCCCGCGAACGTCATCCAGGAGCTGATGCCGCGCGAGGACTTCGTTCCCACGCCGTACCTCGGGACGTACTTCTACCGCGTCAACGTCACGAAGCCGCCGCTCGACGACGTCCGCGTCCGGCGCGCTCTGTCGCTCACGATTCCGCGCAAGGAGATCTGCGACAACGTCACGAAGGCCGGACAGGTCCCCGCGTGGACGCTCGTCCCCCCGGGGCTCGGTGGGTACGCCAACGCCGAGATGGAGCGCTCGGACAGCTACGAGGAGAACGTCGCCGAGGCCAAGCGGCTGCTCTCCGAGGCGGGCTACGGACCCGGCGGCAAGACCTTCCCGACGATCGAAGCGCACTACAACACGTCCGAGACGCACCAGCAGATCGCGATCGTGATCGCGGACGCGTGGTCGAAGCACCTCGGCATCAAGGCCAAGCTGCTCAACCAGGAGTGGAAGGTGTACCTCGACACCCAGGCGAACGTCGGCTACGACGTGTCGCGCTCCGCCTGGATCGGCGACTACGCCGATCCGAACAACTTCGTCGAGCTGTTCGTGACCGGCGGCGAGAACAACAAGACCGGCTGGGGCGACCCCGCGTACGACGAGCTCGTTCGACGCGCAGCCGCCGAGCTCGATCCCGCGGCGCGAATGGAGATCCTGGCCGAGGCAGAGGCGCTGCTCATGGAGAGACAGCCGATCCTCCCCATCTACTACTACGTGACGCAGACGACCTTCAGCCCGCGTCTCGGCGGCTACCACCCGAACGTCAAGGACGAGCACTTCCCGAAGTTCTGGTACTGGATGGACGACGAGGAGCTCGCCGAGAAGCGAGCCGCGTACCCCGACGACGGCCTGCACGAATTCGTGGACGCGTGGGGGCCAAGGGACGGCCTCTACCCGCCCTCCCACGAGAAGCACAGGCCGCGCGGGAACGAGTAGCCGATGCTCCGCTTCCTCCTGCGTCGACTCCTCTGGTTCGTCATCACGATCTTCACCGTGATGACGGTGTCGTTCTTCCTGATGCACTCGGTGAAGGGCGGTCCGTTCGACGGCGAACGCAAGCTCGACCCGGTCATCGAGGCGAACATCAAGGCGCGCTACCACCTCGACTGGCCCGTGTGGCGCCAGTACCTCCACTACGTCGGACCGTTCAACCTCGACGACGACCGCGCCCTCGCCGCCAGGAGCGGGAGCGGCTCGATCCAGCTCTGGCGCAGCGCGACCGACGCGGGCGAGCCGACGGACGCCTTCGGCGGCGTTCTCGCCGGGGACTTCGGACCGTCGTTCCGCTACAAGGACTTCACGGTCAACGAGATCCTCGAGCAGAGCCTCCCGATCTCGGCGCTCCTCGGCCTCCTGTCGATGATGTTCGCGATCGCGCTCGGCGTGTCGGCGGGGATCGCGTCGGCGCTGCGGCCGGGCTCCGGCCTCGACCTTTCGCTCCGCCTCGCAGCGACGGGCGGCATCGCGCTGCCGAACTTCTTCATCGCGAGCTTCCTGATCATCCTGCTCGTGTTCCTCGTTCCGCTCCTCCCCGTCGCGGGCTGGGGCCGGATCCAGCACATGCTGCTGCCGGGCTTCTGCCTCGGACTCGTCTTCGCCGCCTACATCGCACGACTCACCCGCACGGGGATGCTGGAGACGCTGAGCTCCGACTACATCCGCACCGCGCACGCCAAGGGCCTGTCGTCGCGCACCGTCGTCCTGCGGCACGCGCTGAAAGGCGGACTCCTGCCCGTCGTGTCGTACCTCGGCCCAGCGACCGCCGGGATCCTGACGGGCAGCCTCGTGATCGAGCGGATCTTCTTCATCCCCGGCACGGGCTCGCACTTCATCAACGCCGCGACGAACCGCGACTACACCCTCGCGATGGGCGTCACGATTCTCTTCACGGTCCTCGTCTACGCGCTGAACACGGTCGTCGACATGGCGTACACGCTCCTCGATCCGCGCATCTCCCTGGAGGACGAGTGACATGGCGGACGACGCGAGCACATCGCGCTGGGCGATCGAGGACGACGACCTGGCCCGACTGACCAAGGAAGCCAAGGAGTTTCGCGGCGAGAGCCTCTGGTCGGACGCGTGGCGTCGGCTCGAGCGGAGCCGCGCGGCCTTCCTCGCCCTCCTCTTCCTCTGCGCGTTCGGGACGCTCTCGCTCCTCGCGCCGCTGCTTCCCATCCCGTCGCCGGTCGCGCTCTCGCTGCGCGACGAGCCGACGGCCCCCCAGTGGATGTGGAGCGCGCCCGAGCCGCCTCCCCGCGAGCCGGACAAGGGCACGAGCGCGACCCGCAGCGTCGCGAACCTCTGGAACGATGGCTGGCGGCACCGCTCCACCGTTCGGTTCGACGCCGATTCCCAGGCGGCGGCGACGGGCGTCCGCCGCAGGGTCGCCGACCTCACGGGCCGCGCCGCGATCGCCGAGATCCACGCGGCCGAGAGCGGCGCGGAACTCGACGTGCACGTGTCGGTCCCGCTCCTCGAGTCGGACCGACCCCGCGTCGATCCTACGCCGACCACGTTCACGGGGATCGCGACGGCCTGGCTGGTCGAAGGTGCCCGGGCGGTTCACTCCGTCAGCCTCGAGGACGCGGACGGCACGTCCTTCGAGGCGGCGAGCGTCGCTGGGTGGAGCGCGGAGACGCGCGGCCGCTCGGTCCGCCTCTTCCTACGCCGCAGGACGCCGACGGCAGGCAGAGCTGACTGGATCGTCGAGTACCGCCTGCGCGAGTCGCTCGACGCTCAGCCGGCGACGATCGTGCTCAACGGCGAGGTCCTCGCGGGCTCCGAGCCGATCGGCGACGGACCGCGTACGCGCGCGCAGACGGTCGACGCGTCCCTCTTCGAGGGCCTGGAGCACGACGACCTCGGGCGTCGCATCGAAGCCTCCCTCGCCGCGGACCCGATCGAGGGCGCCCGCTACGTCGGGACGCGGCACGAGGACGGCTACTGGGAATTCAAGGGTCTCCTGGCACCGCTCGACCGCGGGCTGCGCCGGGCGCGGATCGCGATGTTCGGGCTCTGGCAGACGGGCAACTGGATGGGCACGGACGGGCAGGGTCGAGACCTCCTCGCCCGCATCGTGTGGGGCAGCCGCACGTCGATCATCGTCGGGATCATCGCGTCGCTCTGCTCGCTCCTCATCGGCGTGCTCTACGGCTCCTTCTCGGGCTACGTCGGAGGGCGCGTCGACAACGTGATGATGCGGATCGTCGACGTGCTGTACTCGATCCCGTTCATCTTCGTCGTGATCTTCCTGATCACCGTGGTCAACGAGTACCGCACCGAGCTCGAGGACCGGTTCGGGATCGACCGCGAGAAGATCTTCTTCCTCGTCATCGGCGCGATCTACTGGCTGACGATGGCGCGCGTCGTGCGCGGCCAGGTGCTCTCCCTCAAGAACACCGAGTTCATCGAGGCCGCGCGCGTGATCGGCGCGTCGACGCCGAGGATCCTGCTCGCGCACGTCGTGCCGAACGTCCTCTCGGTCGTGATCGTCTACCTGACGCTCACGATCCCTGCCGTGATGCTGTTCGAGGCGTTCCTGTCGTTCCTCGGTCTCGGGATCGAGCCGCCGAAGGTGAGCTGGGGGCTGCTCGCCGTCGACGGGACCCAGGCGATCAACCCGCTCAAGATCTACTGGTGGCTCGTGGTCTTTCCGGCCGCTGCGATGGGATCGACGCTGCTCGCGCTGAACGTGCTCGGGGACGGGCTCCGCGACGCGCTCGACCCGAAGCTTCGGGGGAAGCACTGATGGCGCTCCTCGAGGTCAAGAACCTGCGCGTTCGCTTCGACACCCACCACGGCGTCGTGCGCGCCGTCGACGGCGTGACGTTCCAGCTGGAGGAGGGCGAGACGCTCGGCCTCGTCGGCGAGTCGGGATCGGGGAAGTCGGTCACCAACCTCGCGCTGATGGGGCTCGTCCCGACGCCGCCGGGCGTCGTCGAAGCAGACGCGCTCCGCGTCGAGGGCTGCGATGTCCTGGAGATGTCCGAGAAGGAGCTCCGCCAGCTGCGCGGCAACGACGTCTCGATGATCTTCCAGGACCCGATGACGTCCCTCAACCCGCTCCTGACGATCGGTCGTCAGCTGACGGAGGTGCTCGAGGTCCACGAACGCATGACGCGCTCCGAGGCGCGCCGGCGCAGCGCCGAGGGTCTCGCAGACGTGGGGATCCCCGATCCGACGAAGCGCCTCGACCAGTACCCCCACGAGCTCTCGGGCGGCATGCGCCAGCGCGTGATGATCGCGATGGCGCTGCTGTGCCGACCGAAAGTGCTGCTCGCCGACGAGCCGACCACGGCGCTCGACGTCACGATCCAGGCCCAGATCCTCGAGCTGATGAAGTCGCTCCAGCGCGACCACGGGACGGCGATCGTCCTCGTCACGCACGACCTCGGCGTCGTCGCCGGAATGAGCGACCGCGTGAACGTGATGTACGCCGGGAAGCTCGTCGAGACCGCGGACGCGCTAGGCCTCTTCTCCGAGCCGCGCCACCCCTACACGCGCGGTCTGCTCGGCAGCGTCCCGCGACTCACCGGGAACCCGAACGTGGAGCTGGAGTCGATCCCAGGCTCTCCGCCCGACCTGGCCGACCTCCCGCCCGGCTGCGCGTTCCACCCTCGCTGCGCGCACCGCGTCGATCGGTGCGAGAGTGACGCGCCTCCGCTCTACCCCGTCGGCGACAGCCGCCGCACCGCGTGCTTCGAGCACGACCGGCTCGGCAGCACGCGACGGGCGTCGCGCGAGACACCCGTCGTCGAGATCGCGATGACCGCGCCGAAGAAGAAGCGCCGGACCTACCCGATCGACGACCCGCCGCGGCGAGGCGACGAGCAGCGAGGGGAGTCGACGTGAGCGGTCCGCTCCTCGAGGTCCGGAACCTCCGCAAGCACTTCCCCGTGGGCTCGAAGGGCTTCTTCGGAGCGCCCGCCGGATGGCTCCGCGCCGTCGACGGCGTCACCTTCGAGCTCGGCCGCGGCGAGACGCTCGGCCTCGTCGGCGAGTCGGGCTGCGGCAAGAGCACGTGCGCCCGGACGATCGTCGGCCTCTATCCTCCGACGTCGGGCTTCGTGCGGTACGAGGGCCGCGACATCGGCAGCCTGACCCGCCGCGAGCGCGCGCCGTACCGCAGGAAGATCCAGATGATCTTCCAGGACCCCTACGCCTCGCTCGACCCGCGGCAGACCGTGTCGTCGATCCTGACCGAGCCGCTCCGTATCCACCGCCTCGCGAGGCCCCGCCGCCGGCGACTTCGCGCGATGCAGCTGCTCGACGCGGTCGGCCTCAACCCGCGCCACGTGCACCGCTATCCGCACGAGTTCTCGGGCGGTCAGCGCCAGCGCATCGGCGTCGCGCGGGCGCTCGCGCTCGAGCCCGACCTGATCATCTGCGACGAGCCGGTCAGCGCGCTCGACGTCTCGATCCAGGCGCAGATCGTGAACCTCCTGAAGGAGCTCCAGGAGCGCTTCGGCCTCTCCTACCTCTTCATCGCGCACGACCTGGCGGTCGTCCGACACATCTGCGATCGGATCGCGGTCATGTACCTCGGCAAGGTCGTCGAGATCGCCGACCGCGCGCGGCTCTTCCGCGACCCGCAGCACCCCTACACGAAGGCGCTCCTGTCGGCCGTCCCCCACCCGGACCCGTGGATCGAGCGCTCGCGCGAGAGGATCGTGCTGGAGGGCGACGTGCCCTCGCCGCTCGCCCCGCCGAGCGGCTGCCGCTTCCATCCGCGCTGCCCCCAGCGAAGCGAGGTCGACGGCGACCTGTGCGAAACGCTCGAGCCGATCCTCGGCGAGCGCGCGGCGTGCCACCTCACGACCCATTGCCCAGAGGGGCGTGCGACCGGAA
>JBCCSK010000370.1:0-6129 GCA_039200205.1 Planctomycetota bacterium
GATTCGTCAGGCCTGGAGCCTCAGCGCGCCTGCGCTCGACACCTGCGCCCGCGACGCGGAGACATCGCCGAGCTTGTCGAACGCCAGCACGACGTCCTCCAGGGTCCGACGATCGCCTGTCAGCGCAGCCTCGATCACGTTCCGCCACAGGCTGACCAGGTGATCGGCCGCGTCCTCGCGCGTCGACAGGTGCTTCCAGCGGAGCAGCAGTCGGTTTCGCTCCCGCACCGCCCGCGCGAGGTCGGCGTCGATGGCGTCGTCGAGGCTCCCCCCCATTCGCCTGTGGACGGCGCGGGCCGCCGGCACCTCGAGGATCCGACGCCCGCGGCGCCTGGCGTTGAGCGAGAGATCGACGTCCTCCCAGTCGAAGGGAGCGAAGAGCTCGTCGAATCCGCCGAACTCGAGGAACTCGTCGCGCCGGACGAGGAAAGCCGACGAGGGGGCGAAGTCGATCTCGCGGGGCGCGGTCGCCTCTTCCGCAGCGGCGATCTCGGCCGCCGACTTCTCGCGCACGAGGATGCGATCGTCGACGAGCGTCACGGACACCATCGATTCGAACGTCGTCACGTCGGCGCCGTCCTCGGCGACGACGCGGATTCGGGGCGCGACCGCGAAGACGTCCTCCGAGCGCGCGATCGCCTGGGCGAGCGCATCGAGCGCCTCCTCCTCGACGACGACGTCGTCCTGGACGACGAACAGGAGGTTCGCCTTGGTCTCCTCGGCACCTCGCAGCACAGCGCTGGCGAAGCCGACGTTCTCGTTCGTCGGAACGACGCGCACGGGCCGCTCGCGCTCCTCCGTCCCGAGCCCACCGAGAACCTCGGAGACCGCGCCGGCGGCCGACTCGCGGCCGGAATCGTCCACGACGAGGATCTCGTCGCCGGAGTGGGCGCGCTTCTCGAGCGCCGCGACCAGCGGAGGGAGCGATGCAGCGATCCGATCGCTGCGTCCGAGCGTGGGGATCACGACCGCGACGGACGGCTTCTTGGACTGGGAACGCCTGCTCACTGGTTCTCGCTCTTCTCGGGGACGGAAGCGTCGTTCGTGGTCGGCGTCTCATCGACGCTCTCTTCGTCGTTCTCGCGCCGCGGCAGCGGCGCCGCCGGCTCCTCGACGTCAGCCGCAGGCTCGGTCACTTCGCCGGTCGATGCGCCGGTCGAGTCCTCGCGGTCGGAGACATCGCTGTCGCTGAGCGCCAGCGGCGGCCCCGCCGACCAGCTGGAGACACGCGCCGTAAGCGTTCCACCCATGAGGCGGGCCCGCAGGGATTCGCTGGCGGTGCGCGCCGCCTCCATCTCGCCGCGACGCCAGCCGAGCTCTGCCCCGAGTCGGTCCAGCGCCCGGGCCGACCGCTCGAGAACCTGGTCACGCGACGGGGCGCCCAGTTCGGTCTTGGACTCCGGCGCGAGGACGTCTTCGAACAGTGCGGCAAGTCGCTCGGCCTGCTGGCCGAGCCATTCGTCGTGCCGACGAAGCGTCTCGACGTCACGATCGAGGAGCACGCAGTGGGCCTCGATGCTCTCGATGTCGGCCGCGAATCCGTCGTCGTGCGGCCGGTCGCTGCCCTCGATCCGCCGTCGGAGCGCTCCGACCGCCTCGTCGCGCTCCTCGATGGACGTGGCGAGGCGCGCGCGCTCGGCCTCGACCTCTTCGAGCGCCGCGCGCGCCGCCTCGGCTTCACCTGCGACCTCTTCGAAGCGCGCCTGAGCGGACTTGATCGTCCTCTCCGCTTCGGCGGCTCGGGCCTTCTCACGCGTGAGGTCGGCGTCGAGCTCGTCTCGTTCTGACGTGACCTTGGTCTCCCGCTCCTGGGCGGCGTCCCGCTCGACGAGCGAGGCACCGAGCTCCTGGGCCATGCGCGCCGCCTCGGCCCCGCGCGCCAGCGCCTCCTGCTCGTACTGGCCGAGGACCTCGTGAAGGTCGTCGACGCGACGGATTCGCGTCTCCTCCTCGTCCTGCATCGCCTGGCGCGCAGTCCGCAGGAGTTCGAGCGAGCGCGCCAGCTCGGACTCGGTGACGGTCGCCTGCTCGACCCGATCGCGCGAGAGCCCGCCGCGGGCGACGACCTTCTCGAGGAGCACACCGTCGGACTCGGTCAGTCCGAACGCCTTCCGGAGCTTGCCGAGTCCGCCCTGGGCGCGCGCGAACAGCTCGGAGATCGAGAGCGCGCGCAGCTCGGCGAGCTCCTCCGCCACGCCGTCGAGGTGCGCCAGCCGCGGACCGCCGGACGCCTCGCGTCGGCGCGTGTCGAGGAGCATCGCGTACGAGTCCATCCACTCGACCGCCTCGGCGTCGATCGTCTTGGCGGGCCCATCGCTGCGCGTGCTCGGCGGCTGCGCCTCTTCGGCGGGCTCACCGTCGGCCGAAGCGGTCGGCGGCGTCGAGTCGATTCGAAGCGTTTGCGCCGCGTCGCGGAGCGCGTGCAGCCGCTCTGCATCGCCGGCCGTGTCGGCGAGCGCCTTCGCGAGGGCCTCGGCGTCCGAGGGCTCGACCAGGACGGTCGCTGCGGCGGGCAGCAGCTCGCCGAGCCCGGGCAGCCGCGTCGCGATGACGGGCAGACCGGCGGCGTGCGCGAGGCGCGGGGCGGCCGGGCAGGACTCTCCCCAGAGGCTCGGGAGCACGAGGACATCGGTCTCGGCGAGGGCCGCGGCGACGTCGATCGGGCCGCGGGTGAAGTGTGCGCGCGCGCCGAGCGTCGACGCCCGATCGCGAACGGCCTCGTCGCGGGCCGGGTCGGCCCGCTCGAGGAAGAGGTCGAGGGTCATCGCCGGCGCATCGGCGCGGGCTCGGACCTTCGCGAAGGCATCGAGGAGCACGCGCGCGCCCTCGATCGGACGCGTCGAGCCCAGGAAAGTGAAGCGCGGCGACTCCTTGCCCCCGCCCCGCTTCCACGAGCGCGACGACTTGGGGAGTTCCAGCGGCGTCGCCTCGGGCAGGAGCGTCGGGTCGACTCCCGGCGCGCGATACGTGAACGCGCGCCCCACGGTCGCCGAGAGCTGGCGGGAGAGACCCCGGGACGAAGCGAAGCGCCGGTCGACGGCGGAGAGTGCGACGCGCTTCTCCGCGCGTCGGACCTCAACGGACTCGCGGGCCTCGCGCAGGGCCGAGAGCGCCTCCGGATCGGTCAGGTCCTCGTGCAGCAGCGCCCGGAGACGGTCGCGAACGGCGAGGTCGTCAGGCAGCCCACCGTGGTCGGGGAGGCCGTCGAGCAGCCGCTCTGCGGCGAGCGCGCGCGCTTCGGCCTCGCCGTCGCCGAGCTCGAACGGAGACAGGTCCGGAAGGACCAGGGTCGTCCGGTCGTGGGCGGGCCAGGGATCGCGCGCGCAGTAGAGGGTCGCGACACCGCGCTTCCGCGCCTCGTGAATGACGGCGGTGCCGAAGTTACGCAGCGATTCGAAGTGGCAGACCACGGGCTGCTCACGGTCGAGGAACGCGGCGAAGCCCGACGCGACGCGATCGGCCTCGGGTGCGTCGCCGAGCTCGATCGTCGTGAGCCCGAACGGGGCGCCCGAGACGTGGTCCAGGACCTCGACACGACGCTGCGAGTACGGCGGGAGTCCCGACCCGCGGGAGGCCGAGAAGACCTCGACCGCCGCCCCCGCGCGGACGAGCGCCGGCGCGAGCGACCGCACGTGGGCGCGTAGGTCGAACGGCTCGCGGCTGCGGAAGGACGTGGAGACGAGTGCGACTCGCATGATGGCGACTATAGGGATCGAAGATCCCCGATTCATCGCTGTCGGCCCACGTCCGATTCGTCGTCGGATCTTTGCAGACCGTCCCGAGAGCGGGACGGTCGTCGGGCCGACCTCACCGCCCGCCGCGGGAGGGCTAGATCATGAAGGCGCCGCCGTTCACGTCGATCGTCTGCCCTGTGACGCCGTGTGCGTCCGGCGAGACGAGCCACGCCACCAGACCGGCAACCTCCTCGGGCCGTCCCATGCGCCCCAGGGGGACGTCCCGCATGGCGATCTCATGCGCCTGCTCCCGGGTGACCCCGAGCGCGCCCGCGAGGCCGTCGAGACCCTCCCACGCCATCGCGGTGTCGACCCAGCCGGGCGCGACGGCGTTGACCTGGATCCCCTCGGGCGCCAGCTCCATCGCCAGGGCCCGGGCCAGACCGGCAACCCCTGCCTTGGAGGCGCAGTAGCCCGTGTAGCCGGCCACGCCGATCCGCGCGAGGACGGAAGCGATTGCGACGAGATGTCGCCTCGGGCCCTCGTCGGCCCCTCCGCGGGCGTCGGGTGCCAGGTGCTCCTGCACGGCGCGGAACAGTCGATAGGTGCCCGCGAGATTCGTCGCGACGATGTCGTCGAAGCGGTCCGGTGCGTCGTCCGCCTGGAAGCCCGGTCCGTTCGCTCCACCCACGCCCGCATTGGCGATCGCGACGTCGATCGGGCCGAGCGCCTCGGCCGCGGCCGCGACGGCCGCGCGGACGGCCTCCGGGTCGCGGACGTCGCACGCGCCGACGTACAGACGGTCAGGGTCCGCGGCGAGTGCGGCGGTCTCCTCCAGCGGGCCGGTGCGCCGCGCGAGAAGCGACACGCGGTCCCCGCCGGCAGCGAAGCGCAGGGCGATCGCGCGGCCGATGCCGGTGCCCGCGCCCGTCACGAGGACGTGCCGACCGGCCGCCTCCGTCGCTCCCATCGATCAGGACTTCTGGGTGGCGGCCCAGTGCTCCTTCGCGACCTCTTCGTGGCTCTTGTTCTCCAGCCAGCGCTCGGCGTCGATCGCGGCCATGCAGCCCGTCCCCGCAGCCGTGACCGCCTGCCGGTAGACGTGGTCCATCAGGTCGCCGCAGGCGAAGACGCCCTCGACCGAGGTGTAGGTGCCGTCATGGACGAGGACGTAGCCGTTTTCGTCCATGTCGAGCTGTCCCTCGAAGGACTGCGAGTTCGGCACGTGTCCGATCGCGACGAAGACGCCGTCCGTCTCGAACTCGTGGTGCTCGCCGGTCTTCGTGTCCTCGAGGACGACCGCGCGGACCTTGCCGTCGTCGCCGGCGAGGACGTCGACGACCTGGCGATTCAGCTCCCACGCGATCTTCGGGTTGGCGCGCGCGCGGTCGATCATGATCTGCGACGCGCGGAACTCCTCGCGGCGGTGGACGACCGTGACCTTCGACGCGAAGCGCGTGAGGTAGTTCGCCTCCTCCATCGCGGAGTCACCGCCACCCACGACCACGACTTCCTTGTCGGGGAAGAAGGCGCCGTCGCACGTCGCGCACGCGGACACGCCGTGGCCCATGAGCTTCGACTCGTTCTCCAGGCCGAGGAGCCGGGCCGAAGCGCCGGTCGAGAGGATCACGGCGTTCGCCTTGTACTCGCCGAAGTCGCTCTTCAGCGTGAACGGGCGCTTCGAGAAGTCGAACTCGACGATCTCCTCGAACTTGATCTCGGTTCCGAAGCGCTCCGCCTGCTCCTTGAACTGCTCCATCATCTCCGGGCCGAGGATCCCCTGCGGATAGCCGGGGAAGTTCTCGACGTCGGTCGTGATCGTGAGCTGGCCGCCGGGCTGCATGCCCTGGAAGAGCAGCGGCTTCAGGTTCGCGCGGGCGGCGTAGATGGCAGCGGTGTAACCGGCGGGGCCGGAACCGACGATGATCACGTCGTGGACTTCGGTCATGGCGGAGATATCCCTCTGGTTCGCGTCGGCGGGCCTCTGGGGACCGGAGTGTAGGCTGCGAATGGGGACGCACAACCGCACCCGCAGCGGGCAGGCGGGCGTCGTTGGCCGCGGTCCACCGCAGCAATAGGCTCAGGCTATGAAGACGCCTCTCCAGGGAGACCGCACGGCCGCTGCCTGGGCCGACGACCTCGAGCGACTCACCTCGGCGATTCGCGCGGACGTTCGGGCCGGCCTCGGTCGCGTCGCCCTCGGGGAGAGAGACCGCGAGGCTGTCGCCGAGATCGTCGGGCGAGGCGTCGGGGATACGACGTTCGCGATCGACGAGGTGGCCGAGCGCGCGGTGGACCGCTGGCTCGAATCGGTCGCGCGCGAGAGGCCCCTCTCCCTCTTGACCGAGGAGACCGGCTGGCGCCATCGCGGACCGGGCAGCGACGGGAGCGCGACTCCGCTGAGTGGATTCGACCACGGCGGACCGCGCATCGCTCTCGACCCGATCGACGGCAC
>JBCCSK010000371.1:0-6119 GCA_039200205.1 Planctomycetota bacterium
CGCCGTCCGCATCGCGATCGAGAAGCCGGGGGCCGTTCCCGGCGCGGACGCGGTCGGGATCGACATCGAGCGCCCGCGGCCGGAGGCCTCCGACGGTCAGCGCGGCGGCCGGGCTCCGCGATGAGCGACGCGCCGCGAACGAAGCCGCGGTTCCGTGCGGGGCGGGACGAGCGCGAGGGGGCTCGGCTGGTCGTCCTGGGCCTCGGCTCGAACGTCGACGGCCCGGAGCAGATCGACCGGGCCATCGACCGTCTCAGCTACGAGTACGACCTCCTCGTTCGATCGACGCGCTACGTCGGCCCTCCGGAGGTTCCGCCCGACGTCGAGCCCGACGCGAGCGCGCCCCCCTACTCGAATGCCGCAATCCTGATCCGGACCGCGGACGACTTCGACACGCTGCGCGAGGACCTCCGCCGGATCGAGGCCGAGCTCGGTCGCGATCGATCGAAGCGCGGCGAGGTGGCGATCGACCTCGACATCCTCCTGATCCAGGGCGAGGTCGTGCGGAAGGACGACGCGGTCGTCGTGCCCCACCCGGACCTCACCGCGAAGCGTCACGCCGCGATTCCGAGTGCGGAGGTCGCGCCCTTCCTCGTGCACACGACGACCGAGGAGCGCCTGTCCGAGATCGCGGCGCGCCTCGCGTAGCCGGCTACAGCATCCAGCCGCCGGCGACCTCGAGGTTCTGGCCCACCACGTGGGTCGCTTCCTCGGAGAGCAGCCAGCGCGCCGCACCGGCGACCTCGGCGAGCGACGCAGGACCGCCGATCGGGATCTGCTCGTGCAGGTCGTCCGACAGCGTGTCGGGCGCCGCGCCCTCGTGCGGCACGAAGCCGGGCGAGATCATGTTCACGCGGACGCCGTGCTCGGCCTCGTCGAGGGCGAACGCCCGGACGAGGTTGAGGAGAGCGGCCTTGGCCCCGACGTACGCGGCCGTCACGCGGCGCGCACGCCAGCGGTCGAGCCCGGCGACGCCGAAGAACACGTACGCGCCGCGGCTCGCCCGCACGTGCGGGCGGGCGGCGTCGATGAGGTGCACGGCCGTCAGGACGTTCCCGCGGTACATCTCCTCGAACGTCGAGGAGGCCGTCTCGACGAGCGGACCCGTCGCGTAGGGGCCGATCGCGTGGACGACGGCGTCGAGGCGATCCTCGGCGGCCACGACCTCGCCGACGACCCGGGCCGCATCGTCCGGCCGCAGGAAGTCGCCGCGGTGCGCGCGCTCGGAACCGAGGCGCTCGGCGGCGGCCTCGCCCTTGTCGGCCGAGCGGTACGTCACGTGGACGGACCAGCCCGACGCGTCGAGCAGCTCTGCGACACCCCGGCCGATCCCCTGCTCTCCGCCCGTCACGAGGGCGACCCGCTGTCGCGTTTCGATCATCGGCTCGGTGTTCGATCAGGGGCGCGGATCGTCGGTGCAGATCGGGCCCGCGCACGCCTAAGATCCGCTCCAGAGGGACGAGCGTATATGGACGACCTGCCGATCACCGACTTCCACGTTCACTTCTTCGCGAGGCCGTTCTTCGAGGCGCTGGCCCAGCAGAGTCCGCTGCCGGGGACGACGGCGGAGAAGCTCGAACGCGTCGCCGAGAAGACCGGCATCGAGCTTCCGCCGGAGGGGCTCGACGCGCACCTCGCCCGCTGGATCGCGGAGCTCGACGCGAACGGAGTGAAGCGCATGGCCGCGTTCGCCAGCGCTCCGGAGGAGATCCCGGCCGTGTCCGAGGCCGCTGCCCGTTCCGACGGTCGCCTCGTTCCGATCGCCGTGTCGAATCCGGTCGCCCCCGGCGCCGCAGACCGCCTGCGACCGCTGCTCGCCGAGCGCGGCTTCCGCGGCGTGCTCCTGTTCCCGGCGATGCACCACTACCACCTCGATTCGGAGGAGGTGCGGCCGGTCCTCGACCTCCTGGAGGAGCACCGCGCCGTGGCGTACGTGCACTGCGGGATCCTCGTCGTGAAGCTCCGCGACCTGCTCGGCCTGCCGCGGCCGTACGACCTGCGCTACGCGAACCCTCTGGAGGTGATCCCGGCAGCCAACCGCTTCCCCGGCGTCACCTTCTGCATCCCCCACTTCGGCGCGGGCTTCTTCCGCGAGACGCTCATCGCGGGCGCGCAGTGCCCCAACGTCGTCACGGACACGTCGTCGACGAACTCGTGGACGAAGACCCAGCCCGACGCGCCCGAGCTGCGCGACGTCCTCGCGCGCTCCATCGACGTCCTCGGCACCGAGCGAGTTCTCTTCGGCACCGACTCCAACGTCTTTCCAGGCGGCTGGCGCCGCGAACGCTACGAGGCCTGGCGCTCTGCAGCCGATTCGCTCGGACTCGACCCGTCCGATCAGCGGCGGCTGTTCTCGGAGAACGCGGCCTCCCTCTTCGACGTGGCCGCCAACGCGGCCGTGCGCCCGTGAATCCGAGGCGCCTCCGATCACCCGTGGCGCTCGCCGCGCTCGCCGCGGCTGCCTGCGCCGGCCCTCCGCAGGAGGTCGGCCGCTACGACCCTCTGAACCCGGGGCAGCCACGCGTCGAGGAGCGGACGCCCGTCCGGAACTTCGAGGCGCTCATCGGCGCACGCCAGCTCGAGGACGACGAGGCGTGGGACCCGCTCGACGACCAGTTCGAGGTCGGCCTGGGCTTCCAGATCCCGCTGCTCGGCGAACGGTCGGAGGCGCGCCTCGACCTCGCCGACTACGTCGACTGGGACTTCGGCATCCGCTACGCCTTCGATCAGTCCGACGTGTCGGGGGTCTCGGTCGGTCAGCCCGACCGCGAGCTGGACGCCGAGACCTGGGACGCGTCCATCGGCCTCCTCGTGACGCCGGGTGCCGAGGAAGCGTGGATCCGACCGTACGTCGGCGTCGGCGCCGCGCTGCTCTACACCGACGTCGAGTTCCTCGGCCCCACCGGATTCGGCCGAGACTCGAGCACGCTCTTCACCGCGTACGCCCGCGGCGGCGTGCGGTTCCGATTCCGCCAGGGGCAGTACTTCGGCATCGACGCGCGCTGGCTCTTCGGGGACGACGGCGACGTCGACGGGCTGGACGCGAGCGCGGAGGCCCTGAGCGTCGCGTTCCTCTTCGGCGCCCGATTCTGAGGGTCGTCAGCGTCCGCCCGTGACGCTCCAGAAGGTCGGGACCTCATCGACGAGTTCGTCGAGTGAGATTCGCTGGTAGACGAGCGTCTCGGTGCTGGACCGGTAGAGGACGCCGATCACCTCGTCGCCGACGAGGGCGAGTCCAGGTGCTGCGACGTCGTGGCCGTCGTCGAGGAGAACGCGCTTGTCGAACTCCCACCGCGTCCCGCCGCCGTCGTTCGTCCCCCACACGCACATGTCGCGGAGTGGTCGCCGGTCGACGGCCGCGTGCGCATGGACGAGCCGACCGTCGGCGGCTCCGGTCAACTCGCGGCCGACGTGCAGGAGCGCCCCCGCCCCGCCCGCGCAGGGGAGCCCCTCACTTGCCGCCGGCCGCTTGTTCCAGTGAAGGTCGATCGGACGGATCGCTGCGACGCCGCGGCGCGCGCGACTCGCCGCCTCGAAGATCGCGAGGATGGCGTCGTCCCCGGTCTCGGCAATGGCGGGGTGGCGCGTGATGGCGCCGAGCGGCGAGAGCGACCACGTCGCTCCGCGGTTCGGGCTCTCGAGCAGCGCCAGACGCGGCTCACCGCCGCGCGTGCCATTCGTCTGGACGATCATGGGGAACGCGTAGCGCCCGGCGGTCGTGACGACCCCGCGACCGCCGACGGGCTCGATCGCGCGGATCCGCTCATCGAGGTCGAGAGCCACCGTCCGTGGCTCGGTCCACGACCGGCCGCGGTCGGTGCTCTCCCGCAGCTTCAGGACGGTCCCGGGCCCTCCCGATGTCTCGACTCCGTAGAGGAGAATGACGAGGTCCGTCTCCGGATCGCGGAGCAGTGCCGGGCCCAAGATCCGCCGGGTGGGTGCCGGCGACGTGCCCGAGATCTCGACGTCGACGAAGTCGATCAGCGTGCTGCTGCTCCAGGTCCGACCGCCGTCGTCGCTCTCCGTGAGAGGGACGAGGCCGATCTCGGTCTCCGCCGTCGACGGCGCACTCGCGAAGAGGAGTCGACCCGTGTCCCGCCAGCCCAGGAACGCCGTCGACGCCTGTGACGCCGCCTCACCCGAGAAGGGAGCGCCGCCGCCGATCTCGACCGCTGTCCTGCCCGGCGTCTCCGAGCGTGCGTCGGCGACGCGCCGACCGTCGACGGCGACGTGGACCGCGATGGGCACCGGCACGCCGATGGCGCTCTGCCCCGAACCCTCGGCCGCATCGACGCGGACGCTGACGAGGTAGCTACGCGTCCCGACCTCCATCGGAGTCGCGGAGGACCCGTCCTCGCGTCGATCGAGATAGCCACCGCCCCAGTGGGACACGGCGAACTCGCCCAGCCTGACCGCCGCCGGCATCTCACCCGCGGGGGAGCCCGTGATCACGAGCTCGGGAGGGTCCTCGGTTCCCTGCGCCGCCACGACGACGCGCGCGACGTTCACACGTCGACCCAGCACGAGCGGACGAGTCCACGTCTCGACCGACGCATCGACGAGCTCGATCGGCGCAGCGGGCCGCGCGACGAGGTCGTCGACCACGATCCCTCGCTCGGGCGAGGTCCAGACCAGCGCGACGCGTGCGGCATCGCCCTCGAGCGAGAGCTCGACCGGCTCGAACGCGTCCGAGGACACGCGCCGGCGGAGATCGACGGTGCGTAGCGCCCGACCGCTCGCGTCCTCGACGCGCGCGACGAGGAGGAAGGGCCGACGCCGATTCTCGCGCCGGACGCGAAGACCGAACGCGGCGCGCGAGCGCGCCTCGTCCGAGAGCTCGATCTCGAGACGCACGTCGCGTCCGGCGGGCGCGCGCAGCGTTCGCGTGTCGTCCGGCCGTCGCGACGGCGCAGCGATCACCTCGACCTCTCGGTCGACGCAGCGCACCGTTCCGACGGCGGTTTCGACCGCGGCCCGCGCGCCGAGCTCGATCCCCTCGAACGTCTCGTGGAGAGGCTCCTCGGCACCGACGGGCAGCGCGGTCGCGAACGCGCCGAGCACGAACCCGACGAGCATCGCGATGCCGGCCCGCATCAGTTCGGCACCCCTTCGTCGACGCGGGCGGGTTGCCCGCGCAGCACGGAGTTGTCGTTGTAGAGCTGGCGCTGGTCGATGACGGGCGCCCGGCCGAGCGCCTCGAGGTCGATCTGCCCCGAATAGCCGTAGGCCTTTGCAGCATTCCCGAACGTCGCGCGCTCGACGGCTTCCATGTCGAGCCCCTGGTCGAGCATCAGCTTGGCCGTCTTCGGCACGGACAGCGGATCGCTGACGCCCCAGTCGCACGACGAGTCGACGATGAATCGCTCCGGTCCATACTTCTTCGTGAGCTCGACCATCCGCTGGGAGCCCATCTTCGTGTGTGGGTAGATCGTGAAGGCCGCCCAGGCTCCGGCGTCGAGGACGTCTTCGACCGTCTCCTCGTTGTTGTGATCGATCACGAGCTTCTCCATGTCGATCCCGACCTCCTGCGCGACGTGGAGCGAGCGCAGGATCCCGCGCTTCTTGTCCCGGTGCGGCGAGTGGACCATCACGACCATGTCGTGGTCCTTCGCGAACTGGAGCTGCCACTGGTAGGCCTTCTCCTCGGCGGCGGTGATCTCGTCGTAGCCGATCTCACCGATCGCGACGACTCCCTCCTTGAGCGCGAAGCGCGGAAGGATCTCGAGCACCTCGCGCGCCAGCCCCTCGTCGTTCGCCTCCTTGCTGTTGAGGCCCATCGCGCAGAAGTGCTGGATGCCGAACTGCGACGCGCGGAAGCGCTCCCAGCCCACGAGGCTGGAGAAGTAGTCGACGAAGGACCCGACGTTGGTGCGCGGCTGGCCCAGCCAGAACGCGGGCTCGATCAGCGCGCGAACGCCGGCGGCGGCCATGCGCTCGTAGTCGTCCGTCGTGCGGGACGTCATGTGCGCGTGGGGATCGAAGAAGCGGAACGAACTCATCAGGGATCTCTTTGGGTCGCGGGCAGTGAATGAGGCGAGAGGCTACTGATCGGTGGCGGCTTCAGCACCTTCCGCGGGACTGATCGTCTTGAACGCCGTGCGGTCGTGGCGCCCCATGAG
>JBCCSK010000372.1:0-6114 GCA_039200205.1 Planctomycetota bacterium
GACGATCCGCGGACGGGCGAAGTCGCGTTCCTGGCCGGCGAAGCCCTCCTCGACGCCGATCGCCCGGCCGACGCCCTCGAGTGGTACCGACGCGTGCCCGCGGGCGATCACGCGGAGGGTGCGCTGCGCGGTGCCGGCTTCGCGCTCGCGGAGCTTGGAGAGCACGCCGCCGCCGCCGAGGCGTTCGGCGCGGTCGTCGAGCGCTTCCCCGAGGGAACGTACCGGACCGAGGCGGCGCTCCAGCAGGGCGTCGAGCTGGTCCGCGCCGGCGACTTCGAGGCCGCGACCCGGGCGCTCTCCGATCCAAAGCTCGGGGGCGATCCCGTCGCCCTCTACTGTCGCTCGACCGCGCGCTCGAACGCCGACGACCACGAGGGCGCCGTCGCCGACGCGCGCGCAGGCCGGGCGCGCGACCCCGAGCCCGAGCTCGAGGCACAGCTGCGGGTCGCCTGCGGCGATGCGCTGTTCGAGCTCGGACGGGCGGACGAGGCCGCGAAGATGTACGAGAGCTCGGGCAGCGCGTACGCGCTGCACGCCGCTGCCGTCGCCCGGCTCAACGCCGGTGACGCGGACGAGGCCGAGCGGCTCGCACGCGTTCTGCTGGAGGGCGCCGCGCGTCAACCCGATGCGCCGTACCACGCGGAGGCTCTGTCGACGCGCGCCGAGGCGCTCTTCCGCCTGGAGCGGTACGACGAGGCGGAGGCGGCGCTGCGCTCGCTGATCGAGCTCGCTCAGCCCCGTGACGACGGCGTGGCGCAGGTGGAGCCCCGCGCGCTCAACCGGGCGTACTCGCGTCTCGGCTGGTGCCGCTGGTACGCCGACGACGCGGGCGCGGCGCAGCCCTACTTCGCACGCGTCGCCGACGACTCGAACGCCTCCGTGACAGAGCGTTCCGAAGCCCGCTTCATGGTCGGGCGCTGCGCGCTGGCACAGGGGGACGAGGCGAGCGCGCGGACGGCGTTCCGAACCTACGTGGGGGACGCGGAGGGCGGCCCGTACGCCGCCGAGGCGCTGCTTCGTCTCGCGCGGCTCGCCGAGGGCGAGGAGGCCGCGCGGCTCTTCCAGCGGGTCGCGGAGCGGCATCCCGACAGCGAGCTCGCGCCGACCGCGCTGAGCGAACTCGCCGACGGACAGCTTGCGGGCAACGACCTCGCCGGCGCGGCGAAGACCTACGAGCTGCTCCTGGAGCGCTACACCGAGCACCCGCTCGCCGCGAACGCGCGCTACGGGCTCGGCTGGGCGCGCTACCAGAGCGGGGCCTTCGAAGAGGCGAACGAGCCGCTGTGGGCGCTGGCGCGCGGCGACGCGACCGACGAAGAGCTGCGGGTCGCAGCGCTCGAGCTGCTCGTCTGGGTCGAACGCAGCGCGAAGCGTCCCGCGCTCGCGCGCGCCGCACTCATGGCGTTCGCTCCGCGCACGGACGACGAGTCGCGCGTCCTCGCAGCGGCGCGCGTCGCCGATGCCGCGCTCGACGAGGCCGAGGACGTCGAAGGTCGCGCGAAGCTCTGGTCGGACATCACATCGGCGCTGAAGGCGCCCGACACGCTCTCCGCGGCGCGCGTCGAGCAGGGCTTCGTCGCGCTCGACGCGCAGAGCCCAACGAAGGCGCGCGAATGCCTCGACGCCGCCCGTCGACTCGCGCCCGAGAGCGAGGGCGTCGCGGAGCTCGCGTTCTTCATCGGTGAAACGGCCTTCGAAGCCGGGCGGGACGAGGAGGCCGCCGAGCTCTACGCGATCGCGGCCGCGCACGGCGCATCGGACGTGGTCGAGAGATCCCTCTACAAGGGCGGCTTCACCGAGCTCCGCCGCGGGCGATCCGCCGAGGCGACCGCTGCGTTCGCGGCGCTCGTCGAGCGCTTCCCCGACGGCGCCCTCGCGCCCGAGTCGATGTTCCTCGCCGGCGAGGCGTGCTATCGCGCAGGCGACGACGCGGGGGCGGTCGGCTGGCTGCGACGGATGCTCGAGGCGGCCCCCGAGCACGCCTCGCGCCCCAAGGCGCTGTTCCGACTCGGCCTCGCCGAGGGGCGGCGCGAGGAGTGGCGCGCGTCGGTCGAGGCGCTCGCCGCACTCGTCGCGGAGACGCCCGAGTTCCCCAACGTCGCCGAGGCCGAGCTGTGGCGCGGACGCGGCCACGCGCGCCTCGACGAGCGCCGCGCAGCGCAGCAGTCGCTCGCGCGCGTCGTCGAGATGGACCAGGGCCTGCTCGCCGCGCGCGCGCGGATCGAGCTGGGTCGCCTCAGCGAGGCCAAGGGCGACGACGAGGGGGCGCTCGCGGAGTACCTGAAGGTCGCGGTGCTCTACGCCCACGACGAAGAGTGCGCGGAGGCGCTCGTCCGAGCGGGCGACGTGCTCGCGCGCGGCGGCGACGAGGACGGCGCAGCGGCGCGCTTCCGCGAGGTCGTCTCCGACTACCCGAAGACCGAGTGGGCTGACGAGGCCCGCGAGCGCCTCGACGGCTGACCTCCTGCTCCGAACGACATGACGCCCACAATCGCACTCGCCACGATCGCCGCCCAGGAATCGGTCGGCGCGACGACCGAGTCGCTCCAGGACCTGATCCTGCGCGGCGGCCCGCTGATGATCCCGATCGGGGTCTGCTCGCTCGTGGCGCTCGCCTTCGCGATCGAACGCTGGATCGGTCTCGGCAGCGGTCGGCTCGGGTCGCGACGCCTCGGCCGCGACATCGTCGAGGCCGCGCGCGAAGGCGGCGCGACGGCCGCGCTCGACGTGTGCGAGAAGAACAGGAAGCGCCCGCTGGCGCGCATCGTCGCCACGGGCCTCGATCGCACCGACGCCGACTTCAGCGAGCGCGAGAAGGTCGTCGAGGACGCGGCCCACGCCGAGGTGCGCCGGATGTCGCGCAACCTGCGGCCGCTGTTCCTCGTCTGGCTCGTCGCGCCCCTGCTCGGGCTGCTCGGAACCGTGTGGGGCATGATCGAGGCGTTCTCGAACATCGCGATGGAGGAAGGACTCGGTCGCCCCGAGCTCCTCGCCGCGGGCATCTACCGCGCGCTGACGACGACCGCGGCCGGTCTCGCCGTGGCGATTCCGGCGATCTGCGCGTACTGGTTCCTGCAGGGACGCATCGAGCGCTTCGCGAGTCGCGCCGAGTTCGTCCACCGCGAGGTCGAGAGCGCGATCCGTCCCCGCGCTCCGCGCCCGGTCAGTCCGGCGGCCGAGCCCGTCGTCGCCGCCCGCGTCGGCTCCTGATCACGACCGATGAAGATTCAGTCGAAGGACCCGGCGGCGGAGCTCGCGCTCAACCTGGCGCCGATGATCGACGTCGTGTTCCTGCTGCTGATCTTCTTCATGGTCGCGACGACGTTCGCGGACAAGGAGAAGGAGATGAGCCTGGAGCTGCCGGGCGCGGAGAGCGGCGAGGTCCAGGAGCGGCAGATCGAAGAGATCGTCGTCAACGTCCTCGCCGACGGCGCGCTGCGCGTCGACGACGTCGAGCACGACCGCGAATCGCTCCGCGAGCTCTTCGTTCGGGCGGCGCGCGCGAACCCCGAGACGCCCGTGACCATCCGCGGCGATCGGGTCTCCCAGCTGCAGGCCGTCACGGACGTGATGGACCTCTGCCGCGTCACCGGACTTCGCGATATCGGGATCATGACCGTCGACCGATAGGGAGAAACCGTGGGCGGACACCTGGGCAAGAACGTCGTCATCGCGGCGAGCCTCGTCGCGGCGGGGTTCCTCGGCGCCTGGCTACGCTTCACCCCGTATCTCGGCGCGGAAGGCGCGTTCACGGACGGTGAACGCACCGTCGAGATCGAGGGGGCAGGGGCCCTTCGGTACGCGGTGTGGGATGAGCCGCAGCCGCTCGGCGGTGCGCTCAACACGGACGAGAGCGAGCGCGCGCCCGCGCTGTCACCCGACGGGCGGAGCGTGGTCTTCGTCGTCGGAGAGCGCGGACGCGGAACCGACCTGTGGATCGCAGACCTCGACGCGCGCGGCGTCGCGACCGACCCCCGCCCTCTCGCGGGCGTCAACAGTCCGTCCGACGAGGTGGCGCCCGCGTTCTCGACGACCGGCTCCCTCTACTTCGCCTCGAATCGGCCGGGCGGCGCCGGAGGGCTCGACCTCTGGCGCGCCGACGTCATCCGCGGCGTGTTCACGCAGCCGGGACGCCTCGGCGGAACGATCAACGGCCCGTCCGACGACACCGATCCGGCCCCCGTTCCGTGGAGCGACGAAATCGTCTTCGCGTCGCGCCGGGAGAGGCCCGACGAGCCGCGCGTCGCCGCCCTCGCGCGCGACTTCGACCTCTTCACCGCGCGCCCGCTCCCGCCGGATGCTGAGGGCGACGACGTCTGGGACGTCGAGCCCCTCGACGAGGTCAACTCGCCGTTCGACGAGCGCGACCCCTGCGTCGCGGCCGACGGACGCGCGCTGCTGTTCGCGTCCGATCGAGGGAGCGAGTCCGAGGACTTCGACCTGTTCCGCGCGGCGCGGACGCCGCGCGACGCCGACGCCGCCGCGGCCGCCGTCGCGTGGCTGCCCCCCGCGCCGCTGGAGGGCGTGAACTCCAGCGCCGACGAGCGTCACCCGCGGTCGACCGCGGACGGATTCGCGCTCCTGTTCTCGCGCGAGGATGCGGTCCCCGCGACGGATTCGGGCTGGGACGTGTGGCGGGCACGGTCTCGCGAGCTGACGAAGACACCCGGTCGACCGATCGGATGGCGCGAGATCCTCGTGCTCGCGGCGCTGCTCCTGCTCGCGCTGCTCGCCGCGCTCGCCAAGCGCTGGAGCGCGCTCGACGTCATCTACCGGGCGTTCCTCATCTCGCTCCTGATCCACCTCGCCCTCCTGTGGTGGTTCGGCGACGTCGTTCCCGAGTCCGAGCCGCAGGCGCTGCGCGCAGGCGACGACACGCGCGTTCGCGTTCGCCTGGTCGAGGACCCGAGCTCGCTCGCCGCGCAGCGCAACCGCGAGCTCTCGGGTGCGGTCGAGGTCGCGCGCGCGGAGCGCGAGAGCGCCGACGCGCCGGAGCTCGCCGAGGCGCAGCCGCTCGGCGATGAGCCCGAGGTCGCTCCCGCGGCCGACGTCGCGTTCGAGCGCAGCGTCGCCGAACTCGCGGCCGCCCCGGCCCAAGAGTTCGTCGAGACCGAGCGCTCCGCTCAGGCGCGTACGAGAGAAGCGGAAGTCCAGGCGCTGGCCGAGTCGATCGAGCGACGATCCGGCGCGGCGCCGTCGCTGGAGGTCGCTGCGCGAGCGACCGAGGTCGTGCGCGAGTCGGAGGCGGCCAGCCCCGAACAGGTCGCTCCGTCCGAGTCCCGTCGAGAGGTCCGCCCGACCGTGTCCTCGCGGGCCGCGCCCGAGCTCACCCGCGCCGCGCGCGACGCCGCGGCGGCTCCCGAGCGGGACACCGAGGATGCGAACGCACTGGCGCGCGCCGGGACGCGAGTGACCGCCGACGTCGAGGTCGACGCGGCCTCGGAGTCGATCACGCGCTTCGAGTCCGACGTGAGCGCCGCCGGGCGTCCGCTCGCCGTCGAGGCGTCCCGCGCGGCGGAGGTGGCCGAGCGTGAAGCGCGCGAGGAGACCGTGGCGCGCGCCTCGGACCTGGAGGCCCAGCGCCCCGAGGAGGGGACGAGCGTCGCGCCGACTGCGCTCGATCCCCTGGAGCGTTCACGCGGGGGCTCGCCGAACGACGGTCCGCCCGCGCCAGCCTTCGTCGCTGCCGCGCCCCGCGAGCGCACCGCCGCGATCCCGCGACCGGGCGTGGACGTCCGCTCAGCTGACGAGGCGGCGCCGCCCGCTTCCGCGCGTTCCTCGAGCGGAGAGCCGGCCGCGTTCGACGCGCTCGCCGAACTCGGCGGCGGCTCCGCAGCCCTCGATCGCTCGCGCGCAGAGTTCGCGGGTCCGGCTGCGCCGCGCAGCGCTCCGTCCTCCTCCGAGCCGGGCGCGCTGCGTCCCGACGCCGGGCGGCCCCTGGAGCGCGCGGTCGGACGCGAGGAGCGCGCGTCCGACGGTCCGGCCGTCGCCCGCGCCGCTCCCCCTGTCGAGCGGTCCGCGCAGGCGCCCCGAACGCGTGACGTCGAGCTCGGCGGTCCGACCGGACCCGCGAACCCAGAGGAGCAGGGGGCTCCGGGGGAGCGCGCCGCCGCC
>JBCCSK010000373.1:0-6081 GCA_039200205.1 Planctomycetota bacterium
CCGCTGCGGCGCGAAGACGACGCGCCCCGCGCACCGGGCGTACGCAGGCGCTCCAGCGCGCGGCGCATGTCGGGGAACGAGACGCGGTGGCTCCACGCGCTGAGCGCCTGGTCGTGCAGGTGCTCGCACTCGTCGAAGATGACGCGCCGGAAGAACTCCGGACGAGCGAGCGCGAACGACTGGTTCGTCAGGACGACGTGGCTCCCTTCCGCGCGGGTACGAGCCGCCTCGGCGGCGCACACCCGGCGATCCTCGGCCGCGCTGCAGCATCCGCTCCGCGCCCGGACCTGACCGAACAGCGTCGAGAGCGACTCGCGGTAGCCCTCCGCTCCGAGCATCCGCACGACCGAGCGACGCGGAAAGCGGTCGAGATCGCCCTCGCCGTCGCGCAGTCCGAACAGCACGAGCGCCGTCCAGGACAGCCACACCTCGGGATCGTCGCCGGCCTGGGGCACGTGGATCCGGAGCGCGCGCCAGCACAGCGAGTGCTCGCGCCCCTTCAGGACCGACACGCGAAAGCCCGGGGCGACGCCCGCGTCGGCCAGCGCGGCGAGGGCTCGCGGAACCTCGCGCTCCATCGCCTGCGTCTGCAGCGCTCGCGTGTAGGTCGCGACGCCGACGCGCACGCGGTAGCGGTGCGCCCAGAGCAGCGCGGGGAGGAGGTAGGCGAGCGTCTTGCCCGTTCCCGTCGGCGCGTGGACGAGCAGCAGCCGATCCGAGCCCAGGCAGCGTGCGACCTCCTCCGCGACCCGGTGTTGGCTCTTCCGGTAGAGGTCCTCGCGTCGAGCCCCGTCGGGCGCGAACAGCGCCGGCAGGTGGATCCGGAAGACGTCGTCGAGCAGCGCGAGGTCGTCGTCGACGAACGGCGCGGCGTCCTCCGTGTTCGCGGAGAGCTTCCCGGTCGCCTCGGCATCGTCGGCCACGCGCGCGACCGCAGGATCGAGGAGCGCCAGAGGATCGTCCTCGTCCAGCGCGTCGACGTCGGCTTCCTCGAGGACGCCGTCCACGAGCCGCCAGTCCGCGAAGTGCGGAGCGTCGCCGCCCCAGGTCGACGGGCGATCGACGATGTCGAGGACCTGTCGCAGGCGTCGAGCCGCCGTCGCGTCCTCGCCCCGAAGTCCGTCGAGCGCATAGCCCCAGCTCCGCGCGCAGAGCGCGTGCGCGAGCGGCCCTAGATCGCGGAACCGTGCGACGAGCTCGGCCAGCGCCGTCAGCACGTGCGGCGGCTGGATCGCTGCGGGCGGCTGCGGGACGAGGCTGGACTCGACGAGAGCTTCGATGAGCTGCGTGGATCCGAGGGACGTGAGGTGGCCGGGTTCGACGAGCGACGCGACGTCGTCGAGTCCGACGACTGCGATTGGAGCTCGACCGTCTCGAACGACGTCGTCGAGCGCCCCGGCCCACGCTTCGAGCAGAGGTCCGTCGTGCGTGACGACGGGCCGCTCGCCCACGAACTCGCGAAGCTCTCGCCACGCCTCGTCCACGCCCGGAGCGGAGTCGAGCGTGCGGACGTCGAGGCCGAAGTCTTCGGCGAGCCGCGGACCGAGCGCCGGGTCCTCGTTCGCCCCGCTGCAGAGGCGCTCGAACGAGTCCCAGTCGCCGCCCTTGGAGGGGCGCACCGCGGCCAAGCGGACGATCTTGTCCACTCGCGTATCGACCCCCGTCGACCAGACGACGACGCACGCGAACTGCGCCCGAAGGGGCGCCGCGCGGCTCGATGCGTCCTCGTCGGCGTTCCTGTCCATGTCAGGGGAGGTCACGTTCGCTTCCTGTCTCGATGAGCGCGCTCGGCACTCCCGCGCGGCCCCCTCAGGCGGATGTTCGAGTAAACTGGTCCGCCGACTCGGGAGCCCGATCCCGGGCGGCCGCACGAATCCGACCCCCCCGGACCGCTGACAGCATGGAGATCACTGACATCCCCGTCGAGGGCTACGAGCGCGTCGCGCGCTGCAAGGACGACGAGACGGGCCTGCACGCCCTCATCGCCGTCCATGACACGACGCTCGGGCCCTCGCTCGGTGGCATGCGACTCTGGGACTACGCGTCCGAGGACGAGGCGCTGTTCGACGTCGTGCGACTCGCCCGGGGGATGACGTTCAAGTCCGCCGTGGCGGACACCGGCCTCGGCGGCGGCAAGAGCGTCGTGATCGGCGATCCGAAGTCGGTGAAGAACCCTGAGCTCTTCCGTGCGATGGGTCGGTTCATCGCGGACTTCGGCGGTCAGTACATCACCGCCGAGGACATGAACATCAAGATCGAGGACCTGCGGCACGTCCGGGAGGTGACGCCACACGTGACCGGTCTCTCGCGCGAGGACGGCGGATCCGGGAACCCGAGCCCGTACACGGCCTACGGCTGCGTCGTCGGGATCGAGGCCGCCGCCGAGTACCGCTACGGCTCGAAGGACCTCAGCGACAAGCACATCCTCGTCCAGGGTGTCGGCGCCGTCGGAGGTGAGATGGCGCGGCTCCTCGAGGAGCGCGGCGCGCGCGTCACCATCTGCGACATTCGCGACGAGCACGTCGCGAACCTCGTCGAGGAGTTCGGCTACGGGATGGTCGACGACGAGACCCACCTCGACGTCGAGTGCGACATCTACGCGCCCTGCGCCCGCGGAGCGGGCATCAACGACGAGACGATCCCGAAGCTCACGTGCGAGATCGTCGCCGGCTGCGCCAACAACCAGCTCCTGGAGCCGCGCCACGGTGACGAGCTCAAGGCGCGCGGCATCCTCTACGCGCCCGACTACGTCGTGAACGCGGCCGGGATCATCAACGTCAGCGTCGAGCGGATCCCGGGCGGCTACGACGAGAAGGTCGCGATGGAGCGCATCGACCGGATCGGCGAGAACCTGCGCAAGGTCTTCGAACTCGCCGAGGCCGAGAACATCGGGACGCACACGGCGGCCCAGCGCCTGGCCGAGCGCCGCATCGCGGCGGCGAAGCAGCTGCAGGAGAGCTGAGCCCGCCAGCCCGCCCTCGCCGCCATGGGCCGCTACCGCGACGCCTACGATCGCTCGATCGCGTCGCCCGACGAGTTCTGGTCGGAGGCGGCCCGGGACATCGACTGGGACCGGCCGTTCGACGCCGTCCTCGACGACTCACGTCCGCCCTTCTACCGGTGGTTCTCGGGCGGTGAGCTCAACACGTGCTGGAACGCCCTCGATCGCCACGTCGAGGGCGGCCGCGCGGAGCAGCCGGCGCTGATCTACGACAGCCCGGTCACGGGCGCCGATCGGACGTACACGTACCGCGAGCTGCGCGACGAGGTCGCGCGCTGCGCGGGGGCGCTCGCGGCGCGCGGCGTCGGCCGCGGCGATCGCGTCGTTCTGTACATGCCGATGGTCCCCGAGGCCGTCGTCGCGATGCTCGCCTGCGCACGGATCGGCGCGGTGCACTCGGTGGTCTTCGGCGGGTTCGCGCCGCGGGAGCTCGCGAGTCGCATCGACGACGCCCAGCCCAGCGCGATCGTGTCCGCTTCGTGCGGCATCGAGGGAGCGCGCGTCCTCGAGTACAAGCCGCTGCTGGACGAGGCGCTCGACATCGCACGTCACGAGACGCCCGTCTGCATCATCCTGCAGAGGCCCCAGGTCCGCGCCGAACTCGTCGCAAAGCGCGACGTCGACTGGGGCGAGGCGATGGCAGCGGCCGAGCCGCACGACTGCGTCCCGGTCCGCGCGACCGACCCGCTCTACATCCTCTACACGTCCGGCACGACCGGCACGCCGAAGGGGATCGTGCGGGACAACGGCGGCCACGCGGTCGCGCTCGCCTGGACGATGCGGAACGTCTACGGCGTCGAGCCCGGCGAGGTCTTCTGGGCCGCGTCCGACATCGGCTGGGTCGTCGGGCATTCCTACATCGTCTACGGGCCGCTCCTCGCCGGCGTCACCACTGTCCTCTACGAGGGGAAGCCGATCGGAACCCCGGACGCGGGCGCGTTCTGGCGCGTGATCTCCCAGCACCGCGTGGTCACGATGTTCACGGCGCCGACTGCGTTTCGCGTGATCAAGACCCACGATCACGACGGCGAGTGGATCGGACGCTACGACCTGTCAGCGCTGCGCGCGCTCTTCCTCGCCGGCGAGCGCTGCGACGCCGACACGCTGCGCTGGGCCCAGGACCGTCTCGGCGTTCCGGTCATCGATCACTGGTGGCAGACCGAGACCGGCTGGCCGGTGGCGGCGACCTGCCTCGGGCTCGGCTCGCCCCTCCCGCCCGTCGGCTCGGCCGGCCGTCCCGTGCCCGGCTGGGACGTGCGCGCGGTGGACTCGAACGGCGACGAGACTCCGCGCGGCGAGATCGGCGAGATCGTGTGTCGCCTCCCTCTGCCGCCGGGGAGCCTCCCGACGCTGTGGCGCGCGGAAGAGCGCTTCCGCGAGCGGTACCTCTCCAAGTACCCCGGCCACTACAAGACCGACGACGCTGGGATCATCGACGATGACGGGTGCGTGTTCGTGATGTCGCGCATCGACGACATCATCAACGTTGCGGGCCACCGCCTCTCGACGGGCGCGATGGAGGAGGTCCTCGACGAACACCCGTCGGTCGCCGAAGCCGCCGTCATCGGTGTCGCGGACGATCTCAAGGGTCAGCTCCCGCTCGGCCTGCTCGTGCTGGAGCTCGACGCGACCGGCTCGCGGGACGAGGTGATCGCAGACGTGGTCCGCACGATGCGTGAGCGCATCGGACCCGTGGCCTCGTTCAAGCAGGCGGTCGTCGTCGAGCGACTCCCGAAGACGCGCTCGGGCAAGATCCTGCGCGCGACGATGCGCAAGATGGCGGACGGCGAGTCGTTCAAGACGCCTCCGACGATCGAAGACATCAGCGTGCTGGACGAGATCCGGGCGGCGCTCGCAGAGATCGGCTATCCGCGCGCGGCGGAGTGATCCATCAGCGTACGGACCGCGCGGGAACGCTGACGCCGAGGCGCTCGGCGGCCTGTCGTGCGAGCCCCGTTTGCCAGGAGGTCAGAGCACGATCGATCGTGCCGTCGAGGTGCGGGCGCGCACGCTCGAACCAGAGCGAGGCCTGCTCTTCGTTGCCCATCTCGGACCAGCAGATCGACTGAGCGAGCCAATTCGTGACGTTCGTAGCGCCTCGGTCGACGTCGACTGCGACCGTGAACGCGTCGAGAGCCTCTTCGTAGTCCTCGAGTCTCAAGAGCGCGAGGCCGAGCGAGTCCCACGCTTCCGTGGACTCCGGCTCTACGTCGATTCCCGTCTCGGCCAGCTCCAGCGCGATCTCCCGCAACCTCTTGACCACCTCTGGATCCTCGACGCGACTGACGTCGGCCGTGGACAGGAATCGTGAGAACGTGACTGGATCGTCGAACCCTCGAGTGCGAGCGATCTCAAAGGCGGCAAGCGCTTCGTCGGGACGTCCGAGCTGCGCCGCGAGGCTGTACGCGGTGCCAAAGGTCGATCCCAGATACACGCGCCTCATGTTGTCCGACCAGTCGATCTCGACATCGAACATCGAGCGCGCGACGTCGAGCGCTTCCCCCCGGCGGCCTTGGACCTCGAGCGCCGTCGTGAGCGATTCAGCGATCCAGAACCGCTGCATCGGCGGCTGGCCCTCCGCGTGGAGCTCCTGGAGCTCAGCGACAACATCTGGATCGTTCGGCGCGACGTATCCCCGCGCGAACGCCAGCGCGACGCGCGGCCAATCCGTCAGCTCGGAGAGCTCGTCCGCACGCTCGAGCGGTCCGATGGCGGCGCCCATATCGCCGAGCTGGATCAGGAGCACGCCGAGGAAGAAGTGGCTCATCGCGTTGTCCGGCTCGATGGCGACGGCAGCTCGCGCATGCGTCAGAGCCTCTCGTCCCCTGCGTCGCTCGCTGCGTCCGTAGAGCGGGAGCGGAGTCGGAACGAGGCGGTTGCAGAGGGAGCGATGGAGTCGCGCGTTGTCCGGGTGGCGGTCCAGGGCTCGCCTCGCGAGGGCCACGGCCTCGTCGGCCTCGCCGAACGCCTCGAGGGTGAACGTGAGCAGCTCGAGCGTGGGGGGAGGCAGTTCGGCGATGTCGCCGCCTGCGAGCGTTCGAAGGACCTCCCGATCGCGCGTCGCGACCGCGCCCCGCACG
>JBCCSK010000374.1:0-6049 GCA_039200205.1 Planctomycetota bacterium
CCAGGATGAGCGCGTCCCCGAGGCCGAAGTGCTCGACCTGGAGGAGGAAGAGACCCGGGTCGATCCCGAGGAACCGGACGGCCCCCTCGACGAGGCCCGCGAAGGCGCCCGTCAGCGCGATCGGCGCCAGGCGAGCGGCGACGACCTCGCGTGCGACACCGGGCTCGATCGGGGACGCTTCGGAGGAGGACATGGCGCGAGGACGCGAGAAGACTACCCGGTCTCGCCCGCGCCTCCCCCGCCGAACCGGACGACGACCCGGCGCTCGTCGGCCTCGACCTGAACGGCCCTCAGGGCCGGGCGGTACCAGAGCCCTCGCACGCCGCTCGCGTCGTGGCAGCGCGCCTCGACCTCGAGGGCGCCGCCGGGCGACGCGCGATACCACCGCTCGACCCGCCCCCCCGCCGGGGAACCGTCGCGGCGCGCGAACGGACCGACGATCCGGACCGAGTCGTCCGCGCCGACCTCGATCGGCGCGTCCCGGTCGAAGGCCGTGCTGACGGTCGGTGCCGCGAAGGCGAGGAACGACCGACGCCCGGCGCGAAGCGGCTCGTCGAGCGCGCGGACTCCGGCGCCCGCGCGCCAGCGGCTGCGAAGGAGCCAGCCGGAGAAGCGCAGGTCGTCGCGACCGGCCCGCCAGCCGCGCCCCAGCGAAGGCGCGCCGGAGGCGCCGCTCCAGGCGGCCTCGGGTCGGCGGTCGAAGCGCGTCGCGACGAAGAGGTCGCGGCCGTTGACGCGCGAGTGGACGCGCAGGAGTCCGCCGGCGGGACTGCCGTGCGAAGCGTTCCCCGGCGGCCTCCGGCCTCGCACCCAGGCGACGACCTCCGGAGTGTCGAGCCGCGCGAGGTCGACGTCCTCGAAGTGCGTCCAGCCGGTCGTCGGCGCCGCGGCCGGCGGGTCGCTCGCGTGGACCTCCTCGAGCTCCGGGAGCGAGCGCGCGATCCACGACGCGTGCGCGGCCCAGAAGAAGGGGCACTGGTAGCTCGGTCGGCGCGCGGGATCGTCCGGGCCCGCGTCGAGGTGGCTCCGCGGAGCGCCGTCCGGCCCGAGGTGCCGCGCCCACGCGGCGAACGAAGCGCGCAGCGCCGCGGCCGCGCGGAGTGCGCGCGTCCTTCGCCACTCCGTCGCGAGGGCCGCGATGTCGAAGGGGTGGGACACCACCTCGTACTCCGCGCCCCAGTACCAGGGCTTCGCCTCGACCGCGCCGACCTTGATGCCGTCCGGGCCGATCAGCCCGTGGAGGAAGTCGAGGCCTGCGTCGAAGGTCGCGTCCGCTCGCGTCCCCGCGTCCGCGCCCATGGCCGTCTCCAGCGCGAAGCTCGTGAACGCGTTGACCCGAGACTGGTAGTACGCGCTCGCGTCCCCTGCGCCGGGGTGCGCGGCGCCCCATTCGAGCGGGTGGTACGGAAAGCTGCCGTCCCCGCGCTGGACGCCCGCGAGGCGCTCGGCACCGACCTCGCACACGTAGCGGAGCACGTCGTGGCCGGACAGGCGATAGGCCTGGGCCGCGCCGGTCATCGCCCACGCGCACTGCGCGGGGACGCCCTTGTCGACGATCGCGTATCGCAGGTAGGTCTGCGCGTGCAGCACGCTCGCGTGCGTGAACCGCTCTCGCTCGTCCGCGCCCAGCCGATCTCCGAAGGCCTGCACACACGCCGCAAGAGCATCGCTGCACGCGCCGCCGTCGATGACCGAGTTCGAGCAGTTGTAGGGGTCGTGACGGCCCGGGCGGAACGTGAAGCACGTGCTGTCCCCCTCGCGCTCGAGGCGTCCGACGATCCGCTCGCACTGCTCGCGGGCGATCGTCAGCAGCCGATCGCGGTCGGCCTCGGCCGCGTGCCTGGCGAGCTCGACGGCGAGCACCACGGCGCCCGCGCTCTTGCCCGTGTGCTCGATCCTGTGCTGAGGGCAGATCAGCGCGCCGGTCGCAGGATCGCGCTGGGCGACCATCCACTCGAGGACCCGCTCCAGCGGTCCGGTCAGCTCGCGCCGCACGCCGCCGCGCACGACATCGACCGCTCCATCGGGCGCCATCGACGACCCCTCAGCGCCGCGGCGCGACCGCGCTCCCGCGCGCGCACGCTGCGCGAAGCTCGTCCGGCCTCGGAACGAGCGCCCGCGCCTCGCGGACGACGCGCAGGGGTCCGCGGTCTCCGCCGTCGACGTCGCGACGCCGCGCAACGCGAACGAACCTCGCCTCCGTCGGTACCGCGCCCTGGCGCGGTCGGGGGAGGTCGAGCTCGCCTCCGGCGGGATCGACGAGGACGGGGGCGACCGAGCCGCCGCGCGGCGCGGCCGCAGCCGCGCGGAGGAGGAGCCGCAGCGCGAAGCGATCGATGACCACGTCGGCCGTGACCGCGGCGACGAAGCGCGGCGGGGCCGCGGCGAGATCGGTGGCCGCGAGGGCGGCTTCCGCCGTCTCCTCGATGCGGACGAACGGGAATCGGTCGCGGACCATTTGGATCGAACGGTCAGGCGAAGGCGAGCCGACGTAGACGATGTCCGCGCCGTACTCCGCGCTGCTGCGCAGCCCTTCGAGGCAGCGCGCGAGAGCCCCCCGACGACCGCGCGCCGCCACGACGACGACGAGCCCTGCCAGATCCTTCGCGCGCGGCGCCGAGCCGGCGCGGAGCGGACGACGAGCCGGGGGCTCCGCGCCCGCCTCGCTCGACGGCTCGGGCCGATCGACCGCGCCCCAGCGCCTGGTCCGCGCGTCGTTCATCGGCGCGCCCCCGAGCGCGCGTCGCTCATCGTTCCCACCAGCCGTTCCATCAGACGATCGACCTCGTGGTCGCGAACCACGAGGCTACGGACGACCTCCGCGCGGCGACCGCGCTCGTCCGGATCCAGATCGAGCCAGTGCGCGATGCGCCCGGCGAGCTCTTCGGCGTCGCCCGGCTCGAACGCGAAGTCGCCCGTCACGCCGCTCAGTCCTTCCTGCGCTTCGAGCAGAGGCGGGAACGACTCGTTGCAGGTGACGAACGGGAGCCGCGAGGCCATCGCCTCCAGCACGACCTTGTCGACGCTTCCCGTGCGACTCGCCGAGACGAAGAGGTCCGCGTCCGCGTAGAGGGAAGGCACGTCCGGGTACGCGACCGCGCCCACGAAGCGGATGCGTTCTTCGAGGTCCCGTTCCTGGATCGCTCGCTGCACCATGGCTCCGTACTCTTCGTCTCCGGGCGCGAGTGCTCCACCCGCCCATGTCAGAGTAACGTCTCTTCCGTCGGAGCGAAGTCGCGCGAGCGCATCGACGACGACGAGCGGGTCCTTCGCAGGCGTGACGCGACCCACCGAGAGAAGCTCGACGGCGCCCGTCGAACGGGCGCGCACGGGAACGTCGAAGTGCTGCACGTCGATCCCGTGGCCCGTCACGATCTTCTTCGGGGTGTCGATGCGCAGCGAAGCGTCGGAGGCCGTGAAGATGCCGTCGACGACGCGCTCGGCGCGCCGCAGGCGCTCGTCCACGCCCTTGTGCGTGTACCAGAGGAAGTGCGGTGCGCCCGCCGAGCGCGCCCACGGAGCCGCCACGGACGAGTAGCGCGGCACCATGTGGGTCAGGAGTCCGTCGAATCCCTCGCGGAACGACCGTCTCAGCGCGGATCGGTAGCGCAGATACCGCCGCAGCGCCCCCTGCCGGCCGATGGCGACCCAGTCGACGTTGTCGGGCAGGCCGTCGACGCGCCCGACGTCGAGGGCGACGACCCGCACGCGCTCCGCCGCGCGAGCGAGGCCCTCGACCCACCGGACGACGAACCCGAGGACCGCGTCGTCTCGATCGAGGACCTGCGTGACGAAGACGAGCTTCATCGCGCGACGCCGCTCCGCGCCGGGGCCTGCGCGGCGATCTCCTGGAGCCCCCGCGCGTAGCCCTCGATCGCCGCGTGGTACTCGAAGACCTGCGCGCGGCGCTGCGCCTCCAGTCCGCGCTCGCGCCGGCGTCCCTCGTGCGTGAGGACGTCGGTGAGGCCCGCCGCGAGGCTCACCGCATCGAAGCCAGCCAGCCTGCCCGCGGCCCCGTCGTCCAGGAGGTCGGTCATGACGCCGACGGGCGTCGAGACGACCGGCGTCCCACACGCCATCGCCTCGACCGTGAAGCGAGGCCCGCCCTCGGACGTCGACGCGCACACGCACACGCGGCTCGTGCGGTAGAGCTCGGCGAGGTCCGCCGGCTCGCCCACCCAGTCGATCCACTCGACGTCGTCCGCGAGTCCGAGGCCCGCGGCGAGCTCGACCCAGCGGTCCTTCGAGGGCCCCTTCCCGACGAAGAGACCGCGGAAGCGCTGGCCGCGCCCGGCGCAGATCGCCATCGCCTCCAGGATCCGATCGACGCGCTTGTTCGGCACCATCCGCCCGACGAACACGATGTCCCGCTCGATCGCCGTCTCGCGGCGCGGCGGATGGAAGACCTCGAAGTCGATGTACTGGGAGGGCAGCACCACGATCTTGGCCTGCGGCACTCCCCAGCTCATCAGGAGCTCCGGCATCTCGGACTCGTTCACGACGCGGAACGCAGCGACGCGCCGCTTCGCCCAGGCGACGAACGTCCTCGCCATCACCTTCTCGATCCGCTCGCGCGCATCCGCCAGGACGGGGTGTCCGGGAACGTGGTGGATCTCCGACACGTGCGGCAGGCCAGTCGCACGCGCGAGACGCGCCGCTCCGCGCCCGTTGTAGAACGTGCCGTAGTCGTGACTCACCACGAGCCCGTGCCCGTGCGCCGCGACGAGCTCCGCGCCGGCCCGCGCGATCCAGCCCGGCATCCGGCTCCGGCGCGGAGGTCCGACGTGGAAGTGCACCCGCTCGTGAATCGTGCGCGTGGTGATCGGTCCGCCGGGATCCGGCACGAGCACGTCGACCCTCTCGAAGAACGTCGAGAAGTGGCGCTGCATCGACCAGAAGGGGCCGCGCTCGCCGAGGACGACCTGCCGATCGCCGCTGACCATGAGGAGGTTCACGCGCGGGAACCTACCATCCGCGCATAGACGTCTTCGAGTCGGTCGGCGAGAGCCTCCGCCGTGTGTGCGCCGCGCGCGTGGACGCGCGCGCTGCGGCCGAACTCCGCGCGCATGTCCGCGTCGCCCGCGAGCGACGCGAGCGCAGCCGCGAGGCCGTCCCGGTCCGCCGCGAGAAGGCCCGTGACACCGTTCCGAACGAGCTCGGGCACGCCCCCCACCGCGGTCGACACGACCGGCCTCGCCGCCGCGGCCGCCTCGATCATGGCGACCGGCATCCCCTCGGCGAACGACGTGCCGAGCAGCACGTCGAGTGCCTCGTGGACCGAGAGGACGTCGTCCCGAGCGCCGATGAGGTGCACGCGCGCCGCGATCCCGCCCGCGAGGGCGTCTCGGCGGGCCTCGAGCGCAGCTCGCTCCGAACCGTCACCGCAGACGACCAGGTGCGCATCGGGGAACTCGCGGGCGACGTCGGCGAAGACGTCGAGCGCGAGCTCGGTCCGCTTGACCGGCGCGAGGCGTCCGACGACGCCGACGATCAGTGCGTCGCGCGGGACTCCGAGCTCGCGGCGCAGCGGAGCGCCGGGCCGCTCCTCGGGAAGCGCGAGCAGTCCGTCGAGACGGATCCCGGGGCGCACGACCTCGATCCGCTCGGCCGCCGCGACGCCGAGGCGGGCGAGGTCGTCCCGGGTCGCGCTCGAGACCGCGAGGATCCGGTCGGTCGTGCGGGCGAGCCGCGCCTCGATGCGTCGCAGCGCGTAGGAGACGGGCGCCGGGAAGTAGCCCTCCAGGACGTGCCCGTGGAACGTGTGGACGCAACCGGCGGCCGGCGCCGAGGCGCGCGCTGCGCGTCGCCCGATCGCGCCTGCCTTGGAGGCGTGCGTGTGGACGACGTCGGGCCCGAAGGCCGCCAGCGCGCGACGCAGGAAGCGACTGGCCCGAGCGTCGGCGCCGGTCGCGACGGCGGAGAGGCCGCGCCGCAGTCCCGGGACGCGGACGACGTCGACGCCGGCTGCCACGAGCTCGCCCTCCAGGGATCCCTCGCCGGGCTCGGGCGCTCCCGTGAAGACGCGCACGCGATGGCCGCGCGCGACGAG
>JBCCSK010000375.1:0-6020 GCA_039200205.1 Planctomycetota bacterium
CCGGCGAGTGGAAGCGGTACTGGAAGACGGACGACGCGCCGCTCTTCCCCTTCTTCCTCGGCTCGCAGGCGCTGTACTCGACGCTGGAGGACTACGCGCGCTTCCTCGAGATGTACATGGACCGCGGGCGCGTGGGGAAGGAGCGGCTGCTGAAGGCCCGCACGGTCAAGCGCACGCTGCGGCCCGGAGCGCACCCGATGCGCGGCGCGACCGGATTCCCCGAGCTGGAGATCGGGTACGGGAGGCAGATGGTGCTGTACCACGGCGCTGACGAGGACGGCGATCCCGAGCTCGTCGCCTTCGGCCACAGCGGTTCGGACGGGACGTACGCCTGGGCGTTCCCGAAGGAGCGTGCGATGGTGCTGTACTTCACCCAGTCGCGCGGGACGCCGACGGGTCTCGCGGTCGAGGAGCGCCTCGGCGAACTGCTGCTCGGAGTGCCCTTCGACCCGATCCAGCTCGCGCCGCCGCTCGAGGAGTACCTCGGCTACTACTGGGAGGGTGAAGGAGACCGCTACCGCACGATCCTGCGCGACGGCGACGACCTCGCGCTCGAGGTGCTCGGCAAGGCGGTCCGACCGCTCACGTACATCGGCGACGATCGCTGGAAGCTGCTCCCGGGCGTGGTGCTGGAGTTCGACCGGTCCGAGGCCGGCGAGGTCACGGGCTACCGCATCGGCGACCACCAGGAGTTCCGCTTCGAACCCTCGTCGGACCTGCCGACCGGCGACGAGATCGCAGAGCGCGTCGCGGCCGCGCACCGCGTGCACCTGCTGGAGGGAGTCGGGACGATCCACGTTCGGAGCAGCATCGAGATGGAGAAGCTCGGCATGTCCGGCACGGTGGAGAGCTGGCTGCGCTGGCCCGACCTGTGGCGCGTCGACGAGGTGATCGGCGACGAGTTCGGCCGCGTGTCGCACGACGGGCGCGACGTGCACTACGAGTCGCGGGCTTCGGGGCATTCGAAGCTCGACGGCGCGCGCGCGACGGCCGCGCACGAGGCGAGCCTCTTCGCGCGCTTCGGCGACTGGCGCGCCTGGGCAAGCGACGTGCAGGTGATCCAGCGGATCGTCGCCGGCGACGACGTCGTGCTGCTCGTTCGCGCCGGGGACACCTCCGCAACCGCGCCGACGTTCTACGTCGACGATCGGACGGGCCTCGTCGGGCGGGTCGACAGCATGACCTTCCTGGAGAACCTCGGTCGGATCGGACAGACGACACGCTTCGGCGACTTCGAGGAAGTCGAAGGCGCGATGATCCCGCACCGGACGCAGACGGAGCTCGCCCACCCGTTGATCGGTCCGATCGTCACGAGGATCGCGGAGGTCGCGGTGGGAGTCGATCTCGCCGAGGGGCACTTCACGCTCGGCGACTGAGCTGCGACCAGGCTGGCCGCATCCTGCGCGAAGCCCGGGAACCGTCGCACGAGCGAGGACGGCTTCGACGCTTCGGCCAGCGGGCGCGACGTGCGCCAGATCCCGCCTGGCCCCCCCACTTCCGCTTCGTGCCGATCGACGAAGGACCGCTCGCGGGCATGGACGGTACGCTCGTCCTCCCCAGGAACGGACCTTCAGGCCGCGGTCCGACCTGGAGCGACCCCGTGGAACGAGCGCATGCGTAGCCATCGAATCCTGCTGACCCTGCTTGCCTTGATGATCGGCGTGCTCGTCGCCGTCAGCTCGCGAAGCAGCGCCTCGCGAGACGAGGTCAGGCGTGATTTCGCGGTCGGTCATATGGAGAACGGTGCCGACGCGCTCTCGGCCGTGGATCGGGGCGTCTCAGCCCGGACCGTCGTCCCCGGCGCCTCCCCGGCGGCGACGGGCGGGGTCCTCGAGATTCGCGATGTCGAGACCGGCGAGCTGCTG
Source organism: Planctomycetota bacterium (assembly GCA_039200205.1). Taxonomy (GTDB): domain Bacteria; phylum Planctomycetota; class UBA1135; order UBA1135; genus Saltatorellus. The sequence goes on from JBCCSK010000375.1 coordinate 1,866, forward strand.
GCTGGCTCCGTGCGCTTCGTCTCCGCGCCAGAGCCGTCGATGCCGAGCGCTGTCGACGAACTCGTCCTGAGCGAGGGCCGCATCGAGCTCACGGGTCGGGAGCCCTGGCTCCGAGCCGGCGCCGGAAGCGTCTCCGTTCGCGCGTCGGCGGCAGGGTACGAGCCCTCGTTCACCGCGGACCCGTTCCGCGACGAACTCCTTCGATCGCCGCCGTGGACTCGAACGCTCGAGCTGCGGCGGATTCCGCCCTTCGAGCTGACCGTCGTGGGCGCGAGCGGCGCGCCGATCGCCGGAGCGCCCGTCTTCATCGAGTTCCGAGGCGCCGAGGCCATGGCGATCGACCGGTCCGGCGAGACGCCGACCTCGTTCCGATCCGGTCCCGCTGGCACCGTCAGCGTTCCACATCGACCGCCGTTCACCTGCTCGGTCGGGGCGACCGGGGGCGAGTGGGTCGGCAAGCTCCGCGTGCTCGCTGGCGAGCGCTCCGGGTCCGTCGTGGTCCGCGCTCTTCCGGTCCAGCTCTCGTTCACCGACGAGGCGGGGGCGGCCGTCGAAGACCTGTGGTCGCTGACCTGCGCAGGACCGGCCGTGCGGGGCCTTCGAAGCGTGCGCGCGGACGCCGACGGGACGTTTCGACTCAGCGGCGTCGAGAAGGGCACGCGGCTCGATATCAGCGGCACACACTTCCTGTTCCACGAGTCCCAGCCGGACGGATGGACGACGCTCTCGGAGACCTCGCTCGTCGCAGAGGGCGGCGTGGACGGCGGCGCGCCCGTCCACCTGGTCGTCGAGAGGCATGGAACCGCGCTGCAGCTCGTCGATCGAATCAGCGGGGATCCGATCCACGGCAGAGGCGCGTTCGTGCTCTTCTCCGACCAGGGGCGCAGGCTGATCAACGACACGATTCACGTCGAGGTCCGCGACGGGCGACTCCAGGTCCCCGCCCGCGTCGACCGCTCCGCCTCCGAGAGGGGCGCCTTCGTCGAGCTCTGCCTCTCGGGCTACAGGCCCCACAGGATTGGCTTCGAGTCGGTCGCCGACCATGGACGCTCGGTGGGAACGATCGCGCTGGACCGAGAGGAGTCGGTCGCGATCCTCCCGGTCGACGAGTCGCTCCAGGGGCTCCCCGGCGACTACGAGGTGACCTACGAGGGCGAGGCCAGGACGTTCGAGTTCAGGGTCGGCTGGACGCGCGCGCCGGTGCGCGTGCCGCTGCGCGCTCGCGCGTTCACGCTCTCGAGGCTCTCGACGGTGAAGGGCCAGTTCGACCGCGCGAGGACGCTGACGACGTCGATCGAGGTGCCGTCCGCGCCGGCGCCCGATGAGGTTTACGTCGTGCGGCTGGAGACGCGCCGAGGGACCGTCCGCGTGTCGAGCGTTCCACCGTCGATCGGACGTATCGCGCTCACGAACACCGCCGGCGAGGTCACGACCGCGGTCGTCGCAGAGGACGGGACCGCGGCCTTCTCGGGCCTGCTCCCTGGCGCGTACGCGCTGACGTCCGCGGACTGCGCGCGCGAGTTCTTCCGAGTGTGGACACACTGCGCGGAGAGCGGGGCGGACGTGACTGTGCGTCCGGACGACGTCGTCTCCGTCCGCTGGACCGAGGGCAACGGCGTGCCGTCGGGGCTCACGGGGAGCGTGACCGTTCCCACGATACGCGGTCACAGGTCTCGCCTCGTCGCGCTCTATGACTCGACCCACAGGATCAACGGGAACGCCGTCCGCGAGGTGTCGTTCTTCTCCGCTGCCGCGGACGGCGGCTATTCGGTCCGCGCGGGGGCGCCACTGCCCGTGGCGGTCGGCGTCCAGCTCGTCGGCGAGGGCCGCTCGGCTCGACCCTGTCTGGTCGGCTGCTTCGCGACCGGCAGCCACGCCACGCTCGAGCTGGCGCCGCTCGGGTCGTTCACGTTCGGCGACTCCAGCGAAGTCGGCCCGCCCTTCGACAGCGCCTGTAAGGGGAACGTCTACGTCGAGGAGATCGAGATGCCAATCGGCGTCGTGATCACCGCGCCGCTGAACAACAGGTTCGCACTCCCCGGCGAGGAGCTCAGCGAGCTGTCCCGTATCCGCGTCCCCCTCGCCTCGAGCTTCATCGCACTGCGCTCCGCATCGAATGAGCTGATCTCGAACTGCGCGCTGACGGCGCCTTAGCCCGACCTCGAACGAGTGTGCTCGATGAGAGTCTCATCGATCCACTCGTGCGCAGTGTTCCGCACGCTCGCGCAATGGCTCGCCCAGGTCCTCGAGGAGTCGCGTGGAGGCCGATGACCGCCAGGGCCACAGGACCGCGCTTTCGGTTTCGCCGGCGCCGGTCCATGCCAGCCATCGAGCGGGAGCCTGGACGGTACCGTGTGCGACACACGATCACTCGAAGTAGCCCGACCACCGGGAATCGGTCAGGCTAGGGACGCACCGATGGACTCCGATCGCCGCCAAGAGATCGACCCGGAATGGGCCGAGGTGCGTGAGTACTACCTCGATCTCGACGAGATGGAGGCTCCCGAGCGGAGCGCCGCGCTGCGGGAGCTGAAGGCCCGGAGACCGGAGATCGCCGCCCAGGTCGAAAGCCTGCTGGAGATCGCCCCCGACGACGACCTCGGGAGCTCCGCGACCGAGGGGCCAGGTCGCCAGGCGACCCGCATCGGCCCCTACGAGATCCTGCGCTCCGCCGGCCGGGGCGGGATGGGAGAGGTCTACGTCGCCCGGCGCGCCGACGGCGCCTACGAGCACGAGGTGGCCATCAAGCTGATGCGGGCGGGGTGGCTGAGCGAGGAGATGAGACGGCGCTTCCAGCGCGAGCGTCAGACCCTGGCCCGCCTGGACCATCCGTACATCGCCCGGCTTCTGGACGGGGGGAGTACCGAGCAGGGTCAGCCGTTCCTCGTCATGGAGTACGTCGACGGGGAGCCTGCCGACACCTACGCGGCGCGGGTGTCCCTCGAAGAGCGCCTCGAGCTATTCCTGCGGATCGCCGAGGCGGTCCAGCACGCCCACGATCAGGGCTACGTGCACCGCGACCTCAAGCCGAACAACATCCTCGTGCGCAGCGACGGGACTCCGCGCCTGCTCGACTTCGGGATCGCCGGCGTGCTCGAGGGGCAGCACCCAAAGGTCGATGACGAGGAAGGGGCGGGGGCGCGGCCGCTCACGCGCACGGGGAGCCGGCTCTTCACTCCCGACTACGCCAGCCCGGAGCAGGTGCGGGGCGAGGCCGTCGACGAGCGCAGCGACCTCTTCGCGCTGGGGGTGCTGCTGTACCGGTTCCTCTGCGGACGGAGTCCGTGGGTGGTCGCCAACGAAGGCGTCTACGAGCTGGAGCAGGCCATCTGCCACCAGGAGCCCAGGCCGCCTAGCCGCAACTCGGAGACGTCCGGGACTCGCATCTCCGGGGACCTGGACGCGATCACGCTGCAGTGTCTGGCGAAGCGTCCCCTGCACCGCTACCAGAGCGTCCAGGCCCTCCGCCAGGACGTCGAGAACTACATCCACGCTCGCCCGATCAGCGTGCGACGCGTCGGAGGCGTCGAGCGCTGGCTGCGGAAGGTGCGGCGCAGGCCGTGGCTCGCGCTGGCGGGAGCGCTGTTCCTCATCAGCGGAGTGCTCCTGTGGAGCACCTGGTCCAGCACCAGCGAGCGTCTTCGGAGGGAGCGCGACCTCAGCCAGGCCATGGACGGCCAGATCGATGCGATCGACGCTCTGATCGCGGACGGGAAGTTCGAGGAGGCCACCGCCGAGCTGGACCGGCTGTCCGAGGATCTGACGGGCCTGGAGTCCCTGCCCGACGCTGGCTCGCAGCAGGCCTGGGTCCTCGTACTGCGGGGCGCGATCGCCCTGAACCAGGTGCGACTCGACGAGGCCCTCGAGACGCTGGACCGCGCAGCCGAGCGGATCGAGGGCCTCTCTCCAGATCCCGAGACGGGCGCCTTGAGCCCACGCGACATCGAGCTGGTCGCCACGTCGTACAACGTGCGCGCCGACCTCGAGCAGATGTTCGACACCCGCAGGCCGGAGGCGATCGCCGCGAGTCGACGGGCTCGCGACTTCGCCCTGGAGCACCTCGCCCCGGGTCACCCCCAGCGCATCGGTTGCCTCCTCGGCTGGTCCCGGATGATGGGGAAGGAAGGCAAGCGGGAGGAGCGTCTGGCCGCGGCC
>JBCCSK010000376.1:0-6016 GCA_039200205.1 Planctomycetota bacterium
CACGATCATCGCGAGCTTCATGCTCACGCGTTCGCCGCACGACGTGAAGCTGATCCTGGTCGACCCGAAGATGGTCGAACTCCAGATGTTCGAGCAGATCCCGCACCTGCAGCTTCCGGTTGTGACCGACATGAAGCAGGCGACCAACGTCCTGCTTTGGGCGGTCGAGAAGATGGAGAGCCGCTACGAGCTCTTCAAGAACGCCGGCGTCAAGAACATCAAGACGTACAACAAGCTCGGCGAGAAGAAGCTGCGCGAGCGCCTCGGCGACGACTTCAACGAGGAGTACACGCCGCGCCACGTGCCGTACATCGTCCTCGTGATCGACGAGATGGCCGACCTGATGATGCAGTCGAAGAAGGAGGCCGAGCAGTCGATCACGCGCCTCGCGCAGAAGTCGCGCGCCGTCGGCATCCACGTCATCGTCGCCACGCAGCGCCCGTCGACGGACGTCATCACCGGCGTGATCAAGGGCAACCTGCCGACGCGGATCGCGTTCCAGGTCGCATCGAAGATCGACAGCCGCGTCATCCTCGACCAGATGGGAGCGGAGAAGCTCCTCGGCCAGGGCGACATGCTCTACACGCCGCCGCAGGCGAGCCAGGTCGTCCGGGTCCAGGGCGCGCTCGTCGAGGACCACGAGCTGCAGGCCCTCGTCGACCACGTCTGCGAGAAGTCGGCGCCGACCTTCGACCAGCAGCTCGTGCAGACCGCCACGGGCACCGCGCCTCCAGGCCAGGTGAACCAGGGCGGCGAGAAGGTCGACGAGATGTTCAACGAAGCCGTGACGGTCGTCCTCAAGTACCGACGCGGCTCCGCCAGTCTTCTCCAGCGAGCGCTGGGGATCGGATACACGCGCGCCTCCAGGCTCATCGACCAGATGACCGACGCCGGCATCCTCGGCCCCCACATGGGCTCGAAGGCGCGCGAGATCTACATGACTCTCGAGGAGTGGGAAGAGAGTCAGGCAGGCCTCGACAAAGCGGGATGATGCGATGATCGAGAGTGACGACCGAATCGTGGAGCGACAGTCGGATCCAAGGCCCGACGCAGCCTCCGGACTGGAGGTGATCGGCGGCGCGCTGTTCCTCGTCGGATGCTTGCCCGCCGCGGCCGTGGCGAAGGCTCTGTACGACGGAACGGACCTCGCGTCGGAGGGCCTCGGCGGGACGGCCGCCCTCGCTCAGATGGTCTCGAGCTGGGTGGGGCCCTGGCCGGCTCTCGTCACGGCGCTCGTGATCACGGGCATCGGGACGGCGATGCTGCTCGGGAAGCTCCGCGCGGCGCCGTACCGTCTGGTCGCAGGGACCGTCGTGGCGGGACTCGGGCTCGCGGCGCTCTCCAGCGCGATCGCGCCCGGCTCCGGCGGGAGCCTCGGCGACGGCACCGGCGGCGCGCTCGCCGCGGCGCTCGGATCCTGGGCCGGCATCCTCCTCGGCCTCGGCGTCGTCGCCGCCGCGGTGTGGCTCGCGTTCGTCGCCGAACCGGGGACGCAGGCGGAGGCAGCCCCGTCGGCCGCCGAGCGCCACGAAGAGCCGGCGGAGGTGCCGCGCAATCGACCGGGCGCGCTCGAGGGCGCAGCCACGTTCATCAGCTCCCTCTTCGCTCGCACGACCGCCCGTAAGCCGCGCGTCGCGGCCCGCGTTCGCAGGCAGGGTGACCCCCAGACGATCGGGGACGCGCTGGTGCTCGACGACATCGAGGGCGTCTCGCACGACGAGGCTGCCGCCCTCGCCCCGGACGACAAGACCCTCGCCTACATGGAGGAGGTCTGGCGGCGCGCGTCCGCCTCGTACCAGCAGGCGGCTCCCGTGCCGCCGTCCCCCTATCCCGAGGACGTCCGCCTCAAGGGCGAGATCCCTCCGGGCACGCAGCCGTTCGTCCCGCCGGGGCTCGACGCGGACGCGTCGCCGGCTCCGCCGGACGCACCTGGTCCGTTCGACGAGACGCCTCGGCCGGTCGAGGCGCCGACGTTCCTCGACGCCACGCTCGACGATGTCGCGCCCTTCGACTTCGACGAAGCCCCCGCAGGGACCGTCGGAGCGCTCTCGGGCGAGGATGCCCGAGCGCTCGAGGAGGCCGTGCTGCGCGAGGGGGCCGACCCGTCCGCTCCGAGCGAGCTTCCCCCCGGGGTCCGTCCGCTCGTCGCCGAGACGCCAGACCTGGCGCCCGAAGCGCTCGCGGAGGAGGCTCCGGTCTCCCCGATCCGTCCGCCTGCGTCGTGGGAGACGATGGACGACGAGCTCGACGCAGAGGCGGTCGAGGTCGAACCCGAGCCAATCCCTGACGTCGACGAGGGGGGGCACTGGCCGCGTCGCGACGCCGAGGAGTCCGCGGAGAGCGACGAGGTCGAAGTCGAAGCGGAGGTGGCCGTCGAGGAAGACGAAGACGTCGACCTGGAGGAAGAAGGCGTCGTCGACGCGGAGGACGTCGAAGAGACGGACGAGGACGAGGATGTCGAGTACGAGTACTACGACGAGGACGGCAACCCGATCGACCCCGAGGACCTCGACGAGGAGTACGAAGAGGTCGACGGCGACGACGAGGAAGACGAAGAGGTCGAGTACGAGCTCGTCGACGCCGAGGACGACGAGTACGAGGTCGTCGACGGCGAGGAGGACGACGAGGAGCTCGAGCCCGAAGAGGAGACGGAAGACGTCGTTCTCGAGCCCGCCGCTCCGCCGGAGGGCGCGACGCGCGACGCCTCCCCCCTACACCGCGCCGGACTGATCGTCGTCCGAGAGGGGAGGGTCGCGGTCTCGGTGCTGCAGAAGCAGCTGGAGATGGAGTTCGACGAGGCCTGTGAGCTCCTCGACCGTCTCCAGGACGAAGGGCTGATCGGGCCCTATCGCGGGGGCAAGAAGCGCGAGATCCTCCTCAGCGAGGAGGAATGGGAGGAGCGCTTCGCAACCTCGTGAGCCGCCGGACTCGGGCGCGCACGTAGACGTTCACGTTTGCGCCCGGTGCCGACGAGCTCCGGTCACTTGTCCATCATCTCCTCGCGCATGTCCTTGAGCGTCGCGAGGTCGCCGTCGAACTGGTCCTGCATGCGGACGAACTCGTTGTCCGCGGCCTCGACGCGCGTGCGCGCGACCTGGACGTCCGTCTCCGCGGACCGGACGGCCGACTCGAACGCGGCGACGTTGATCTCGTCGGCGATAGGACGGTCGATGTTCGCGACGGCGTTCGCCTTGGCGAGGTTGACCTTCGCGCGCGCGAGGTTGACCTCGGCGTCGCGCAGCTCGACCTGCTGCTGACGCAGCTCGATCTCACGGTCGTGGACAGCGATCCGCTCGTCGGCGATGTCGAGCTCGGCCAGCGCCTGCTCGGTCGACATGGCGTCGCCCTCGACCGTCAGGTCGGTGTCGAGCGACTTCGCGGTGGCCTCGGCGACCTCGACCTGCTCGCGAGCGACGCTCCGCATGCCGATGGCGACCTCGCGGCGCTTCTTCGCCTCGGTGAGGCGGAGCCGGGCTCCCGCCAGCTCGTCCTCGGCGACGGCGAAGTTGGTCCGCGCGGCGGTGACGTCGGCGCGAGCTTCCGCGCTCGCGTACGTCAGGAGACCGTCGTCGATCTTCGTCGGCTTGGCGTTGTACTTGTTGTCCGTCGACTGGCAACCGATCAGGAGGCCGAGTGCGAGGACGAAGGGGATGGACTGGGACAGCTGCATGAAATCGAAGGGGGGAAGTGCCGCGGGGCGGCGTTCGGTGGGCAAAGAGGATAGCGCCGGCGCGCCCCGAGGGGGGCCCAGGACGCTCGGGAGCGGGCCTTCGTGCGCGGCGTGGGCCCTCCAAGGCCGGGAATTCCCGTGCTATCCTCGCTTGGCCGGAGGTGCCCCAGCCCCGTCCTCCGTCCCTTCTCCGTCGCGCAGCGCATCCCCTTGACCGCCCGCCAGTCCGAGCTCGTCGCCCTCGTCCACCTCGGCTGTGCCCGCAACCTGATCGACTCCGAGTTGATCCTGGGCCGGATGGCCGAAGAGGGCCTCGTCGTCACCGGCGATCCGGACGTCGCGAACACCGTCGTCCTCAATACGTGTTCGTTCATCGGCCCAGCGCGCGAGGAGAGCCACGCCGCGATCCGTGACCTCGTCGAGCGCAAGCGTGCCGGCGACCTCGGAGCCGTCGTCGTCGCCGGCTGTCTCGTGCAGCGCTATCGGCGAACGCTGGCGAAGCAGTACCCCGACGTCGACGTCTTCGCGGAGATCAGCGACTACCGCGAGCTCGCGCGGCAGATCCGCCGCATCGCGGACGGCGCCACGCACCGCCACTACCTCGAGGGGCCCGGCCTGCGCGAGCCGAAGCGGGAAGGTGCGCGCCTGCTCGCGACGCCGGGGAGCTACGCGTACCTCCGCATCTCCCACGGCTGCGATCACACGTGCTCCTTTTGCGCGATCCCCTCGATCCGCGGACCGCACCGCTCCAAGCGACCTGCTGCCGTCCTGGAGGAGGCCGAGGAGCTGATCGCCGCCGGCGTGCGCGAGCTCGTACTCGTCGCCGAGGATTCGACGGCCTGGGGACGCGACCTCGGAACCGAGCTGCCCACGCTCGTCGAGGCGCTCGCCGACCTCGACGGGGACGCTCGGCTGCGCGTGATGTACGCGTACCCGAACCGATTCCCCTGGGACCTCACGCGCCTCCTCGCCGATCACCCGAAGGTCCTCCCCTACCTCGACATCCCGATCCAGCACGCGTCGACGCCCGTGCTGCGCGCGATGCGTCGCGCGGGAAGCGGCGACCAGGTGCGGCGCATCCTCGATCGTCTCAGGAGCGAGGTCCCCGGCCTGACGCTGCGCACGACCGTCCTGCTCGGCTTCCCCGGCGAGACCGACGAGGACGCGGAGGAAGTCGTCCAGCTCGTGCGCGACTACGAGCTGACGCGCCTCGGTGCATTCACCTACTCGCCCGAAGAGGGCACGTCGGGCTTCGACCTCCAGGGGGAGGTGCCGTCAGACATCGCCTCGGCGCGGCGCGACGCCGTCCTCGCCGAGCGCGACGCGCAGCTCCAGCGCGTCCAGTCCTCCGCGGTCGGAACGGAGGTCGAGATCCTCGTCGACGAGCCTCCGGTGCCCGCTGGCCAGCCGGGGGAGGGGATGGTCGTCGGGCGAGCGGCCTGTGACGCCCCGGAGGTCGACATGGTCACGTTCGCCCACGCTCCCGACGCTTCCGTCGGCGACCGGATCTCCGTTCGCATCGAAGGGACCGACGACGAGCACAACTGGATGGGCGGCGCCGCAACCGCAGAAGAGACCGCGTCGCTCGGCAGCGCGCCGCCCGGACGATGAACGGCGAGAATCGGGAAGGCGTCTTCGCGCACTGGCCGAACCGGATCACGATGATCCGATTCCTCGGTGCTCTCGTCCTGTTCGCGATCTTCGCGGTCTGGGGCGATGTCGGCCGCACGGAGATCCCCGGGAACCGCGCGCCGTTCTTCGTCGCGTTCTGGCTCTTCGTGATCGTCGCGTCGACCGACTTCCTCGACGGCTATCTCGCGCGCCGCGATCACCACGTGACCGCCTTCGGGCGGATCGCAGATCCGTTCACCGACAAGGTGCTCATCCTCGGTGCGATGATCTACCTGTGCGTGATGCCCTGGTCCGAGCCGAACCTCCCGGCGACGATCGTCGTGGCGATCCTCGCGCGCGAGATGCTCGTCACCGGAATTCGCGGGTACGTCGAGAGCCTCGGCGCACCCTTTCCGGCGGACCGTCTCGGCAAGCTGAAGATGGTCCTGCAGAGCGTTGCCGTCGGTGGGCTCATCTTCGTCGAGGCGTTCCCGTGGTCGGACGCATGGCACCACGGGCTGACGACCTTCGCCCGCGTCGTCGTCTGGCTCACGCTGCTCGCCACCGTCGGCTCGGGCGTCAACTACGCCCTGAAGACGCGCACGATCCTCCGCGAGGTGGGCGCATGACTGCGAATGGCGCAGAGCGCGGTTCCCCCGCGGACTTCGCCGCGATGGCGGTGTCGACCTTCGGCGGACTCGGGCTCGCGCCCGTCGCCCCGGGGACGTTCGGCAC
>JBCCSK010000377.1:0-6012 GCA_039200205.1 Planctomycetota bacterium
CGCGCACCTTCTCCCTCGGCGCCGTCGGCGCCGAGGGAGAAGGTGCGCGTTCCAAACCGGGTTGAGGTCGCTCGCCACAGGCCGGACGCGCTTAGGTTCGGGTGCGATGATCTCGTCGTTCCTGGCAATTGCGCCACTCCTCACGCCCGTCACCGAGCCGCCCAGCGTCGTCCTCGTCCTGACCGACGATCAGGGATACGGCGACCTCTCCTGCTACGGCCATCCGACGATCCGTACGCCGCACATCGACGCGCTCGCGGCGGGCGGCGCGAAGCTCACGCAGTTCTACGTCGCCGCTCCGCTCTGCTCGCCGTCGCGCGCGGCTCTGCTCACGGGCTGCTACCCAAAGCGCGTCGGCATGCACCGGCACATGGTCTTCCCGCCTGACGACCACGGCCTGCACCCCGACGAGACCACGCTCGCCGAGCTACTGTCCGCGGCTGGGTACGCAACCGGCTGCTTCGGCAAGTGGCACCTCGGTCATCGTGCGGGGCTCCTTCCGACGGACCAGGGCTTCGATGTCTTTGCGGGCGTGCCGTACTCGAACGACATGGCCCAGTTCCACCGAGGGCCCGAGACGAAGTACGCGTTCCGCCTGCCGTGGATGGAGGGTGCCGAGGTCGTCGAATGGGAGCCCGACCAGCGGGAGCTGACGCGTCGACAGACGGACGCCGTGATCGCCTTCATCGACTCAACCCTGGGTGAAGGGGGTCGCCCCTTCTTCCTCTACGTGCCGTACTCCATGCCGCACATCCCGATCTACGCGTCCGACGCCCACGCGGGGACGAGCCGCCGCGGGCTCTACGGCGATGTCATCGAGGAGATCGATGCGAGCGTCGGCCGCATCGTCGCGTCCCTCGAGCGGCACGGAGCCCTCGAGAACACTCTGCTGATCTTCACGAGCGACAACGGGCCTTGGCTCCAGTACGGACGCAACGGTGGTTCGGCAGGCCCGCTGCGCGGGGGCAAGGGAACGAATTACGAGGGAGGCCAGAGAGTGCCGTGCGTCCTCCACTGGCCCGCTCGACTCGCACCCGGGTCCGTGGTGCGAGACGTCGTCACCGCGATGGACGTGCTTCCGACGCTTGCGGCCTTCGCGGGAGTTGAGCCTCCCGAGCGGACCATCGACGGACGCGACGTTTCAGATCTGCTCACGGGCGGAGCCGCGCCGCCGAGCCAGGCGACCTTCCTCTACTACGCGTCGCGCGGCGAGCTGGCCGGCATCCGCCGCGGGCCGTGGAAGCTGCTGCTCGAAGGTCCCGCGCTCTACGACGTCGAGGTCGACGTCTCCGAGAAGCACGATGTCGCGGCGTCGCACCCCGACATGGTCGAAGAACTGCGAGCGCTTGCAGCGAAGCTCGACGCGGAGATCGAGCGTGATGCGCGTCCCGAGGCGCACGTGGAGCAGGAGGTCTTCGACCCCCGCCGACCGTGAAGCGTCACGCGGGTGACCTTGGGCTCGACATGCTGCTCCCCCGCTGCCGACGCCCGGTCCAGCTCGCACTCGACCTCTCCGCCGTTACGTCTATTCCGGCGTTCTCGGACGAACGGCCCCACGACACCCACTCTGAACCTGCTGCCCGGCGTGCACCGTGATGACAGTCCGCTCGCGAGGGCCGGATGCAGATCTCACCTTCAGCCGCGCCACGGTCGACGTCGGGGAGAAGACCTCCCGACTGCGCCCCTTCCGTCCGGGGGTCGACGTCCTCCCTCCCACCCGGACCCTCGACCGCGTCGCGCGCGGCGCCGACAGCGACCTCGACGCAGCTCGCGACGTGGGCAGCTGGCGCTGCCCAGATCCTCAGCGTAGCTCGAGCCTCAGCGCTGACGTGAAGTTCGACGTCGGCGTCCCCTGGTCCATGTCCCGGAACCAGGCCTGCGCGTACCAGGTGTCGCCGGCCATGGCCGCCGCAGTTCCGGTCGGCCGGGGGATCTGCGTCAGGTCGAGCGGAATCGTCGCGCGCCCGTCGAAGCCCGCGAGGAAGAGCTGGCTCTGGAGTCGACCGATCGCACCCTGCAGGCAGAGCTGTCCCTGACTGCCGCCCGGCTGGACGACGATCCCGAAGTCGCGTGAGAAGAGCGAGTAGCCGCGCGACGCGGTCGGAAGGCCGAACGCGTGGAGTGTGACCTCGTTGTCGATTGCGATGGCGCTTCCTGTGGCGACGAGCTCCGCCGGTCGACCGGTCGAATTGACGAACGCGTTGCACACGGTCTCGTCCGCTCGCGCCCGGCGTGCTCGCGCGACGCCGAGGTGGACCTCGCCCCCCGGACCGTTGAAGGGCCGATACATCAGGAGCTCACGCTCGTCCCGCGTCATGTACGAGGTGAACTCGCTGACGAACGGTGCCGTGAATCCCGCGTCGGCGACTCCGTCCCGGTCGACGTCGACGGAGGGACTCGCCGCCAGGACCTCGTCGTCCTCGAAGAGCAGCGCCTGGGCGTCGACGAGCAGGACGCCGCTCCGCTCGTCGATGTCGGCGAGCTTCGGCTCCCGGTCCGTGAACGAGTAAGGCCGACGATTCCGCACGAGGACGTAGCGATCCTCGCCACCGAGGCTCGTCTGGCCGACGAAGGCGACGTGTCCGCGGTCGTTGATCTCCAGCGCATGGAACCCATCCCACGTGAGTCCGACGTGGCCGTCGACGAACGTGGGCGGGATGACCTCCCCCTCCAGCGCGTAGGCGCTAGGCGTGTACTCGAGCAGTGCGCCGTTGCGGACGAGGGCCTCGCGGAAGTCGCTCTCCAGGACGACGAGGACGGCCCACTGCCGCGTGTCCGGGCTGAGGGCGATCGGCTCCGTGATCCGAAGAACGGGTGTCGCGAGCCCAGGGATCGAGTCCCCCTCGGCGATGAGAGTCTCCCCCTCCGGCCAGCGCCACAGCAGTCTCTTGAGTCCCTGGAACTGCGGATCGAGGAGGACGAGACCCCACACGACTGCGCTCCCGTCCGGAGCGAAGCCAACGGTTCCCATGCTCCGGTTCCAGGTCACGCCCGGCCTGTCCGAGATCGTCTCGCCGACGCGCGCGATCATGGTGTCGTCGACCCACACCGACTCGGCCGGGTTCAGCCAGGTGAACGGGGCGAGGCTGTAGGCGAGGCGGCCTCCGGCGAGGCGCGCTCCGATCATGAAGTCGGACGTGTTCGCACCGGGAGGCAGGTCACTCCGGAGCAGCTCGACCGGACCGTCGGTCCTTCCCGGACGCTGTCCCACGACGACGATTCCGAAGCCGAGTCCCCGCACTTCGACGGTGGCGGCCCACCCGCCGTCGGCTCCGATCGTGCGGCTGAGGAACTGGTCGATCCTCCACCCGTCGGGCAGGCCCGGGACCGGGTCACCCTCCTTGAGGAGGACCTCGAGCTGCTCGCTCGACTGGGCGAGGGGTGCAGGAGAGGGCGCGGCGACGAGGCAGGCGAGCGTGACGAGGAGCATGGGGAAGGGCAGTGCTTCTGGGGAGCTGGGAGGTCCGTCGGACCAACGGACCACGCGCGCTCCGATTTGTCACGGCCAGAACCGGTGCCGTCGGGGAGGGGCGAGCCGGGGGCCGGCCCGTGCGGGTTGGATTCGGAGCGATTCCGTGTGACGCGCCGGAGGGCGGGCCCATGCCTCCCCACGTCCCCCTCAGCCCTATCTCGCCTCCCGCCATGTCGCTCCCCCTCCTTCTCACCTCCGCCCTCGCCCTGTCCCAGGCAGGTCCCGGCGCGCACGAAGCGCTCGACGCCAGCCTGCCCGACCGCATCGTGTTCGACGCGCCCGGCGACGGAACGCACTGGGTCCTCGGACACTCCTACAAGGCCTGCGTCGACGGCGAGGGGCTGACGTTCCATCCATTCCTCGGAGGCGATGCGCCCGCGTCGCACGCGACGTTCGCGCTCAGCGGCGTCTCGGTCGACGCCGAGCCACTGGCTCTCGCGCCGCCTACGGTCCGGCGCGAGGGCGCGTCGCTCATCCTCGATCGCGGCCCGATCGTCGAGCGCTACGACTGCTCACTGGACTCGGTGGAGCAGCTCCTGGAGGTCGACGTCCAGGGCGCCACGGGCTCACTCCGCATCGACGTCGCGGTCCGCTCCAATCTCGCTCGCCCGTCGCGGGCTCGCGCGCCGTTCCGGTTCGGTGGCTCCGCGGCGGCGATCGACATCGGCGAGGCGTTCGCACTTCCGGGGGACGGCTCGAAGATCCCCGTCGAGTCGATCCGAACGCCGACCGGCTACGCGATTCTCGTTCCCGACGAGGTGGTGGAGGCCGCGGGCGACACGCTCGTCATCGATCCGGTGATCTCCTCCGGAAGCCTCTTCAGCAACCCGCCCCGGCCTTTCGCGGTCGCCGACGTTGCGATCCTCGAGACGACGGGCACCTACCTCGTGATCGAGCGCGCATTCAGCGCAACCGACAGCGACGTCATCCTCTACCGCGCACCGACGCTGTCCGGAGGCACACTCACGTTCGTCGCGGCGATCGACTTCACGACGGAGAACTGGCAGGAGCCCGCCATCGCGGCGATGGTCTCGACCGGCGACCTCATGGTCGTCGCGACCCGGGGCTCGGGATCCGGGCGGAGGGTCTACGCGCGGCGGTCGAGCTCGGACGGCCAGTCGGTCGGCCAGCCGTTCCTCGTCAGCTCACCGAACGTCGAGGCGTTCGACCCAGACATCGGCGCGGAGACGGGCGGCCCGTTCAGCTTGCGCCGCTTCGTCGCGGTCTGGAGCAACCGGTTCTCCAGCCTTCGCGGCGTCTACGCACGCCCCATCGGACCCAACGGTCCCGTCGGAAACGCACTGCAGCTCAACGACATCCAGACGCGAGCATCGATCCCCGCGATCTCGGCTGGCTCGGGCGAGACAGGGACCTTCGACCCGCAGACGTTCCGCGTCGCCTTCAAGCAGACGACGGGAATCGGCCTCGAGTCCATCTGGTCGGTCGATCTCGACCGGAACGCGTCGGTCAAGACGCCCCGCTGGCGCGTTGCGAACGTCCTCGATACAGAGCAGGTCTCGGTGTCTTCGACGAACGAACTGCGACTGCCTGACGGTTCGGCACCCTTCGTGATCGCCTGGGACTCCGGCCCCTTCATCCTCGGGGACATCTTTGCGGCGACATGCGCAAATGGCAGCGTCCGAGGTGACATCTCCAATGTGAGCGCGATGGCGGATGAGCGCCGCTCGTTGGAACAGCGTCGGCCGCGGGTCGCAGCGACTCGTGAGCAGTGGTTCCTCACGTATCAAGAGCGCGAACTCCTGGGCGAGTGGCGGACCTACATGTGCTCTGGCGGTCCGGCCCCCGAGGGATTCGGGCTCGCCGAGCGAAACCAGATCCTGCTCGACGGCGGTACGCCGCAAACGAGCGCGACCCTCGCGACCTACTACGAGTCCAGCGGCAGCGTGCTGGACACCATCGGGTACGCCGTCTGGATCAACGAGTCGGGTGCGACCCAGCTCGAGGGCGGCTACCTCCGCCAGGAGTTCGGAGGCAACGTGGCGGGAGTCCAATACTGCGCGGCCGCGACCAACTCCGCGGGTCGACGCGCGTGGATCAAGGCGCTCGGCAACGGAAGGCCCACCTCCATCCAGAGGCTCAAGTGCTCCGGCGCGCCCGTGGGAAGGCCCTGCTTCATCCTGACCGCCAGGGAGTCGGGCTTCGTCCCGAACGTCGGCGGCGCTGCCGGCAACCTGTGTCTCGGTGGACTCGGATTCGGTCGATTCAGCAACCAGATCGGCATCACGAGCACCGCAGGGACTTACTCCTTCGACCTCGACCCGCAGAGCATCGCCCAGGCGTCAGGGACGGTGGCCGCGATCGTCGGCGAGACGTGGCACTTCCAGCAGTGGTTCCGAGACACCTCGCCGGGAGGCGCGACGTCGAACCTCTCGAACGGCGTCGCGATCGAGTTCAGGAACTAGTGGTGTGGAGCAGAAGTTCGCGTCATTTGTTCGGCCCCTTTCGCGCCGTGGCTGCGCTGCCGAACCTGGGACGTAGCTACGGCTACGCACTGCGGTTCGGACGCCTTGCCACGACGC
>JBCCSK010000378.1:0-5959 GCA_039200205.1 Planctomycetota bacterium
CCGCCGAGGCAGAGGTTGCCCGCGCTGCCGCCGGGGTTGACCACGAAGCTCTGCACGCGGCTCGTCAGGAAGAACGAGAACGAGAAGTTCGGCATCGACGAGCACTCCAGGGTGAAGTCGTTGTCGGCGACCGTGGTCGACCCCGAAGCGGTGATCGAGGCCCTGGCGCCGGTGCTGTTCGCGTTGGCGTCGCAGTAGTTGGTGCCGAGGCCCGGGTCCGTGTCGACGAGCGCCAGGCCGTAGGCGGAGCCGAAGGGGTTCGGCGAGATCGTCTCGTTGTACAGCTCGAAGACCTCGGTGACGGGATCGATCGTGCCGTCCGAGTTGACGTCGACGAAGCGCAGCAGGCGGTCCGGGGTCTGATCCTCGGCGACGTAGAGGGTGCCGTCCGGTGCGATGTCGATGTCCCAGATGGTGCTCGACCCGCCAGCTGTCCAGTACTGGGTCGCCTCGGTGGCGGGATCGATCGCCCCGCTCATGTCCGCATCGACGAGACGCCAGATGATCTCGTTGCCGTTGTCGCCGAGGTAGATCGTTCCGTTCGCGTCGATCGTGATCTCCCAGTGGAAGGCGTTGCCCGCCTGGGGAGGCGCGATGAAGTACGGGGTGACCTCGTTCGCCTGGTCGATCGTCCCGGAGCCGTCGAGGTCTTCGAGGCGATAGGCGCCCCGCGGCGGGTTCGAGGTGATGCCGTTCTCCGCGTAGTAGATCGCGCCGTCGGCGCCGCGAACGACGGAGGTCGGGATCGACTGTCCGACGGCGCCGCCGAGGAACGGCAGGTAGAAGTCCACGGCCTCGCCGGCGTCGTTGGCATCGCCGTCCTGGTTGAGGTCCTCCAGGCGAAGGATCGCGTCGACGCCGCCGCTCGTCGTGTTGTTGCTGGAGACGAAGAAGACGCCATCGGGGTCGCGCCAGAGGCCGGTCACTGACGTCATGATCACGCCCCCCGCGTTGCCGCCCGAGCGCCCGTCGAACCAGACGGTGGCCTCGCCCACGTCCTGGGCGTCGCCGTCGTCGTTGGCGTCGAAGAGGCGGACGATGATCTCCTCGTCCTGGTCGCCGACCCAGACCGCACCGTCGTCCGAGTGCCAGATGGCGCGGTTGTCGGAGAGAGGAACGGCGCCGGTGTTGCCGTCGTAGAAGACCGTGGTCTCGGTCGGGCCGTTGTAGGTGCCGTCCAGGTCGAGGTCCGTGCAGGTCCAGACGACCTGGTCCGAACGGTCGGCGACGTAGATCGTCGGGAGGTCCTGGGCCGTCGCGAGCGTGCCGAGATGGAGCAGGAGGGGGAGCAGGGAGAGACGAGCGGGGAGCTGCATGGTGCGTGCCGGAGGTGGGAGCGAGCGTACGGATTGAGAACGCGTCTCAATCTCACCATGGATCGGCGCGCCTGTCGAGTGGCTCCTGCTCCGCGGGCCCTCGATCCTGTGTCGGCCCCCTCTTCCGGCTCCCCAGCCTCAGCCCAGCGGCGCGTTGACGGTGCCCGGCGCGACAGGAAAGACGCGCTCCCGCAGCCAGAGCGACACCCCGACGAGGCCCACGAGCACGGGCACCTCGACGAGCGGCCCGATGACGGCCGCGAAGGCCGCACCCGAGCCGATCCCGAAGACCGCGACCGAGACGGCGATCGCGAGCTCGAAGTTGTTGCTCGCCGCCGTGAACGACAGCGTGGCCGTCCTCGGGTAGGCCTCGCCGACGAGCTTCCCTGCGAAGAAGCTGACGAGGAACATCACGACGAAGTAGATCAAGAGCGGGACGGCGATCCCCAGGACGTCGGCCGGCGACTCGAGGATGCGCGAACCCTCGAGGCTGAAGATGGCCACGATCGTGAAGAGGAGCGCGACGAGCGTCAGCGGCGCGATGCGCGGCAGGAAGCGCGTCTCGTACCACTTCAACCCCTTCGCTCGAACGAGGAAGGTCCGGCTGAGGAGTCCGGCGACGAACGGGATCCCGAGGTAGATCGCGACGCTCAGGGCGATGTCGGCCATCGACACGTCGACGAGGCTTCCCTCGAAGCCGAGCTTCGGCGGGAGCCAGGTGACGAAGAACCACGCGTAGAGGCCGTAGAAGAGGACCTGGAACACGCTGTTGAGCGCGACGAGGCCCGCCGCGTAGACGCTGTCTCCCTCGGCCAGGTCGTTCCACACCAGCACCATCGCGATGCAGCGCGCGAGTCCGACCATGATGAGGCCGATCATGAACTCCGGCTCGTCGCGCAGGAACACGACCGCGAGTCCGAACATCAGCAGCGGGCCGACGATCCAGTTCAGGAACAGCGACAGGCCGACGACGCGCAGGTCGCGGAAGACGGCGCCGAGCTTCTCGTACCGGACCTTCGCGAGGGGCGGGTACATCATCACGATGAGCCCGATGGCGATCGGGACGTTGGTCGTCCCGAAGCTGAGGCTCGCCATGAACCCCTCGACGCCGTCGAAGGCCGCGCCGAGCGCGACGCCGAGCGCCATCGCCGCGAAGATCCAGACCGTCAGGTAGCGGTCGAGGAACGACAGGCGCTTCATCGACAGCTCGAACGCTCGAGGTTCGCGAGGTCCGCGAGAGCGGCGGGGTCGTCCGCGAGCGTGCGCCGCAGGCCCTGCAGCACGCCACGAACGACCGGATCGCGGTCCTTCGAGGCCGAGTAGTGCACCCACGCCCCGTCGCGACGGTCGACGACCAGCCCGGCCCGCCGGAGCTGGCTCAGGGCGCGCGACGTGCGCGACTGGCTCAGGTCGAGGGCCGTCTCGACCTCACAGACGCACAGCTCCCCCGCCGCGAGGAGCAGCCCGAGGATCCGGACCCGCGTGGGGTCTGCGACCGCCTTGAACAGCTCGGCGGTTTGCTCATGCGTATCTGCGGATATCTGCATATGCGCATCCTCGCATATGCATCTCGCCGGTCAAGTGACCCCTAGAAGCTCAGCGGAAGAGAACCTCGGCGGACCGGCTGAAGTTCGTCCCGGCAGCTCCGCCGACCACGTCCCGGTGCCAGCACTGGAAGTACCACGTCTCTCCGGGAAGGGCCGCGACCGGACCCGACGGCTCCGGGAGGCTCGTGAGGTCGACGGGCCGGACGAAGGCCCCCGCCTCCCCGGACGGGTGCGGCGGCAGCAGGAGGCCGACGGTCCCGCCGAGGCACAGGTTCCCCGCGCTCCCGCCGGGCCCGACGATGAACGACGGGACGCGCGACACGAGGACGAGGCCGAAGCTGTTCCGGGGGAGCGCGGTGACCTCGACCCTGACGCTGTTCGCCGCCACGTCGGGCGATCCGAGCGCGCGCAGGCCTGCGCTGATCCCCGTGCTGTTCGGCGCGTTCTGGCACGCGCTTGGCTGTCCGAGGTCGATCGTGAGCGGCACGCGGACGAGCCCGACGCGTCCCCCACCGCGCTCGACGACTGCTCCCACATAGAAGCCCGTGGGGTCCATCGAGAGCGCGCCCGTCTGCTCGAACGCGATCCCCGTGACCGTGAGTCCGTCGATCGTCGAGACGCCGGACTCCAGCAGGGTCTCGATCACCCCCGACGGACTCTCGATCGCGAGGAGGTCGCCGCCTGCGTCGAGCGACGCGCCGAACAGGAGCTCGCCGCGATCGTTGAGGACGACCTCCGAGTCGAACGAGTCGACCGCCGCCGTGTACTGCGTCCCGGAGGACACGAAGGGGCTCCCGCCGAGCACGACGGCCCGCTCGCCCGCGACCAGGTCACCGCGCACGACGACGCCGATGGTCTGGTTCGAGCCGTCGACGATGCGCGAACCCGTCGCGTAGCCGCCGAAGCTCGAGCGGTGGAAGGAGTCGTAGACCGCTGGCGCCCACTCGGTCCCGGGCTGGAAGAGCGCGTCCGTGCCTTCGAGCGCGATCGCGCGGTCCTCGTAGAGGCCAAACCCGAGGTCGGTGACGGACTCCACCTTCGTGATGACGCGGCCGTCCGTCGTCACGGCGACGGGGCCGATGTAGGTCCCCATCTCGACGCTCGTGATGCCCTGGCCGGGGTAGACGTTGTCGGCGCAGGACTCGCGCGTCGGGTTGGTCAGCGCGCCGTTCGCGTCGAGCTCCCACAGGATCGCGCACTCGCAGGTTCCGCAGGGCGTCGACGAGCCGTACCGAAGGACGACGAGCAGGAACGGCCCCTCCGCGGCGACGGCGGAGATGCGATCGACCGCAGCGTCCGCGGGCAGGCCGGGGACGGAGAGCAGCGTGCCCGGTCGCAGCACGATCGCCTCGTCGACCGCGACGAACTCCGGGTAGAAGGGCGGCGTCGAGTCGAAGAACCAGTCGATCCGCCGACCCTCCGACGTGACGAACGAGTCGACCACGAGGCTCACCTGCTCGCCGTCGATGACGTCGCCCGGGCGGCGCGCCACGACGCCGTCGAGGATCGCGTAGCGCGCGGAGACCGAGTCCTCGACGACGGCCGACCACGAGCGGTCGGGGTGGACCCGGTGGGACTCGATCGTCCGGATGGTCTCGCCTCCGGGGAGCGGATCGCCGACCTCGAGGAGGACTTCGGCCTGCGGCGCGGCGACGGCAGCGCCGACGAGGGCGAGCGCGCAAGACGCGGAGCGAAGGGCGCTCAGGAGGTCTGCGTGGGCCATCGTCGCACTCTAGGTCATGTCGGGAATCGCGGGCGCCGAAAGGGCCGGCGTGCGTCAAGGCGGCCACCCCGCTGTTCCGATGCGGCGAACATGGTCCCGCTGAGATCCTTGGCGTGGCTGCTCCTCCCCGTCGTCGCGCTCGGCGGTGCCGCGGCCGTCGTCCAGCAGCGTCGCGTGACGCAGCACTGGGAGATCGCCGCGCAGAAGATCGAGTCGCAGTCCCGGCTCGTCTCGTCGCGCCGCATCGTGCGCGACGCGCTCTGGGGTGAGACCGAGGAGGGCTCGGCGTTCGCCGACTACCGGGTCGCGATGGAGACGGCCGACCACCTCTGGGGTCGTGCGACCGGCGGCTTCCTCGGCCCGGCCGGTGCGACGCTCGCCGACCTCGACCTCCAGAACGCGGAGGTCCGCGACGCGCTCCTCATGGATCCGCTCGCGCACAGCGTGCTCGAATCTCTCCGCCGCGGCGCGCACCGCAGCGACGCCACGCTGGAGTTCGACTGGTCCGGGTCGCCCGAGGTGCCGCTCGCAAGCCCGAGCGCTCCCGCCCGCGTACGGCTCGTCGCGCACGCGGCCGCCTACGACGCGCTCGCGAACGACGAGCCCATCGAGGCCGCGCGCTGGGTGCTCGACGTCCTCCAGTTCGGCGCCGATCTCTCGGCGGGTCCGACCTACCTCATCGAGATGGTCGGCGTCGGTCTGCTCGCGAGCGACGCAGGGCTGACGACCGACGCGACGGACGGTTCGTGGGGCAAGCTGGGCCCGCACGGCCGGCGCTATCTCGTGCGCGGCCTGCGCCGCCTGGAGACGCGGCTCCTTGAGACGCGTCCGTTCCCCGAGGGCGAGTTCGTCTACGTGGGACGCAGCCTCCAGGAGGCCTACGACGTCGGCGACCCGCGCTCGTCCGTTCAGATCGGAGGGAGCCTCACGACGCTGCTGGAGCGCGGCCAGATCGCGGGCTTCCTCGTCACGACCGCGCGCTGGACGGAGACCTACGGCGACGCCGTGGCCGAGGGCTGGGTCGAGGCGCTGCGCGCCGCCGAGATGATCGAGGCCGAGGCGCTCCAGTTCGACCACGAGCCCCTCGTCACGAGCGGTTCGCACCCGCGCGCGACCCTGCAGTCGCGCGTCTACTACACGGCGCGCGTGCAGGCGCTGCGGCTCGGACTGGAAGCGCTCGACGGGCACGTCGAGACCCGCCCGCTCGATCCGCTCGGCGATCCCCTGAACGTCGAGGTCCAGGAAGGGGTCGCCCGCGTTCGAAGCACGTCGGAGTCCTACCCGCGCTTCGAGCTCGTCACGTCGACGTGCCCGCTGCGCTGACGCCCGTCAGCGCGCGCGCGACGATCTCCAGGCACAGCTCGCGGAACTCG
>JBCCSK010000379.1:0-5955 GCA_039200205.1 Planctomycetota bacterium
CACAGGGTACGTACCCTGTCGCGCATGACGACATCCCCCGATCCCTCGGCGAAGCCCCTCCGCCGTCGCGACCTCGTCACGGGCGCCGCCGCGGGCGCCGCGTTCGTCTCCTGCGGCGGCGGTGACGGTTCGGCTCCGGCCGTGCGCACCGGTGCGAAGCGGCGGCGCTGGCGCCTCGCCTCCAGCTTCCCGAGCAGCCTCGACGCGATGTTCGGTTCGGCCGAGATCTTCTGCGAAGAGGTCGAGCGGATGAGCGGCGGTCGCTTCTCGATCCGCCCGTCGCAGGCGGGAGAGCTCGTCCCCGGGCTCGAGGTGCTCGACGCGGTACAGAAGGGGTCCGTCCAGATCGGTCAGACGGCGGGGTACTACTACACGGGCAAGGCGCCGGTGCTGGCGTTCGAGACCTGCGTCCCCTTCGGACTCACCGCGCGTCAGCAGTCGGCCTGGCTCGACGAGGGCGGCGGCGCCGAGCTGCTCGCTTCCGTCCTCGCCGACTTCGGCTGCGTGTCGCTTCCCGCGGGCAACACCGGGACGCAGATGGGGGGCTGGTTCCGGGGAGAGGTCGAGTCGCTCTCGGATCTCTCCGGACTGAAGATGCGCATCCCCGGGCTCGGCGGAAAGGTGATGGACCAGCTCGGCGTGTCGGTGCAGGTGCTCGCCGGCGGCGAGATCTACCAGGCGCTCGAGCGCGGGGCCATCGATGCGACCGAGTGGGTCGGCCCGTACGACGACCTCAAGCTCGGCTTCCACGAGGTGGCGAAGAACTACTACTTCCCCGGCTGGTGGGAGCCCGGTCCGCACCTCTCGATGTACGTCAATAGGACCGAGTGGGATGAGCTGTCCGACGACGAGCGCGCGATCCTCCGGTCCGCGTCCCGGCGCGCCGCCCAGGTGATGCAGACGCGGTACGACGCGCGCAACCCCGCGGCCCTCGAGGAGCTGCGCGGGAAGGACATCGCGATCCGTCCGTTCGCCGAGGACATCCTCCGCGGTGCGCGCGACGCGTCCGAGCAGCTGCTCAGCGACGAGGCCGCGAAGGACGCGACCTACCGCAAGGTGCTCGAGAACTGGCGCGCGTTCCGGACGGAGAGCTTCGGCTGGTTCGGTACGGCCGAGCTCGCCTACGCGCGCTTCGCGTTCGCGTAGCGTGCGGCCGGTTCGAGCGTTCGCTGCGACGCCTCGTCTCCCGTCGGGCGGCACGTGTGCGAGAGGTGTGCCTCCAGGTGCTGCACGACGCGCTGGGCCACGGCCGCGTGCGTCTGGGGGCCGTAATGGAGCCCGTCGGGGCTCCAGTCGTTCGTCCAGCGGAGCTTCGTCGGACGGAAGCGGACGAGGAAGCGCGGATCGAGCTGGGCGATCAGCGGGCCGAGGATCGCATCCTCGGTCGTTCGCTGTCTCGTCAAGGCCTTGAGGTGGCGCGCCACCGCGACGGCGTCGATCCGCCACGACGCGAGCGTGTTCTGGACGAGGAGCATGTCGCGCGCGTCGTCGAGCAGGCTCTGTCGCTTGTCCGTGAACTCCAGGAACGCGCGTCCCCGCTCGAGGCGCTCGCGCATGCGCGCTCGCAGCGCGTCGTCGCCATCGGCGTCCTCGACCGCCTTCTCGACCTCGTCGGAGGCGACCCACGGTCCGGCGGCGAACGTCTCACCGCCGGCGAGCCCCTCGACCCGGTACTCCGGCGCGAAGTTGACGAGGACGAGGTCCGGGCGCACCCGGCCGCACTGCGTCAGGACCATGCGCGCGATGTGTGCGTTCGACGCGCCCTCGTCCGCGAAGTTCTGGATGCAGATCTCGTCCGGACGAAGCCCGCGACGCCGCGCGACCTCGCGTGCCGCGCGCACGGCCCAGATCTCGTCGAACCGGACGTCGGCCCCGAAGGCGTCGCTCTCGCCGAAGACGAAGGCGGTCCACTTTGCGTTCGGGTGGAACGAGGGGCCGCGGAATCCGAGCTCGTTGTAGTGGTAGTAGACGTCGTCCTCGGCGCCGCTCCGCCAGACCTCGACGCGGCCCGGGCGCTCGGACCACCGCTCGCCGACGCGTCGCTGTCGATCCAGCCGGTGGCCCGTGTAGGGCTGGGGCCTGGGGGTCGTCATCGGCTCAGTCGCGGCGCGCGGCGAAGACGGTGAAGAAGCCCGGGAAGTACCGGTTCTCGTCGAAGAGAGCGCGACGTGACCTGCCCTCGTAGCCCTGCTCTTCTTCGAAGAGCGCCGATCGCTCGCCGATGCGGCCGAAGCGATTGATGCTCGTCGACACGAGGTCGAGGTCGCTCGCGTCCAGCCACTCGCAGACCTCTGCGAGCGTGTGCTGCGTCTCGTGCGGGTGGAGCACCTGGTCGCGGAACCACGAGCGCGCGAGGGTCTCGTCGTCCGCGTGCACGCGATCGAGGCGGCGGTAGCGCTCGAACGCGGCCTCCTCGCCCTCCTCGTTGGCGATGCGCTGCATCTCGTCCAGGAAGACGCGTCTTCCGGGTCCGTGGTACAGGCCAAGGTAGATCCGACCGCCCGGCGCGAGGTGGCGGGCCACTCGCTCGAAAGCGCGCCGGGCGTCTCCGGTGTGGTGGAGGACGCCGAGGCTCACGATCAAGTCGTAGCGCTTCGGCGAATGGAACTCGAAGACGTTGCACTCGCGAAACCGAACGCGTCCTTCGGTCCCGACGATCGGAGCGAGCTCGCGGGCCCGCTCCAGTGCCGCGGGCGTCAGATCGATCGCGTCGACCTCGACCGCGTAGTGGTGCGCGAGGCCGTGGCTGAACCACCCCGCGCCGCAGCCGACCTCCAGCACCGAGATGTCCAGCGACCCGTCGCCGTCGGTCCGGCGCTTGGCGAGGCGCTTCAGGTGCTCGTGCAGGTCCGGGTACTGCGTCTTGACCGTGGGGCGCTGGATCGCGTCGACGGCCGCATCCACCGTGCCGTGGAAGTTGAAGGGCAGGTCCGTATAGAAGCTCCTGACGGACTCGGTGATCTCGGCGACAGCCTGGGTGTCGTCCATGGGCGCTCCCTCGTGCGTGCGGTGGGCCTTCCGTGGCTCGAGGCATCGCGCGACCCGCTCGGCGATCGCTGCGTGGGTCACTGGCCCCACGTGATTCCCGTCCTCGCGCCAGTCGACTTCGTCCACGAGCTTGAGAGGCGAGACCTCCAAAGCGAAGAACTTCTCGTCGATCAGGCGCAGGAGAGGACCGAGCGCGGGATCGCTCAGCGCTTCGGGGTCGCGGTACCGCTCGGGGTCGCGCGCAATGGCGATCCCTTCGAGTTCGAGGGCCCCAAGCGTCGACTGCACGAGCAGGACGTCGCGAGCGCTCTGGAAGAGGCCCTGCTCCTCGTCGCAGAAGCGAAGGAACGCGCGCGCCCTTCCAAGCTGGTCCTCGAGCCTGTCCCGCAGACCGCCGGCGCGGCGCGCTTCCTGAACCGTGCGCTCCGCGAGACGATCGTCGTGCCACGGGCCCACCGGGAACGCGACTCCCTCGGCGTAGGCCTCGGTCCGGCGGTGCTGTGCGAAGTTGACGAGGACGAGATCGGGACGAACCGCCGCGCACTGCGTCACGACCATCCGCGCGATGCTGGCGTTCGACGCTCCCCCCTCGGCGAAGTTCATGACGCACGTCTCTTCGGGAGAGAAGCCGCGGCGCTTCGCTTCACCGCGGGCGACGCGCGTCGTCCAGACCTCCTCGAAGTCGACGCCGAGGCCGAAGGCGTCGCTCTCTCCGAAGACGAAGACCTTGAAGGCGGCGTCCGGTCGGTAGTCGGGTCCCCGGAAGCCGAGTGCGTTGAAGCGGTAGGTTCGAGTCCCCGCGACGTCAGCGTCCTGGCTGGACGTGGTCCAGGGGGCCCCGAGCCGATCGTGCCGCTCGATCCTGTGGCCCGTGTAGGGTCGCGGTGAGGGGGCATCCACGGCGATTTGCGCCGAGCCAAGCGCGGGCGCTCCGGGCGCCGTCAGAAGAGTGGATAGATGTTGGGGTCGTCCTTCTTCGTCCTCGCCTTGTCGCGCCCGAGCAGCTTTCGGAGCGCAGCGCGCGCCCCCGAGCCGACGCCGCCTGTCTTGGCGTCGGGCTTCGACGGGGCCGGAGCGGATTCGGGCGAGCGAGGTGTCGTCTGGGAAGGGGCGGTCGACGTCATGGCAACTCCAGGGTGCCACGACGTCTTCGGGAGGAGGCCGGGATTTCTCGCCCCGAATCGAGACGTTATCGCCAGGTTCCGGCCGTTCGGGGGCCCCGCGTGAGAGCGTCGATCCAGCGGCGGGCCCGCGCCGCCGCTCCGAGCGCGCCGACGGCGACCAGGGCCGCGACGATTCGCAGCGGCCCCGTGAGAAGGGCGGCGGCGAGGAGACCTCCGAACGCCCCTGCGTGGGCCCCGGAGCGGACCCTCTTCATGAGGGCGAGCGCTGCCCGACAGTCGCGGCACTGCGACGTGTGGAGTGCGAATCGATCGATCCGGATCGGCTCCCGCGTCGGCTCGACGTCGTTGCGCGTCCGCCAGCCGAGAGCGCCGGGCGTGTCCGCCGCGTGCTCGTCGATCCAGCGCCGGTACTGGAGGACGAGCTGATCGCTCGACTTGATCGGAAGCCACACGTCGCGGAGGGAGCGCGACTCGTCCCGCAGCTCCTGGGTCTGTCCCAGCACGACGGCCATGTCCTGCTCGAGCAGCTCCATCTGGTAGATGTGCTCGCGCCAGCGCGGCCGCTTCAGATCGCGCTGCGGCCACGCGTTGCCGTACGCGCGGTAGATCATCCGGCAGCGATCGTGCTCGAGCGGGATCGAGAACAGCGCGAGGCCGCCAACCCGATCCTCGTCGTCGAAGGTCGAGACGTAGTGGACGAGGTTCGGCGCGTCGAACGTCACGGTCGCGCCCGCTGTCGTTGCACCGCTCGCACCCTCGTCGACCGTCTGCGACAGGAAGCGCGCGCGGAAACCGCGCGGCCCGAGGTCCTCGACGTCGAAGGACAGCGGCCCCGCGTGTGCGCGGTGACCTCCGCCGCGCGCGCCGTCGTGGGCGATGTGGATGTGCGCGAAGTCGAGGACGTTCTCGACGAACGCCTCCTGGCCGTACGGGAGATCCGTCGCGTAGTCGATCGTCTTGACGCCCGGCCGATCGAGTTCGGGGTTCCGCACGATCCGCTCCGGATCCGCGTCGGCGATCGGTCCGCCCCAGATCCACACGATCCCCTGGACGATCTCCAGCGGGATCGCGTCGAGGTTCGCGCGCCGCGGGATCGACTGATCGGGAGCGAGCTGCGGGATGCGCGCGCATGTGCCCTCGCCGTCGAAGGTCCACCCGTGGTACATGCACTCGATGCGGCCGCCCTCGACGCGGCCGTCCGAGAGTCGAGCGCAGCGGTGGGGGCAGCGGTCCGGGAGGCAGTTCAGCGCTCCCTTCGCATCGCGGAACAGGACGTAGCCGGTGCCGAAGACCGTGACGCGCGTCGGAGCCGCTGGGTCGAGGTCGACTTCGAACGCGACGGGGAACCAGTGCGCCCGGTGCGGCGCGTTCCCCCCTGCGCCCTTCGAGGGCGCAGGGAGCGTCTCGACGTCGTCTCGAAGGCTCTCGATCACGGCATCGCGCGCAGCAGGAACTCCTCGTACTTGCGGAAGCGATTCAGGCGCTTCACGTGGCCTCCGAGGCCGTGTCCTCCGGTGGGATCGACGAACAGCTCGACGAGCGTCTCCTTCCCCGCGTCGAGGAGCTCGGCGTACACGCGGACGGTGTCCTGGTAGAGCACGTTGGAGTCCTCCATGCCGTGGACGAGGAGCAGCTTGCCCTCGAGGTTCTTCGCGAGCGGGAGGAGCGAGTACTTCTCGAGGTCGGTCTCTCCCTCCCGGCTCTCGCCGATCGTACCGGTCGAGTACCACGAGTTGTAGTTCTCCCACTCGGTCGGCCCGGCGCCCGCGATCCCGCAGGCGAAGACCTCGGGCTCGGTGTACATGCACATCTGGGTCTGGAACCCGCCGAAGCTCCAGCCGTG
>JBCCSK010000380.1:0-5949 GCA_039200205.1 Planctomycetota bacterium
CGGCCTCCTCAGAGGAAATCGATCGAGAGGCCGTCGCCGAAGTTGCTCGTCGCGCCGGACGGGCCGGTATCGCGAAACCAGGCGGTGAAGTTCCACGTGTCGCCGGGCTGGACCGCGATCGGGCCCGTGGGGCTGGGCAGCTGACTCAAGTCGAGATCGAGGGAGACCATCCCCGCCAGACCGGTGCTGAGGATCTGACCCGGGCCGACGAAGCGGCCGATCTGTCCTCCGAGGCAGAGGTTCCCGGCACTTCCACCCGGGTTCATGACGAAGCCCTGGACCTGGCTCGTCAGGAAGAACGCGAACGCGTTCACCGGCATGCGGTCGCACGCGATCGTCACGTCGTTCTGCGCGACAACGGGCGAGCCCGTCGCGCTCATCCGCGCCGTCTGCCCGGTCGAGTTCGGCGCGGCGTTGCAGTAGTTGATGCCGGAGCTGTTCCCGCCCCCGAAGACGAGCTGGAAGCCGTTCAGCACGCCGCTGTCGAGCTGTCCACCGACCACGAGCGCCTGGACCTCGAGCGTGCCGCCGCTGACCGTCACGTCGTGGCGCGCGTAGGTGAGTCCGAGCGCGTGGGCACCCGGCCAGCCCGCTCCGACCTCCTGCGGAGGATCGACCGAGCCCATCACCGAGATCTCCGTCCTGATGGTCGGGATCGACGGGTCCGACGCGTAGGTGTAGACGGTGTAGGTGCCGTCCATGAGACCCTCGAACGTCCACGTCGACGGCGTGTTGAGGTTCGGCGTCAGGTGGAAGTCCTCCATCAGCTTCTGGTCGTCGTTCGGCGTCATGACCCCCGGAAAGACGTTGAACGTCGAGGTCGCATCGGAGCGCAGCGTCACGCCGGTCGCCGAGGCGTCGAGACCGTCGAGCGTCGTCGCGACGAAGGTCGGCATGAACGCGTTCCACGTTCCGCTCTGGCCCGAAGCGGCGCCGTAGCCCGAGTTGGGGGCGCCCGCGAAGAAGTCGAGGTTCATGCCGACGTCGATGTTGAACGACTGGGCGGCGGCGGGCGAGACGAGGAGAGCGGCGACGGGGAGGAGCTTCATGGTTCTGGACCAGAGCCTACCAGTGGCACCGAAAATGAGCCCCGGAGCGCCCTCTTGGCGGCCCTTGCCCATCGTGCGCGGGTAGAGTCTCTTCCCTGGACGGGCCGCAGGCCGTCTCCTCCCCCCGATGACGACCTCTACCGTCGAGGACTACGTCAAGGCGATCTACCTCGTCTCCCAGGACGCACCGACCGGCGAGGCGACCGTCGCCAGGATCGCCGCGACCCTGGGCGTGACGAAGGGGAGCGTCACGGCGATGGTTCGGAAGCTCCGCGACTCCGGGCTCGCCGATGCCGAGCGCTACGGAGGCGTTCGACTCACGGGCACGGGCGAGAAGCTCGCGCTCGACATGATCCGGCGCCATCGCTTGATCGAGGTGTTCCTCGTCGAGGTGCTCGGCTTCGACTGGTCGGAGGTCCACGAGGAGGCCGAGCGGCTGGAGCACGCCGTCTCCGCCAAGGTCCTCGACCGCCTGGACGACTACCTCGGGCGCCCCGCGATCGATCCGCACGGCGACCCGATCCCG
Source organism: Planctomycetota bacterium (assembly GCA_039200205.1). Taxonomy (GTDB): domain Bacteria; phylum Planctomycetota; class UBA1135; order UBA1135; genus Saltatorellus. The sequence continues at coordinate 1,576 of JBCCSK010000380.1, forward strand.
GACGCCGACCTGCGCATCGTCGAGGACGACTGCACGCCGCTGTCGGAGCTCTCGAAGGGAGACCGCGGAACCGTTGCCCGGGTCGTCGACCAGGAGCCCGCGTTCCTCGCCTTCGCGGCGACGCACGGACTGCGACCCGGGACCAAGCTCGGCGTCGTCGACGTCGTCCCCGAGGCCCAGTCGGTGACGGTCCGCGCGAGCCGCAAGGAGCCCGTCAGCCTGTCGTTCCAGGTGGCGCAGAAGATCCTCGTCACGCCCGCGAAACGCTGACGAGGTGAGGGGGGGCGCTCGGCGGAGTTTGGCATGTCAAACTCTGAGCGTGTACCCTGCGCTCTCCAGATGTTGGCCACATCACGATCGCACCTGATCGCGCGGCGACCCCTGCTCGCCGCCGCGCTTCTTCTCCTCGTCCAGTCCTGCGGGGGCGAGAGCCCCGACATCGCCGCGCCGGACGGTCCGCCGGTGGTCGTCGCGACGACCGGCATGGTCACCGACATCGTCCGCTCCGTCGCGGGCGATCGCGCCGAGGTCGTTGGCCTCATGGGCTCCGGCGTCGACCCGCACCTCTACAAGCCCACGCGCAGCGACGTCGAGCGCATGCTCGGCGCCGACGTGATCTTCTACAACGGCCTCCTGCTGGAGGGGAAGATGACCGACTCGCTCGTGCGAGCTGCGACGTCCGGCAAGAAGGTCCACGCCGTCACCGAGCTCCTCGACGAGCAGTACCTCCTCGAGCCGGACGAGTTCGAAGGCCTGTACGACCCGCACGTCTGGATGGATCCCGTCGCGTGGGCCAAGGCGGTGGACGTCGTGCGAGATCAGCTCGTCGCGTTCGACCCAGGCGGCGCCGATGCGTACCGCGCGAACGCGGTCGCCTACGCGCAGCGGCTCGCAGCGCTCGACGAGTACGCGACGGGAGTCCTCGCGAGCGTCGACGCCTCGCGGCGCGTCCTCGTGACCGCGCACGACGCGTTCAACTACTTCGGGCGCCGCTTCGGCTACGAGGTCGTCGGGATCCAGGGGATCTCGACCGAGTCCGAGGCTGGCGTCCAGGACATCGAGAAGCTCGTCGACCTGCTCGTCGACCGCGGCATCGGCGCCGTCTTCGTCGAGTCGACCGTCTCCGAGCGCAACGTCGACGCGCTCGTCGCAGGGGCGCGCGCGCGCGGCCACGAAGTCGTGATCGGCGGCGAGCTCTTCAGCGATGCGATGGGGGACGAGGGGACCTACGAAGGGACGTACGTGGGGATGATCGACCACAACGTCACGACGATCGCCCGGGCCCTTGGCGGGGAGGCGCCGGAGAAGGGCATGGACGGCCGCCTCGCGCGCGATTGACTCGATGAGCAGCATCCTCCATCGAACGCCGCCCGACACGGTCGACTTCGCGTCGCGGCCGGAGCATTCGCCGGAGAGCCCGCTGTCGATCCACTCGATGACGGTCGCGTACCACAAGCGTCCGGTCCTCTGGGACGTCGAGTACGACGCGCGGCCGAACCGCTTGATCGCGATCGTCGGCCCGAACGGCGCCGGGAAGAGCACCCTGCTGAAGGGCTGCCTCGGCCTCGTCCCGCGGGCTTCCGGTCAGGTCGCATTCTGGGGGAAGCCGTACGCCAGGGTCCGGTCTCGCGTCGGCTACGTCCCGCAGCGCGAGAGCGTCGACTGGGACTTCCCGGTCTCCGCTCTCGACGTCGTCGCGATGGGCCGCTATCGACGCGTCGGTTGGTGCCGTCCGGTGACGCGCAAGCACCGCGAGGCCGCACTCCAGTGCCTCGACCAGGTCGGGCTCGCTGGCTTTGCGGACCGTCAGATCAGTCAGCTCTCGGGCGGCCAGCAGCAGCGCGTCTTCCTCGCGCGCGCGCTCGCCCAGGAGGCGGACCTCTACTTCATGGACGAGCCGTTCGCCGGCGTCGACGCCGCGACCGAGCGCGCGATCGTCGAGGTCCTGCGCGAGCTCCAGGGGCGCGGGAAGACCGTCGTCGCGGTTCACCACGACCTTCAGACCGTGCCCGAGTACTTCGACGACGTGCTGCTGCTCAACATGCGCGTCGTCGCGGCGGGGCCGGTCGAGGAGGTCTTCACGGAGGAGAGCCTGCACAAGACCTACGGCGGGCGCCTGACGCTGCTTTCCGAGGCCGCGGACGCGGTTGCGCGCGTCGCCTCCGGGAGGTCTTGACGCGTGTTCACCGTCCGCCAAGTGGGCGGGCCGTCCGCGGGCGGCTCCTCGATCGCCGACGTCACCGACGAGCTGCCGAGCCTCGCGCAGGTGCTCGAGACGCTGACGTTTCGCGGCGGCTACAACACGAACCTCGTCGTCGCGGGCACGACGCTCCTCGGTCTCGCCGCGGGCGTCATCGGCGTGTTCGCGCTCCTGCGAAAGCGCTCGCTCGTCACCGATGCGCTGAGCCACGCGACGCTGCCCGGGATCGCGCTGGCGTTCCTGACGGCCCACTGGCTCGGGGCGCAGGGGCGCTCGCTCCCCGTCCTCCTTCTCGGCGCCGCCCTCTCGGGCGCGTTCGGCGTCGTCTGCATCCAGGCGATCCTGCGCCACACGCGCCTCCACGAGGACGCAGCGATCGGCATCGTCCTGAGCGTGTTCTTCGGCGCCGGGATCGTCGCGCTCAGCTACATCCAGGCGAACGCAGCCGCGGGTTCGGCGGGACTCGGCCATTTCATCTATGGGCAGGCTGCCACCATGCAGCCGCCCGACGTGATGCTGATGGCGGCGATCGCGCTGGCTGCGATTCTCGCGACGCTCCTGTTCCTCAAGGAGTTCGCTCTGGTCGCCTTCGACGACGACTTCGCGGCGGTCGACGGTTGGCCGGTCCAGACGGTCGACCTCGTGATGATGGGGCTCGTCGTCGTCGTCACCGTCGCGGGGCTCCAGGCGGTCGGCGTCGTACTCGTCGTCGCGCTCCTGATCATCCCGGCGGTCGCGGCGCGTTTCTGGACGGAGCGTCTGTGGCTGCTCGTCCTGCTCGCCGGGGTCTTCGGCGCGATGAGCGGCTACCTCGGCTCGGTCATCTCCGCGCTCCTGCCGCGCAAGCCAGCCGGCGCCGTCATCGTGCTGACCGCGGGCGCGCTCTTCACGTTCAGCATGATCTTCGCGCCCGCGCGCGGAGTCATCGCCGCTTCGCTGCGCCGCCTCGCGCTGCGACTCCGCATCGCGGCCGACCACCTGCTGGAGGCCGGCTACGAGGCGGGGACCAAGCCGCTCGCGGCCGAGACGATCGCGTCGCTCGCGCACCTCCGCGGATGGTCGCGCCCGTTCGAGGCGCTGCTCATGTGGCGGCTCCGCGCGCGCGGGCTCGTCGCGCGCCAGAGCGACGGCGGACTGGCGCTCAGCGACGCCGGCTTCGCGCGTGGCCGACGCGTCAGTCGCAACCACGCTCTGTGGGAGCAGTACCTCGTCAGCCACGCGGACATCGCGCCGAGTCGCGTCGACTGGTCGGTCGACCAGGTCGAGCACGTCCTCTCCGACGAGATGATCGCCGAGCTGGAGACCGCCCTGCGTGCGCGGGGCATCGCGGTTCCGTCGGCCGGGGGGCTCGCGTGATTTCGCTCGACGTCGGACTCGACCTGTTCCCGCTGCTCGCCGGAACGCTCGCCGCCGTTTGCTGCGGCGTGCTCGGGAACTTCCTCGTGCTGCGCCGCCTCAGCCTGATGGGGGACGCGATCAGCCACTCGGTGCTCCCGGGCCTCGTCATCGCCTTCCTCGTGACGTCGACGCGCAGCCCGCTCGTGATGTTCCTCGGGGCCGCGATCGCGGGCGTCGCCACCGTCGTCCTCGTCGAAGTCGTCAAGAGGCTTGGTCGGGTCGAGCCCGGCGCTGCGATGGGCGTCGTGTTCAGCGTCCTCTTCGCGCTCGGCGTGCTGCTGATCCAGCGCGCCGCCGCGGAGCGCGTCGACCTCGACGCCGACTGTGTTCTGCACGGCCAGCTCGAGACGCTCGTGTGGTACGGCGCGCCCGACACGCTCGGGGAGGCGCTGCGCTGGTCGAACCTCCAGCACGTGCCGCGCCAGGTCGCGGTCCTGTTCGGGATGGTGGTCGCCGCCGTCCTGTTCGTGGTTCTCTTCTTCAAGGAGCTCCGCATCGCCGCGTTCGATCCGGCGCTCGCGACGACGCTCGGCTTCAACTCGACCGCGCTGCACTACCTGCTGATGATCTTCGTCGCCGCGGCCACGGTCGCGAGCTTCGAGGCGGTCGGCTCGATCCTCGTGATCGCGATGCTCGTCTGCCCGGCGGCGACCGCGCGGCTCCTCACCGACCGACTCTCCACGCAGATCGCGTGGAGCGTCGCCATCGCGACGGCGGCCGGCGTCGGCTTCAGCTCGACCAACGGCACGCGGTGGGTCCCACGCTCACGGTGACGC
>JBCCSK010000381.1:0-5931 GCA_039200205.1 Planctomycetota bacterium
GGTTATGTGAGATGTGCGTTGGACAGTGTAACTGCGCTGTCGCCGGCCCGGGCGTTGGAGCCGGAGTGAGGTTCTGCGCCGCCGAGTTCGAAACGGCCAAGGGCGTCTGGGCGTTCGACGCGGACGTCCTCCGGGCGGAGCGCGAGGCAGTTGACGCGGAGACGCCGCTGCGCATCGAGGCGAACATGGTCCGCGAGATGCGGTACGACTCCGACGTCGGCGTCGCCGTTCTCGCCGCGGATCGGATCGTCGCCGACGGCGTCGTCCTCGAGGCGAAGGGTGACGACGACAGTGAGTCGGGCGTCGACTCCGAAAGCGATGTCACCGTCCGCATGCTCGGCCGCGCCCGCGTGCTCCTCGAGAGCTTCGGCCCGGGTCCCCAGCCGGTGATCGCCCGCTGGGCGATCGAGTCGGACACGGCCGTGTTCACGCGCGGGCCCCTCGTCCCCGGGCCGCGCCCCCTCGCGCCGTTCGAGCTCGCTGCGGACGGCGTGAGCCAATGCAGCTACGAGGCCGGCGGGCGCGATGCTCGGCTGAGCGCGGAGCGCGTCGAGATCGACGCGCTGCTCGGCGCCGACGGGCTTCCGCTGGAGTCGGCCGAGGGGGACTCGGACCTGGTCGGGTCGTCGCTCGTCGCGACGGGGCGCGTCGACCTCACGTACCGAAACGAGCCGAGCGAGACCCCGCTGAACGCGAAGGGCAGCCGGTTCGTCCTGATCGACGGCGAACGCGGCCGACTCGACGAGGAGCGCGGCCAGCGCGTCCGCGCCACCGGGGCGTTCCCCGGCGACCTGCAGCCCTTCACCCTCACGGCGAAGAGCCTCGCCTTCACGCCGACCGAGGTTCGGGCGGACGGACCCGAGCTCGACTTCTCGCCTCCGATTCGGCTGCGGCAGCTCGGCAACGTCGAGATCCGATCGCTGAAGGCGGACTCGTTCGTCGCCGACGAGCGCCAGCTCGTGCTGCGCGGCGGGGACGGCGGCCGCGTGATCGGAACGGGCGTCCCGACGCCCACGGGGACGCCGAGGTTCGATGCCGACTCGCTCACGATCGATCGCGAGGACCTGGAGAGGCCGCAGCGGACGCTCGGACCGTTCGAGCCGGTTCCGCCCCAGGAGGAGCTCGGGGGCGACGACCGCGGGTCGGTGGGCGAAGGGATCGACTGGGACCTCGGTGACGGTCGCGTGGTGAGGGCCGACGTCTTCTCGATGTTGAACGACGTGATGCGGCTCGAGGGGACGACGGAGCCCGCGCACATCGAATTCTACGGCACGAGCTTCGACGCCGAGTCCATCGAGGTCGACCAGAAGCGCTTCCTTCTTCAGGCGGGTCGGGGAGCCGTGCGCGGGGAAGGCGATGCGACGAGACCGCCCTGGACGCTCGAGTTCGCCGAGATCACGTCGCGCGAGCTCGAGGACGAGATCCTCATCACCATCGCGGCACCGATCGTGACCGCGGGGGCGGACACGGCGCGCGCCGACTATGTCGCGATCTTCCTGGACCGCGCGCGCTGGCAGGCGAAGGGCGCGTCGCTCCTGCGCAAGGAGCCGATGCCCGACTCGTTCCCCGTGGACGAGGTGGCAGCTGCAGCGCGAGAACAGCCGAACTTCCTCGCCGAGCTCCTCTTCGACCTCCAGTCCGAGGAGTACGGCGAGTACCTCCGCGCCGTTTACATCGAGGGGTCGTTCGAGGTCTCGCGCGCGGACCGCCGCGCCGCCACCGGCTCGAAGGCCTACATCGACCTGGCGCGCGCGGTCGCGTGGATGCAGGACGTCGAGCTCGTCTATCCGCTTCGCACCAGCGGCGAGGAGGTGCCCCTGCGCGTGCGCACCGACCGGCTCGCGACGGACGAGGAGGGCCGGCTCGTCGCGCAGGGAGCGACGCTGACGACGTGCGACCACGAGGAGCCGCACTTCGTCGTTCGGACGAGCGAGTTCGCGCTGGTCCCGCGGGGCGACGGACGCTGGAACTTCGGCGCGCGCGGGAACCGCATCCGGTTCCAGGGCGGCTGGACCCTGCCGCTCCCCTCGATCGGCAACGTCGTTCTCGACGAAGAGTTCGGCATCGAGGGATTCGAGAACGAGGCCGGAGAGGTCACGCCACTCAAAGACATCGGCGTCGCCCAGACCGCTCGATTCGGCGCCGTGATCGGCGCCGCTTTTCGTTTCGACGTGGGGAAGATCGGAACCTGGCTCGGCGAGCGCCTCGGGATGAACACGAGCGCGGTGCGCGGCAAGTGGGACACCGAGGCCCAGTACCTCTGGGACCGGGGCCCGCTCCTCGGCCTCGGACTGCAGCTGCGCGAGCGCAAGCCGGGCGACGACCCCGACGAGGACTTCCGCCTCGACGGCTTCCTGTCGGGCATCCCGGACGACGGCGAGGACCGCGGTGCCGTGCGCGTGCCGACGGACGAGAGGGACTCGCTGCGCCTGTACGGCTGGATCCGGAGCCGCTACCCCATCGTGCGCGGGGAGTGGGTCGACGTCGCGTTCGCTTCCCAGACGGACGCCGGTATCCAGTCCGAGTTCTACGAGCCGGAGTTCCAGCGGTTCGACCAGCGCGACACGTTCGTCCGCTGGCGGAAGGCACTCGGCGCGGACTACCTGACGATCGGCGTGCAGGCGCGCGTCGACGACTTCCGCAGCCAGAGGGAGGAGCTCCCGTCGTTCCTCGCCTACCGCGGCGAGCGAAGCGTTGGAGAGCTGGCGGGCACGCCCATCCTCTGGGGGGGGCGCTTCGAAGCCGGCTACTTCCGGCGCCGCGAGGGCGAGCCCGGTCGGGACCTCTACTCGGACCTCCCCGGCGGCGCGCAGCTCGGCATCGGGAACAACGAAGCGGCTCGCGCCGACCTCGTGCAGCGCGTGTCGATGCCGATCTCGACCGACGTCGCCGCGATCCGCGCGACGCCCTTCGCCGAGTTCCGTGGAACGGCCTGGTCCGACTCGCTCGAGGGGACCGAGGATCCGATCCGCGGCGCGGCGATCACCGGGCTCGAGCTGTCGACGACGCTGCACAAGGTCACCGACAACGGCTACCTCCACGCTCTCTCTCCGCGCGCCTCGATCTCGACCGACGTCTGGTTCGAAGAGGACGGCGCGACGCCGATTCCCTTCGACAGGACCGAGGAGCCGATCGACGGCACGACGTTCGACGCCGGACTTCGCGGTCTCTGGCAGCGTCCGGGCACGTTCGAGACGCTCGACCTCGACGTTCGGACGATCTTCCGCAGCGATCGCGCGAACGGCCTCGAGGACACGAGTGAGCTCGCCATCCTCGGGCGCTACATCACGCGCTACGGCAGCGGCGAGGGTCTCATCGGCCTCAGTCACGACGCTCGGTACGACCTGAGCGACGACCAGACGGTCTACTCACGGAGCACGTTCGCGATCCGCCCGAACGACTCCTTCCTGGTCGAGTTCGGGTACAGCCAGGCGCGCGGGATCGACGACCTCGAGCTCTTCGAGACCGCCGGCGCCACGAGCCGCCTGACGCTCGATCCGAAGTGGGAGATCGAGTTCGGCTACCTGCACGACCTCCAGAACGACCAGCAGCTGCAGACGCAGGTCGTCCTGCGCCGGTTCAGCCACGACTTCGTCCTCGACATCGGGTTCCAGGACCGCGCGGGCGAAGGCGGCATCAACTTCGGGATCAACTTCTCGCCGCTGCTCGGCTGGCGGCGCGCCCGATTCGGGATGCTCGACCGCTGACCTCGTCCGGTCAGTTGCCGACCGGCGCCCAGACCAGTCCGTCCTGGGACGCGAATCCGGCGGCCGAGAGGGCGACCTCCGAGCTCATGTCCAGCGGCTGGGTGAACGCGGCGTCGTACGCCGGAACCCGGACGAACGCGTCGTACGAGCCTCCGGGCTGGGTGGCGCGGTTCGGGGTCGCGAGCACGTCGCCCGACTGGTTGACCATGAACGCGCGGTTGCCCGTCTTCGTCGCCTGGACCGGCCAGGCGTAGCAGCACCACATGAGCTCGCAGTTGCTCGCGCCGGGGAGGACCGCGCCGTTGCCGCCCACCTGGCTCTCCGGCTGCGCGCCGACCGGAGCCGTCGGGGCGTTGTCCGGCAGGAACATCTTGAAGTAGTAGCCCTGGCGCTCGATGACGCCGTCGGTGCCGTCCGAGATGACGTTGCCGAACGCGGTCGGGAGGTAGCTCGGGTCGGAGACCGCGAGGCCGACGATCGGACCGCCGGCGGACCAGACGCGGAGAGGGGCGGATCCCGCGAGCTCGGCGAAGTAGGCCGCCTCGCCGCCACCGTCCGCGTTCGTGTCGATCGCGGCCGAGGCGATGAACTGCTGCTGCGCGGCCGAGATCGAGCGCATCGTGGCGATCGCGGCGTTCTCATTGGCCGAGACGCGCGCGCTCGTGAGCTTGGGAATCGCGATGGCTGCGACGATCGCGATGATGGCGACCACGATCATCAGCTCGATGAGCGTGAATCCGGCCTGGTTGTTCCGACGTTGCATGTGCTCCTAGGCCGGTCCGAGGCGGAGCTGCGGCTCCGTCGTCCCCTGCCGGCCCCCCGATCAGTGACTGGTCGATTCCGAACGGGGCTGCGCCGTGCATCGAACGATCTCGACCTGCGATCGATCGGGCCCCTGCCTCCGGTTTATCGACGAACTTACGAAGCGGGCTTGAGGCCTCGCGCGTTCACCGACGCGTGTGAACGATTGCGATCCACTGCACGTTTCACGATCGATCCGATTACGGTGGCGCCTCGATTCGAGCCCGCCGTCTCGCGCCTTTCATCCATGGTCGATCATCAGCACCTTCGCGAGCTCCTCGGCATTCGCGAGCACCCCTGCGTCACGATCACGCTCCCGACCGCCGTGCGCGGCCCCGAGACGCTCGAGGGGTCGATCCGTCTCAAGAACGTCCTCCGCGAGGTGGCGGCCTGCATCGGAGAGGACGGCGAGGCCGAGCGCGACATTCTCCGCTGGCTCGGAGAGCGCGTCGACGACGCCGACTACTGGCAGCACCAGCGCGAGGGACTGATGCTCCTCGCGTCGCCGTCCGTGCGGGAGGAGTGGCGGTTCCCGACGACCCTCCCCGAGAACGTTCGGATCGAGCGTCGCTTCCACCTCAAGTACGCGATCCGACTCGCCAACAGCCCCACCTTCGAAGTCCTCGCCTTCAGCCGCGGGAGCGTTCGACTGCTGCGCTGCGATTCGAGCCACGTCGACGTGATCGAGGTCCCGGGCCTCACGACGAGCCTCGCGGAGTTCACCCAGTACGACGAGCATCAGGATTCGCTGCAGCACCACTCGACGGGCAGCACGGCCGGGAAGTCGCGCCGCGCACCGGTGACCCACCACGGTCACGGCTCGAACGAGGAGCGCCACACCGAGGACCTCGAACGCTTCGCGAAGGCCGTCGCCAAGCGGATCGATCAGCGACGCGCGAGCATGATGTCGCCGCCGCCGCTCCTGCTCGCCGCGACGACCCGGGACGCGGCCGCCTACCGGAACGCCTCGCGCGATCCGCGACTGGAGCCCGGAACGATCGAGGGCAACCACGACAGGACGGAGCCGGAGACGCTGCGAGCTGCGGTGTGGGAGCACGCCGCCGAGGCGCGTCTCCAGCGACAGGCCGCCGCGCGCGAACGCGTCGTGCAGGCGATCAATTCCGACGCGGGGAGCACGACACTCACGCGTGTCCTCGCGGCGGCCCATCAGGGCCTCGTCCACACCCTGTTCGCTGCACACGACGCCGACCAGCGCGGCCACTTCAACGTCGCGGAGAGCGCGGTCCTGCGCACGGGCATCGGCACGCCGGAGGCCGGCGATCTCGTCGACGAAGCCGCGTGCATGGCTCTTCAGTACGGAGCCGACGTCTACGTCGTCGCAAAGGACGACCTGCCGGCGGGAGATTCGGTGGCGGCCCAGTTCCGCAGCTAGCGCAAGCGGCCCGCGGCGTGCGGCCTGAAC
>JBCCSK010000382.1:0-5909 GCA_039200205.1 Planctomycetota bacterium
CGATGCGGGTCCTCGCCGGCTACCTCGCCGCGACGCGCGCCGAGCGGCTCGTGGTCGCCGGTCACGATGTGCTGCGCGACTCGATGAAAGTGCGCCGGGCGATCGGCTACCTCCCCGAGTCGGTCCCGCTGTACCCCGAGCTGCGCGTCGACGAGATGATGCGCTTCCACGGGCGCCTGCACCGGATGGATCGCTCCGCGCTGCGGACGCGGATCCCCGAGGTCCTGGAGCGCGTCGGGATCCGCGATCGCGCGAAGCAGCTCGTCGGTCAGCTGTCGCGCGGCCTCAAGCAGCGCGCGGGGCTCGCCGTCGCGCTCCTGCCGGACCCCGAGGTCCTCGTCCTCGACGAGCCGACGAGCGGCCTCGACCCGATCCAGCGCCGCGAGGTGCGCGAGCTGATCGGAGAGCTCGCCGACGAGCGCACGGTGCTCCTGTCGACGCACATCCTCGCCGAGATCGAGAGCGTCGCGCCACGCGTCATCGTCATCCACGAGGGGAAGAAGGTCGCCGACGGCGCCCAGGCCGAGCTGGGCGCGTCGCTCGGCGGGGGGCACTTCATCGTCGAGGCGATGAGCGCCGACCCGCCCGAAGAGATGGCGGGCCTGCTCCGCACGCTGCCCGGCGTCGAGTCGGTCGACGTGGGCGAGCGCATCGGCATCCACCAGGGCTTCGTGCTCCGCGGCGAGGGCGACCTGCGCGAGGACATCGGCGCGCTCGCGATGACGCGCGGCTGGGCGCTCCGCGAGCTCACCTGGAAGCGCCCCACGCTGGAGGACCTGTTCATGCGTCTCGTCGTCGGCGGAGGGCTCGATGAGCCGCTCGCGGAAGAGAGCGCGCCGCCTCCCGCAGCGCCCGCCGCAGCACTGCCCCCCGAGCCGGTGAGCGTCACGCAGCCCCTCCCGCTCGGAACTCCCGGCGACGCCGCGCCCAAGACGATCTACAGCCTCAACCCCTTCGACCGGGGCGCGATGCGCGATCTGTCGAAGCCCGTGAGCGTCGAGCCGACCCTCGATCTCGAGGACGGTGGCGACGCGACTCCTTCGGACGACGAGGGCGACCGCGCATGACCGGCGCATGGGTCGTGGCGAGGCGCGAGCTCTCCGGGCTCTTCAAGGCGCCATTCACGTGGATCGTGATCCTCGTCGTGCTGTTCCTGAACGGGCTGCTCTTCAACGCCGTGCTCGTCGGCTCGAACGGCGACGTCACGGATTCGCTCTCGTTCGCGCAGTCGGGGATCATCTTCTGGCTCGCGATGATCTTCCTGCCGGCGCTGCTCGCGATGCGGCTGGTCGCCGAGGAGTCCCGCACGGGCACGCTGGAGTACCTCCTGACGGCGCCGGTCAGCGACGGGGCCGTCGTGTTCGGCAAGTTCTGTGCGGCGACCGCCTTCATGGGGCTGCTGTGGACGTCGTCGCTCGTCTACGCGGGCGCGCTCCAGCTCGCCGGCGGACCGCCCGACTGGGCCGCCGTCGTCGGCACGTGGGTCGGGACGGTGTTCGTCTCCGCACTCTTCGTCGCGATCGCGATGCTCGCCTCGACCCTCACGTCGACGCCGCTGCTCGCCGCGTTCCTGAGCATGGTCGCGTGCGTCGCGTGGCTCGTCATCCCGTGGCTCGCCGCGCGCGCGCTCGACTACATCGTTCCGCTCTTCGCGAGGACCGACGCGGCGCGCGAGGCGGTGAACGAGACCGTCGGCGGCCTCGTCTCGAACATGGATGCCTTTCGGCACTTCGAGCGCTCGTTCCAGCTCGGCGTCTTCGACACGTCCGAGATCGTCTTCTTCGTGACCTGGACGGCCTTCTTCCTGTTCCTGACCGCCCGCATGATCGAGGCGCGGAGGTGGCGCGGATGAGCGGCTCGACGCGCGCTCGGTCCGTCGGCAGGCTCTCGCGCCTCGGGATCGGAGCCCAGGTCATCGCGTCGATCGCGCTCGCTCTCGCCGCGGTCCTCCTGATCAACTGGCTCGCGGCGCGACCCGGGATCCGCAAGCGCGTCGACCTGACGGCGGCGTCGAGCAACACGCTGTCGACGGCGGCGCAGAGCGTCCTCGAGAACCTCGAGGACGACGTGCGCATCGACCTGCTCTACCAGCCCGAAGAGCAGCCGATCACCCAGCTCGCGGGCGACGTCTGGGTGCGGGTCCAGAAGCTCCTCGTGCTGATGGAGGCGGCCGCGGGGGGCAGAGTCGAGGTCGAGGCGGTCGATACGAGCGACGTGGAGGCGTGGAAGATCCGCCAGCAGGAGCTGCAGCTGCGCGGCTTCGAGAACGGCCTCGTCGTGTCGCGCGGTGACCGGCGCAAGTTCCTGTCGCTCGTGGGCGACCTCGCGCTGATCGACCTCGGGAACCCGGTTCCGAACCAGTACGTCCCGCCGCGCGTCGTGCAGTTCTCCGCCGAGCAGGCGATCATCGAAGCAGTGCTCGACGTGACGAGCGGCGAGACGCTGCACGCGTACTTCACGTTCGGCTACGGCGAGCCCGATCCGCTTGAGAACGACGGCCAGAACGACATGGGCCTCCTGGGAGAGCTCATCGAGAAGGACGGCTTCCGCGTGCACCGCTGGAACCGACTGGAGGACGGCCCGCTCCCCGACGACTGCGCGGTGCTCGTCGCCGTCGCCCCCGAGGCGGGCTGGCCCGAGGCGATGTACGGCGATATCGTCGACTACGTCGAGCGCGGCGGCAGGCTGATCGTCGCGCCGAACACGCTGCCCGACCTGATGCTCCGCAGCGACATCCCCGACCTCCTGGAGCACTTCGGTCTGGAGGTCAGCGAAGGACGGGTCATGGTCCTCGCGCGCGATCGACAGACCGGGCGGGTGGTCGAAGGCGTCGCCCAGAACGAGCTGCACTTCGTCCGTCCGACGCAGATGTCGACGCACCCGATGCTCTCGCTGCTCAAGAGAGAGGGCGCGACGGTGATCATCCCGTTCGCGCATCAGGTCCGCGTCATCGAGCAGCCGCCGGACGGCGTCGCGCAGCACCTCTTCCAGTCGGCACCCGAGTCCTGGATCGACGCGCCGCCGTGCGACCGCCGCTACGACGCAGCGACCGAGGGCGTCTTCGGAGCGTTCCCCCTCGGCGCGACGGTCCAGCGCGAGCCCATGCAGGAGGTCGACGCGCCCGTCGGCCTCGAGGTGATCCCGAAGATCCGGATCGTCGCGCTCGGCTCGCAGACGGTCTTCGGCAACCACGCCGTCGCGGACGGCAGCCTGCGCGTGCCCGACCTGATGCGCGCCGTCTTCAACTGGGTCGTCGACCGCGAGCACCGGATCGCCGTGCCGCCGCGCGATCCGGACCTGCGCTTCCTCCCGCCCGGTGAGCCGGAGGGGTTCGTCTTCGTCACGCGCGTCGCCCAGTTCTACCTTCCGCTCGCCGCGCTCGCGGCCGGTCTGTTCGTCTGGTTCCGGCGCGTGCGCGGGAGCCGGCGCAGGACGAGCCCCGTCGAACCGGAGCCCCGCGTCCAGGAGGACGCCGCATGAACCGCCTCACGCCGATCGTCCTCTTCGTCGTGGTCGCTCTCCTCGGCTACGTCGCGTACCGGCAGACCGAGCACGAGGAGGCGAACCCGCTCGACGAGGTCGAGGCCCTGTTCCCGGGCGTCGAGATGCGCCGCGTGACCGCGGTGCGTCTGGAGAACCTGCGCGCCTCGCGTCACCTTCGCTTCGAGCGGGACTCGGCCGGTCGCTGGTTCATCACGGACCCGATGGCCTGGCCGATGGAGCCGGGGCTCGCCGAGAAGTTCGATCTCATCATCCGCAGGAACGAGGCGGCGCCGGTCCCGGACGCCCTCGTCGAAGAGGCGTCGAAGTCCTTCGAGCCTCCCTACGGGTTCTTCGAGACCGAGGAGAAGCTCGAGGACGGGAGCGTCCGACGCGTCCGGGTCGAGGTGGGCGCGGTCGATCTCGACGGGATTCGCATCTACGTGCGCCGCGACGGGCGTATCTACCGCACGGTCCGGAACATCGAGACGCTCCTGAAGCTCACGCTCGCGGACTTCCGCGCGCGGAACCTGTTCTCGATGATCCCGAGCGAGATCGCCGAGATCGAGCGCGTCGGGGGCTGGTACGGCGAGGAGGCACAGGAGTCGCTCGGAATGCTCGCGCGGCTCGACGGCTACGGCTGGCGCATCGAGCGGCCCGATCGGGCCATGGGGGATCCGACCCTGTTCGCCCTCTGGGGGCGGTTCCTCTCCAGCATGCGCTCGGCGCGTTTCGCCACGGATCGGCCCGACGCCGACCTGACGCGCTACGGCCTCGAGTCGCCCTGGCTGACGGTGAAGATCACGAGTGGGAACGGGGTGACCGAGTCGCTCCACGTCGGCAGCAGGGACGATCGCGTCTACGCCCGAAGGGGCGAGCGACCGACGATCCACGAGCTGGATCCCAACGACGTGGTCCGCCTCCGCGAGCCCGTCGAGAACTTCTACGAGTCCAGCTTCGCCCGCGTCGAGCGCAGCCGGCTCCGGCACGTCTTCCTCGGCCGGGGCGCGGATTCGCTGCGCCTCACGCTCGACGACGAGACGTGGACGGTCGCGGCCAACGGCGGCGAGGAGTACTCGATGGAGCTGCCCGCCGACGCCGGCGAGGTCGCGGACCTCCTGAGCGCGATCGAAGGTGCCAGCGTGATCCGCTACTTCACCGACGTCGCGACGACGGACTTCTTCCCCGACGGCCCAACGGACCGCGGGATCTGGATCGAGACGATCGAGGGGATCGTGCAGGGCGGCTCGTTCGCCGATCCCGTGCGCACGCCGCAGGGGACCGAGCTGGTCCCGCTCCTGCGCGACGGGGACTCGGTCGTCGGGTCCGTCGATCCGGCCTTCGCGGCGCGCGTCGACGCGTCGTTCGACGGGTTCCTGAGCCGCGATCTGTGGTCGCTGTCGAACGCGCGTCAGCGCGGACTGGAGATCGAGAAGGACGGCGCGAAGCGCTCGTTCGAGCGAGCGAACGAGTACGACTGGCGCCCGATCGACGCCAGCGTGCCGGCGCGCGAGCTCGACGTGGTCCTCGACCACCTCCTCTTCCTCAAGGCCGAGCGCCACCTGCCCGAGGGCGGCCGGCCCGCGCTGCTCGACGTCGTCCAGGTGCGGTTCGTCGAGCAGGACGGCACCCAGCACGTCGCACGGTTTGGCCGCACGGCCGAGGGCGAGGCCCAGGTCGCGATCGGCCCGCTTCGGGCGGTGCTGAAGCGCCCGGCGCTCTACGATGACCTCCTCGCGATCATCTCCCGCAAGCCCGACCGCCCCTCACCGAACGACTGACGGAGCCCGCCTTGGAGCACGACGTCACGCGCCTTCTGGACTCTCTCCGCGACGGGGACGACGAGGCGCTCGGCGCGCTGCTGGAGTCGGTCCAGGCGGAGCTGCGGCGGCTCGCGGCCTCGCACCTCGCGCGTGAGCGCGTCGGCCACACGCTCCAGCCGACGGCGCTCGTCAACGAGGCCTACGTCAAGCTGGTCGATCAGAAGAGCCGCGACTGGGGCGATCGCGGCCACTTCCTCGCGATCGCGTCGCTGGCGATGCGCCGCGTGCTCCTGGAGCACGCCCGTGCGCGTCACGCCGAGAAGCGCGGCGGAGGCGCGGAGCGCGTGACCCTGTTCGAGGTCGAGAGCGCGCTCGACGACGAGCCGGAGACGATCCTCGCGCTCGACGACCTCATGACGTCGTTCGCGGAGATCGACCCGCGCAACGCGCGCATCGCCGAGCTGCGCTGGTTCGGCGGCCTGACCATCCAGGAGATCGCGGCGATCGAGGGCGTGTCGACCCGCACGGTCGATCGCGGCTGGCGCATCGCGCAGGCCTGGATGAAGAGCAAGCTGCTCGAAGACGAGTCGCGGAGTGAGCGACCCAAGCCCGGTTTGGAGCGTCCGCGCAAGCGCCGACGCTCCAAACCGGGTTTGGGCCGCTCAC
>JBCCSK010000383.1:0-5909 GCA_039200205.1 Planctomycetota bacterium
CCGGGTTTGGGTCGCGGGGTCGCTCGCCCTACGGCCGGCGGCCCCGGTCCTCGAGCTCCTCGCGGATCCGCTTCAGCTCCTGGAGCACCTCGCGCATCGTCCGATGGACCTCCAGCGCCCACGTGAAGAACATCACGAGGGCGAGGGCGAGACCGCCCCAAACGAGAGCGTTGGCCTCCACGGCTACTCGGCCTCACCGAGGGCCCGCGCGAGCACGCCGCTGGCGGCCGCGAGCCGCTCTCGGGCGGCCTCGGCGTCGTCGCCCGTCCGCGCCATGACGATCGCCGTCTTCGCATGGCCGCCCGCGCCGTCCAGCAGCGCGAGGGCGCGCTCGCGGTCGACGTCGCCGAACTCCATCACGAGTCGCGCACCGCGATCGACGAGCTTCGCGTTCGCGCTCGTGTCGACGTCGACCATGCGCCCGCGGTGGGTCTTGCCGAGGCGCGACATGACGACCGTCGTCAGCGTGTTCAGGGCGAGCTTCGTCGCCGTGCCCGCCTTCAGGCGCGACGAGCCGGCGAGAACCTCGGGTCCGACCAGCAGGCGCACCGAGACGTCGTCGTCGTCCGGCACCTGGTCGCGGGGGACGCAGGAGATGAACGCCGTCCTCGCGCCCCGCTCGCGCGCGCGCCGGAGCGCGCCGTGGACGAACGGCGTCGTGCCGCCGGCGGCGATGCCCACGACGACGTCGCCCGCGCCGATCTCGCGCGCATCGACCTCGCGGGCGCCCTCGCCCGGATCGTCCTCGGCGCCCTCGACGGCGTTGCGCAGAGCGACGTCCCCGCCGGCGATGATCGCCTGGACGAGCGTCGGCTCGACGCCGAACGTCGGCGGACACTCGGACGCGTCGAGCACGCCGAGCCGGCCGCTCGTGCCGGCCCCGACGTAGATCAATCGGCCGCCGCTGTGGAGCGCCTCGGACGCGATCTCGACGAGCCGCGCGAGGTCCTCGCGCGCGCCCTCCAGCGCGTCGAGCACGCGCGCGTCCTCGGTCCGCATCAGGTCGACGGCCTCCAGCGCGTCGAGCGACTCCAGGGCCTCAGCTCGCGGGTTGGCGGCCTCGGTCGCCAGGTGGCCGCGGTCCTCGCTCGGGTTCCCGCTCACGACGGATCGCCGTCCGCGCTCCCCTTCGGCCTGCGGTCGATGCGCTGGCCCGGTTCCCACATGCGACCCGCGCCGAGGCTCATCCCGCCGTCGATCGTCAGGTTGGCCCCGGTCACGTAGGCCGCGGCGTCGCTCGCGAGCCACACGATCTGGGCCGCGACCTCCTCGCGCGTCGCGAACCGGCCGAGCGGCACGGACTCGCGGATCTTCTGTTCGACGAGGTCGTTGGGCCACAGGTTCTGCTTCGCGCCGTCGGACTCGAACGGCCCGGGCGCGACGCAGTTGACGCGGATCCCGAAGCGCGCCCACTCGACGGCGAGCGTCTTGCTCATCGCGAGGACGCCGGCCTTGGCGCTCGCCGAGTGCACGACGCCGGGCATGCCCGTCCAGGCGTACGTCGCGATGACGTTGACGATCGACCCGCCCCGGGGCTGGCCGTCCTCGCCCTCGGCCATCATCCCCTTGCCGAACTCCTTCGAGCAGTAGAACGTCCCGTCGAGGACGATCCCGAGCACGGCGCGCCAGGCGTTCGCGCTCATCCGCTCGGCCGGGCAGACGAAGTTGCCCGCGGCGTTGTTGATGAGCACGTCGACCGGGCCGTGCTCCTCGACGATGCTCTCCGCGAGGCGGCGGACGTCGTCGGGCTCGCGCACGTCGACCGTGGCGCCAGCGGCCTTCCAGCCGCGCTCCTTGGCCTCGGCGAGGAACGCCTCCTGGTTCGCGGCGGTTCGCGAGGGCACGACGACGGTCGCGCCGAGCGCGGCGAGTCCACGGCTGATCTCGATCCCGAGCCCGGTGCCGCCGCCGGTGACGACGGCGACACGGCCATCGAACGACCCCGGCGGAAGGAAGCGGGCGGCTGTGGCGGCTGCATCGCTCATCCGTGGAGGGTATCGGCCGTCGCGCGCCGCGTCGGCGCCGCGATCGGATATCGTCTTTCGCCCGTTCGATCGGCCCAGGACCCGACCCGTTCCACCATGCAGACCCTCGAGAGCTACGTCGCCGGACACTGGAAGGCCGGCGAGGGCGAAGGCACGCGACTCGAAGACCCGACGACGGGCGACGTCGTCGCCACCTGCAGCACCGGCGGCTTCGACTTCGCCGAGGTCGTCCGCCACGGCCGCGAGGTCGGCGGCCCCGCGCTCCGCGCGATGACGTTCGCCGAGCGGGCCGCGATGCTCCGCGGTCTCTCCGCGGCGATCCACGAGATCCGCGAGGAGCTGATCGACATGGGCGCGCGCAACGGCGGGAACACGCGCGGCGACGCGAAGTTCGACATCGACGGGGCGACCGGGACGCTCGCGGCCTACGCCGCGTTCGGCAAGGGCCTCGGCGATCGCCCGTTCCTGCCCGACGGCGACGGACTGCAGCTCGGGCGCACCGCGCGCTTCTGGGGCCAGCACATCCGCGTCCCGCGACGCGGCGTCGCCGTCCACATCAACGCGTTCAATTTTCCCGCCTGGGGGATGATGGAGAAGGCCTCGTGCGCGCTCCTCGCCGGCGTCCCGGTGATCGAGAAGCCGGGGGCCGCGACGGCGCTCATCGCCTGGCGCATCGCCCAGGTCGTCGTCGACTCGGGGCTCGTGCCAAAGGGCGCCTTCCAGTTCCTCTGCGGCAGCGCCGGCGACCTGCTCGACCACCTCGACGTGCAGGACTGCGTCGCTTTCACCGGCTCCGCCGCGACCGGCCGCATCATCCGCGGCAACGAGAACCTCGTCGCGCACAACGTGCGCGTGAACATCGAGGCCGACTCGATCAACGCGGCGGTGCTCGCGCCCGACGCCGACGCGGACTCTGAGGCCTACGGTCTGTTCATCGGGAACGTCGGCCTCGACATGTGTCAGAAGGCGGGGCAGAAGTGCACCGCGGTCCGGCGCGTGCTCGTTCCGGCGGACCGCGTCGACGAGGTCAAGGCCGACCTCGTCGCCGAGCTCGGCCGCTACCCGCTCGGGGAACCGCAGGAGAAGTCCACGCGCCTCGGCCCGGTGGCCCACTCGGCCCAGCACGCCGACGTCCGCGACGGCATCGCCCGCCTGTCCGAGGTGGCCGACGTCGTCCACGGCGGCGCCGAGCCGCCCCGCGACGGATGCTTCGTCTCGCCGACGCTCTTCGTCGCACGCGACGCCTCGGCCGACGTGCTCCACTCGCTGGAGGTCTTCGGACCGGTCGCGACGATCGTGCCCTACGACGGAACGGCGGAGGACGCGGCTGCGCTCGTCAACCGCGGCGGAGGCGGTCTCGTCGTCTCGGCGTACTCGAACGACGCCGGCTGGTCCGAGCGCTTCGTCCTGGATGTCGCACCCTTCCACGGGCGCGTCTGGATGGGCTCCGACCGGATGGCAGAGCAGGCGCTTCCGCCGGGCATGGTGCTGCCGAACCTCGTCCACGGCGGGCCCGGCAGGGCCGGTGGCGGCGAGGAGCTCGGCGCTCTGCGCGGCCTGGAGTTCTACACGCAGCGCACGGCGGTTCAGGGCTTCAAGGCCTTCGTCGACGGGACGTTCGGCGAGGTCGACGGGGACGAGTGATCCGGGCGCGCGGCCTTTGCTCGCGCTCCCATCATCGGCGACGATGACGGGCGATGTCCGCCCGCGACGCCCACCGCCTCCTGCTCGTCAGCAACCGACTCCCGGTCAAGCTTCGCGGCGGGGACGGAGTTCCCTGGTCCCTCGAGCGAACGATGGGGGGGCTCGCGACCGGACTCGCGGGGCCACACCGCGACTCCGGCGGCGTCTGGATCGGCTGGCCCGGCCTGGCGACCGAGGACGGGAGCGTCCCCGTCGAGGCCGAGGCGCTGCTGCGCGCGGACGGCTTCCACCCGATCGGGCTCACTCCGGACGAGCACGAGCGCTATTACCTGCGCGCGAGCAACCGCTGCATCTGGCCGCTCCTGCACGGCTTCGTCGAGCGCGTCGAATTCGACCGGGACGACTGGCGCACGTACCGGGCGGTGAACCAGCGCTTCGCGGACGCCGTCGTCGAGGAAGCGCGTCCGGGCGATGTCGTGTTCGTCCAGGACTTCCAGCTGATGCTCGTGCCCGCGATGATTCGCGCGCAGCGCGACGACCTGCGGATCGGGTTCTTCCTGCACGTGCCGTTCCCGCACACGGGCATCTTCCGCGCGCTGCCCTCGCGGCTGGAGACGCTGACCGGACTGCTCGGCGCCGACGTGATCGGCTTCCACACGCTGGAGTACCTGCGCTGCTTCCGCTCGGCCGCCCGCCGCGTCCTCGGTGTCGAGACCACGAGTCACTCGGTCGACTTCGGGGGGCGCCGCGTCTCGCTCGTCGCCCAGCCCCTCGGCATCGATCCGACCCCGTGGGAGAGACCCAGCGATGAACCCGACGTCGCGGCGGCGCTCGCGGAGGCGCGCGAAGCCGCCGACGGGCGAAGGGTCCTGCTCGGCGTCGAGCGACTCGACTACACGAAGGGCATCCTCGAGCGCCTGCGCGCGTTCAAGGAGATGCTGGAGGAGGAGCCGTCGCTCGCGGAAGAGGTCGTGTTCTTCCAGATCGCGGTCCCGAGCCGCGTCGAGGTCGACGCGTACCGCGAGCTCCAGGAGGAGGCGGCGCGCCTGGCCGGGGAGATCAACAGCCGATTCGGCCGCGTCGGGCTCCAGCCGCTGCACTACCAGCTCCGCGGGGTGGGGCCGGATCAGCTGCTCGCGCTCTACCGCGTCGCGGACGTCTGTGTCGTCACGCCGCTCCGCGACGGGCTCAACCTCGTGGCCAAGGAGTTCGTCGCGTCGCGCCTCTCCAACGGGGGCGTGCTCGTGCTGTCCGAATTCACGGGCGCCTCGTGGGAGCTCACGGAGGCGCTGCACGTCAATCCCTACGACATCGACGCGATGAAGACGGCGTTCCGCCGCGCGCTCGCGATGGACGAGGACGAGCAGGCGCGGCGGATGGCGCCGATGCGCGAGCGGATCCAGAGGGACGACATCCACCGCTGGACCGCGTCGATGCTCGGCGAGATCGAGGGCTCGGTGCGGAGCGCGGCCCCGGTTCGGATCGAGGGCGAGCTGCGCGAGGCCCTCGACGCGCGCTGGGCGGAGGCGACCGACCGCGTCGTCGCGCTCGACTACGACGGCACGCTGCGCGAGCTCGTCGTCGACCCCGAGGCGGCCGTCCCGTCGGAGGAGCTCACGTCGCTGCTCACCGCGCTGGCCGCGACCCCCGGCGTCGAGCCCTGGATCGTGTCCGGCCGGACGCACGAGTTCCTGTCCAAGCATCTCGGCGGCACCGGCGTCGGCTTCATCGCCGAGCACGGCCGCTGCGCCCAGTGGCCCGGCGACGACGAGGTCCGCTCGCTCCTTCCCTCGCCTGCGCCGGTGTGGAAGGAGCGCGTGCGTCCGCTCCTGGAGGACGTGTGCGGGCGGGTGCAGGGCTCCCACATCGAGGAGAAGCCGCAGGGGCTCGCGTGGCACTACCGCGCCGCCGAGCCCGAGTCCGCGGCGTGGCAGGCGCACGAGCTGTACCAGCACCTCGGCGAGATCCTCGGCCGGGTGGCCGACCCCGACCGGCTCGGCGTCTGCTTCGACACGTGCCACGTGTTCGCCGCCGGCTACGCGATGGAGACCAAGCGGCAGTACCTCGCCACGATGCGCGAGCTCGATCGCGTCGTGGGCTGCAAGCTGGTGCGGGCGTTCCACGCGAACGACTCGCTCAAGCCGTTCGGGTCGCGGGTCGACCGCCACGCGGCGATCGGCGAGGGTGAGATGGGCCTCGAGCCGTTCCGCTGGCTGATGAACGACCGTCGGTTCGCGAAGACTCCGATGTACCTGGAGACGCCTAAGGGCGATCGTGACG
>JBCCSK010000384.1:0-5865 GCA_039200205.1 Planctomycetota bacterium
GCCAGTCCGTGATTCGTGACCGCCAGATCTGGAGGCGGTGCGAGGGCGAGCGACCCTGACCCACTGGCTTGGAGCCTCCGCGCGACGGGGCGAGCGACCCTAACCCGGTTTGGAGCGTACGCGCCCCTCCGGCGCCTTCGGCGCCGGAGGGGCGCGTACGCTCCAAACCGGGTTAGGGTCGCTCGCCCCGTCGCGCGGAGGCTCCAAGCCAGTGGGTCAGGGTCGCTCGCCCTCGCACCGCCTCCAGATCTGGCGGTCACGAATCACGGACTGGCGAGAACAGAGGGTCATCATGTCGACCACCCTCTCCCGCACCGCGCTCATGAAAACGACGACCGAGCCAAGCCCCGCGGCCCGTCGCAGGAGCCTCCTGCGTCCCGTCCTGATCCTGGGTGGCCTCGTCGGGCTCGTACTCGTCGCCCGCGCTCTGCCGGTCGACGAGTGGCTCGCAGCCGTCTCGTCCCGCGTCGAGTCGTTCGGCCCCTGGGCTCCGCTGGCCTACGGCCTCTTCTACATCGTCGCCGCGCTCGCGTTCGTGCCCGGATCGGCGATCACGATCGGCGCGGGGGCCCTCTTCGGCCTCTTCAAGGGCACCGTGGTCGTCTCGATCGCGTCGACGACGGCCGCGGCGATCGCCTTCCTGCTCGCACGGACGCTCCTGCGCAAGCGGGTCGAGACCTTCGCCGGGGAGCGCGACTCCTTCCGCGCGATCGACGATGCGATCGCGGACGGAGGCTGGAAGGTCGTGGGACTGCTGCGGCTCTCGCCCGTCGTCCCCTTCAGCGCACTGAACTACCTCCTCGGCCTCACGGGCGTCCGCTATGTGCCCGCGATCCTCGTCAGCTGGATCGCGATGCTCCCGGGGACCCTGCTGTACGTCTACTTCGGCGCGATCGGCCGCGACGTCGCGGCGGGCGCCGAGAAGAGCCCCTTCGAGTGGGCGCTGCTCGCCTTCGGACTCGTCGCCACGCTCGTGGTGACGGTGGTCCTCACGCGAACGGCGCGCGCGAGGATGCGCGAGCACGCGCAGATGAACGGCGCAACGACGGAGACGGAACGATGACGACCACGGTCGACGAACTGCCCGAGCTTCAGCCGCTCGAGAGCTCGAACCAGCTGCTGCGCGATCGCACGCACCCGACAGGCTGGACCAACCCGACCCCGGACGGCCGCTACAACCTCGTCGTGTTGGGCGGCGGCACCGCCGGACTCGTCGCCGCTGCGGGCGCGGCCGGCCTCGGCGCGAAGGTCGCGCTGGTCGAGAAACACCTCCTCGGGGGCGACTGTCTCGTCACCGGATGCGTGCCGTCGAAGGCGCTGATCCGATCCGCGCGAGCCGCCGCGGAAGCCCGGCGCGCCGACCGACTGGGCGTCTCCGTCGGCGACGTGACCGTCGACTTCGCCGCGCTGATGGAGCGCATGCGAGCGCGACGCTCGGAGATCGCGCGCCACGACTCCGCCGAGCGCTTTCGCGACCTCGGCGTCGACGTCTACCTCGGCGAGGGCCGCTTCACCGGGCCGACCTCGCTCGAGGTCGACGGCCGGAAGCTCGAGTTCGCGAGGGCGGTCGTCGCCACCGGAGCCCGCGCTGCGATGCCCCCGATCCCCGGGATCGAGGACGTCGGCGTCCTGACGAACCGCTCGCTGTTCTCCCTCACGGAGCTCCCCGGACGCCTCGTCGTCGTTGGCGGCGGTCCAATCGGCTCGGAGATGGCCCAGACCTTCGCCCGCTTCGGGTCCAAGGTCACGCTCGTCGAAGCGGGGCCGCGCATCCTCGGGAACGACGATCCTCGCGCCGCCGAGGTGGTCGCCGCGGCGATGCGCGAGGACGGCGTCGAGCTGCGCCTTGGCGCGCGCGTCGCGCGCTTCGAGAGGAGCGGCGGGGCCAAGAGGGTCATCGTCACGACCGAGGCGGGCGAGGACGCGATCGAGGCGGATCAGATCCTGCTCGCGATCGGACGCTCGCCCAACGTCGACGGGATCGGTCTGGAAGAAGCGGGCGTCGAATTCGATCGCCGGTCCGGCATCCGCGTCGACGATCACCTGCGATCGAGCAACGGCAAGATCTTCGCCGCAGGCGACGTCGGCTCGCGCTTCCAGTTCACGCACGCGGCCGACTTCCTCGCGCGAACGGTCCTCCGGAACGCGCTCTTCTTCGGACGCGCGAAGGCGAGCGACCTCGTCATTCCGTGGGCGACCTACACGGACCCCGAGGTCGCCCACGTCGGCCTGACCGAAGCGATGGCGGCGGAGCGCGGCGTCGACCACTCCGTGATCGAGGTCGATCTCGGCGACAACGACCGCGCGGTCCTGGACGCCGAAGACGACGGCTTCGTGAAGATCGTCCACGACCGCAAGGGCCGGGTCCTCGGCGGCACGGTCGTCGCCGCGCACGCGGGCGAGATGATCAGCGAGGTCACGACCGCCGTGCAGAACGGAACGAGCCTGGGCTCGCTCGCGAGCGTGATCCACCCCTACCCCACCGTGGCCGACGCGATCCGCCGCGCGGGGGACGCGTACAACAGGACGCGATTGACGCCAGGGAAGGCGAGCGTCCTGCGCAAGGTGCTCGCCTGGCGTCGCTGATCACTTGCCCTCTTCGGACTCGATCGCGGGCGCCGGCATCGGCCACGTCGTCCACGACGTGAACGCGTAGGGCGACGCGGCGGCAGGTGCACGCGACTCCAGCTGCGCGACCGCGTCGAGCTGCAGCCGCAGCCTCCCGAAGACCGCGTGGTCGAGATCGAGCCATCCGTCGCGGGCCGCATGCACCTGTCCGCGAAGGAGAGCCGTCTTGCCGACCTGGTCCGCCATTCCGACCCGGAAGGACCACTCGGCGCCGTCGACGGCGCCGACCGGTTCGTCCTCCGGGTCAGGGGCCACGTGGACGACCGATGCGAGGCGATCGATCGGGAACTGCATGGGCGGCGCCGCGCCGCCGCGCGCGGTCACGAGTCCCTGGACGCTGATCGCAGCGAGGTCCGCCCGGAGCAGGTCCCCGTTCTTCGCGAGGAAGAGGTGCGTTCCCGGGTCCTCCGCCTGGTCGCGGGGCACGCGAAGCGCGCGCTCGATCCGCTCCGTGCGGTCCCTCTGCTCCTCGGTCGGCGACGTGACGCGGACGAGCGCTCGCGCCCCGTCGATCTGTTCGGCGACTCGGAACTCGGCGTCCTCGTCGGAGTCCAGGGATCCGGGCGCACGATCGAGCAGCCCCGCCGCGGCGACCGGGTCGACCAACAGCGCCTCGATCGCCGCCTTCGCGACGGTGCGTTCCCCCTCGAAGAACGGCGACTCGAAGTCGAGGGCGTCGTCCGAAGCGC
Source organism: Planctomycetota bacterium (assembly GCA_039200205.1). Classification (GTDB taxonomy): domain Bacteria; phylum Planctomycetota; class UBA1135; order UBA1135; genus Saltatorellus. Next base: position 3,318 of record JBCCSK010000384.1, read on the forward strand.
GCACGACCCGGATCGGAAGCAGCTGCCCGTCGCGGAGGACAGCCACGTGCGGGAACGCCCGATTGTAGAAGCGCAGTCGAGCGCCGCCCTCGCGTCTCATCGTGAAGGGCACTCCGGTCTCGAGGTCGACGTCGTCCTCGAACCCGTAGATCCGCACCGACGCGGCATCGCCATCGACGCGGAGCCGTGACATCCGCACCGCCGTCTCCGGTCGATGCGCGACGCTGAGCAGTCCGCGCGCCGCGCCTCGACGCGGCTCTCGCGGCGAACGGAACAGCTCCCGGAGCTCCTCGACGGGAACGTCGACGTCGTCCTCGGCGTAGCGTGGGCGAACCCGAAGCGCGCCGTCCGTGACGCCCAGGAGCGAGCACTCGATCGCCTCTCCGTCGCGGCAGGTGAGGCGGACGTAGCCGACCGCAGGCTCGGCGACCGTGAGCGCGCGGCGCGACGGTCCCCAGCTCAGACGAATGCCCTCGGACTCGTCGAACGGGACGCTCTCACCGTCGACCGTGAAGGTCCGAGAGGCGGCGTCGAAGTCGCCCACCTCACTCGCGAGCACCGTCCGCGCGAGGCGCGGTCCGCCGCCCGCCGTGATCTTGGCGCCGAGGACCCTCATCGATCGTCCGAGCGCCTCGATCGCGACGACCCCGCCGCCGGTCGAGCGTCGGACGCGGCTCTCGACGGGAAGCACGCTCCCGTCCGCCGTCTCGACGCTCGCGAGGCGCACCCACTCGTCGTCGACGAAGAAGCGGAGCGTCGCCGCGCTGTCGCTCTCCAGATCGACGCCCGTCGTCACCGAGTCGAGCGTCTCGCCGTCGAACGTGTACAGGACCATCACTCGATCCCACGGCTGGAGAACCACGCCCGTGGGCGGATCGGCTCGGTGGTCGCCGCCCACGTGAATGCGAAACTCGGGCTCCCCCTGCCAGGCGAGTCGAAGCTCGACCGTCGTCCCTCCCGCGAGACACTCGCGCGCAGCGACGGCGCCGCGGGTCCGCAGCACGAGCGCGTCGTCGACGACCTCGAGACCGTCGCGCCCGTCGACGGTCCCCATCCACGGCTCCCAGAGCGGCTTGAGCTCCGCCCGAGACGCGCGTTGAACCAACGAGGGCGGCATCACGTCACCGCATGCGTCGCGCGGGACGACCAGCCGTCCGAAGCGGTCGCTCTCGAACACGACCGCCTCCTCGGTCAGACCGACGAAGCGGCCGCGAACGGCCTGACGGCGAAGGAGCGTCAGCCCGTCCCTTCCGGACGCAGGCGATGAGGATCCGGATTCGACGACCAGCGACGCGAGGACGTCGAGGTCGATCGTCGCCGGCTGGTCGAAGCCCCGCGTCTGGATCCGAAGTCCGGTCCGCGACTCCCGATCGAGGATGCCGGCGTAGCTCGAACCGTCGTTGAACGTGAGGCTCGCGCGCAGCTCGTCCGCACCCTGGCTTTGCGCGAGGAGCGCCGCGATCGCGATCGTGACCAGGCTCATCGCTCGTAGATCGGCAGGAGGGTGTACCCGAGCGCGCTCGAGAGGAGCAGCATCCCGGTCTGGTACGAGGGCCCGTGGAACGAACCGGGCATCGGGAGGCTCCCGTCGCTCTCCTGGCGCGTGACGAGGTCGCGCGTGTTGAGCGCCGCCCACTCCTTCCAGGCAGCGTGGTCGAGCTGGAACAGCGCCTGGGACAGGTAGTAGCGCGCGTAGCACGGGTGGCTCCCCGACTGCAGACGCTCCTTCTGCTTCACGACGTACCCCTCCAGCGCGTCGAAGGTCCCGATGCCGCGGCGCTTTCCAACGCACGCGACGAGCGCCGCGATCGAGGAGCGCGCGACCGAGTCGCCGAAGCTCGCGACGCCGGAGTATCCGACCGTCCCGCTCGACGAGGTCATCGACTCGAAGTACGCGAGCGCGTCGTCGATCGCGACGTCGGGCACGGCGATGCCGGCGTTGCGCGCGCCGAGGAGGCCCATCAGGACGGCACCCGAGACCGACGTGTCCGCGTCGGTCGAGCTCGGCGAGTAGCGCCAGGCGTTGAACGGGTTCTTCTCCTGGGACGTGATCGCGCAGCGCACGGCCAGCTCGAGCGCCTCGACGACGGTGCGCTTCGGTGCCTCGCCATCCTCCGCCAGCATCCGCTCGTCGACTGCGCCGTAGCACTCGGCGAGGGCGAGCATCGCGAAGCCGTGCTGGTACATCCCGCTCCCGATCTGCCCCGACCCCGAGCTCTGGCTGCGCACCATCGAGCGGACGCCGCGACGCACGCTCTCCGCGTAGCGTCCGAAGTTCGGGTCTTCGCCGGACGACATCAGCGCCATGACGCAGATGCCGGTGACGCCGGCGTCGTTCTCCCACGATCCGCTCTGCGACTGGCTCGCGACGAGGTACTCGAGGCCGCGCTCCAGCATCGCTGCGTGGGCCGGAGAGACGGGCGATCCCTCGCGCACCTCCTGGGCCGCGGCCGGCAGGATGCTTCTGGATGCTTTGGTCGCTTTGCCGGGACAGTTCATATCACTTCAGGAACTCCTCGTCGTCCCTCCACAGCTTCGACCTGTGGAC